>JBBSEY010000137.1:0-8439 GCA_038239265.1 Gemmatimonadales bacterium | reverse complement strand
CGCGGCGGAGCGCGCGAGCAGCGCCGCGCGCGCCGTCGCCGCGCGGAGGTCCCCCGCCCCGCCGAACGACTCCGTGTGCACGGCCGCATCGAGGACGGCGTCACGACTCCCACCGTGCACGACTCCATCGGCGGTAACGAGCCACACGCGATCGGTAGATGCGGTGCGCCCGAGGATCTCTCGCGCGCGCGACTGCAGCTGTTGCAGCACCGGCTTCCCCCCCACGATCGCGGATGTGCTGAGCGAGTTGTCGAGCACGATGGCGAGCGCGGTGCGCGCGTGGCCGCCCCCCGCCATTCGAATGATGGGATGTGCGGCCGCGAGGGCGATGAGCACCACGGCGATGACGCGGAGGAGCATGAGGAGCAGATTGCGGAGCCGCAGGTCGCGCGAATGCTCGCGCTCTGCGCGCACGAGGTAGCGCACCGCTGGAAACTCGATGCGGAGGCCCGCGCGCCGGCGCATGAGATGAATGAGCAGCGGCACCGCAGCCGCTGCACCGGCGAGCAGCCAGAGGGGAGCGAGAAATCCCACTATTATGACTCCTGCCGCGCGAGGCGCGCGCGGCGGAGCGCGCCCTTCGAGTACGCGGCCATCACGGAGCTTCCTGGCGCTCCGAGAATGCTCGGCGAAGCGCGACGCCGAACGGCGCATCGGTGATCACCGGCTCGTACGATGCGCCGTATGCGCTGAGGGCGCGGCGCCACTCCGCCTGCGCCTCCCGCACCGTCGCCTGATACGCGGCACGCACGTCGGCGACCGTCGCCGCGACGTCCTCGCCACTTTCGGGATCGACGAACAGTGCCTCGCTCGACTGCGGCAGATCGAGCTCCGCCGGATCGAGAAGGTGCATGACGACCACCTGGTGCCCCGCGTGGCGCAGCCCGCGCACCGTCATCACGACGTCGTGCGGGTCCATGAGCAGATCGGAGAGGAGCACCACCATCCCGCGCCGCGCGATGAGCCGCCCCGCCGCCTCGAGCGCGCCGGCGGCGTGCGAGGCGCGCCCCGCCCCCGGCTCCTCGAGCGCGGCGACGAGGCGCACCCACTGCCCGATGCGCGCGCGCGGCGGCACCGACGAGCGGACGATGTCATCGAAGCGCACCAGGCCGACGGCGTCGCGCTGTCTCAGGAACAGCAGAGCGATCGCGGCAGCGAGACGCTCGGCGTACGCCAGCTTCGTGAGTCGCGCCGGCGCACCGGTCCACGCCATCGAGCGGCTCACGTCGAGCACGATGGTCGCTCGAAGGTTGGTCTCTTCCTCGTACTGCTTGACGGCCCAGCGATCCGCGCGCGCCGCAAGCTTCCAATCGACGTGACGGGGCTCATCACCCGCCTGATACGGACGGTGTTCGGCGAACTCCACCGAAAATCCCTTCCGTGGCGAACGATGCAGCCCGGAAAGGAAGCCATCGACGATCCACCGAGCAGTCACTTCGATCCGTCCGAGCGCCGCGATCGTAGCGGGGTCGAGCAGATCGGCGCGCGTCGCGCGTGCCGTATCCATTGAGGAGAGGAAGCTAGGCGTCGTGAAAGTCATTTCCAACTGTCATCCAGCCGACGGCGAGGTGCCGAGGCCGTTATATTTTCCGATTCCCCGCCCCCACGACCCGGATCGCCGTTGAAGCTCGATCACATCCGCAACTTCTGCATCGTCGCGCACATCGACCACGGCAAGTCGACGCTCGCCGACCGGTTGATCGAAGCCACGGGCATGCTGCAGAAGCGGGAGATGAAGGCGCAGGTGCTCGACACGCTCGATCTCGAGCGCGAGCGCGGCATTACGATCAAGCTCAATGCCGTTCGCATGACGTACAATGCGAACAACGGCGAGGCGTACGAGTTCAATCTCATCGATACCCCGGGGCACGTCGACTTCACCTACGAAGTCTCGCGCTCGCTCGCCGCATGCGAGGGCGCGATCCTCGTCGTCGACGCATCACAGGGGATTCAGGCGCAAACGCTCTCGAATCTCTTCCTCGCGCTCGACGCCGGGCTCGAGATCATTCCGATCCTCAACAAGATCGATCTGCCGGGCGCCGAGCCCGAGCGCCGCAAGCAGGAGCTGCACGATCTCATCGGCGCCGAGAAGGACGACATTCTCCTCGTGAGCGCGAAGGAGGGACTCGGCATCCCCGAGCTCCTCGAGGCGATCGTGCGCCGCGTCCCCGCGCCGTACGGCGACGCCGACGCTCCGCTCCGCGCGCTGATCTACGACTCGTACTACGATCGGTACAGAGGCGCCGTGCCGAGCGTGCGCGTGATCGATGGCACGCTCAAGCCCGGCATGATGATCCGCTTCGCTGCGGGCTCGGGGCTCTCCTACGAGGTCGCGCAGGTCGGTTACAATCAGCTGCGTCAGGTCGAGACCGAGTCGCTCGGCCCGGGTGAGGTCGGCTTCGTCGTCGCCAACGTGCGCACCGTGAAGGAGACGCGCGCAGGCGACACCGTCTTCGATGCATCGAAGCCCGACGTCGAGCCGCTCCCGGGATACAAGGACGTGCATTCCATGGTGTTCTCGGGGCTCTACCCCACGGACACCACGCAGTACGAAGGGCTCCGCGATGCGCTCGAGAAGCTCCAGCTCAATGATGCCTCGCTCAACTACGAGCCGGAGACTTCCACCGCTCTGGGCTTCGGCTTTCGCTGCGGCTTCCTCGGCCTGCTGCACATGGAGATCGTGCAGGAGCGGCTCGAGCGCGAGTTCGATCTCGATCTCGTCACCACGGTGCCGAGCGTGGAGTATCACGTCTATCGCACCGATGGCACGATGGAATTGCGGGAAAGTCCCGCCAAGCTCCCCGATCCCGGCACGATCTCCAGGATCGAGGAGCCGTTCGTGAAGGCGCGCATCATGGCGCCGTCCGAATACATCGGTCCGATCATGTCGCTCGCCACCGAGCGCCGCGGCGTCTACAAGAACATGTCGTACCTCGACACCGCGCGCGTGGAGTTCGACTTCGAGTTCCCGCTCGGCGAGATCATCCTCGACTTCTTCGACAAGCTGAAGACCATAAGCCGGGGGTATGCCAGCCTCGACTACGACATGCTGGACTATCGCACCAGCGATCTCGTGAAGCTCGAGATGCTGATCAACGGCGATCCGATCGACGCCTTCTCGGTGATCATCCATCGCGACAAGTCGTACGACTGGGGGCGCAAGATCGCGGACAAGCTGAAGGAGTTGATCCCGCGGCAGCTGTTCGAGGTCGCGATCCAGGCGGCGATCGGGAACAAGATCATCGCGCGCAGCTCGGTGAAAGCCCTGAGGAAGGACGTGCTCGCCAAGTGCTACGGCGGCGACATCTCGCGCAAGCGCAAGCTCCTCGAGAAGCAGAAGGAAGGAAAGAAGCGCATGAAGCAGGTGGGATCGGTGGAGATTCCGCAGGAAGCGTTTCTCGCGGTGCTGCAGGTGGATTGATGGCCCTCGCTGCTGCGACGGGCCCCCATCAGCTGGTCGTGCAGACCAGCTTCCTCGGCGACACCGTGCTCACCACGCCGCTCATCGCGGAGCTCGCCAGGCGAGGTCCCGTGGATGTGGTGGTGACGCCGGCGTCGGCGCCGCTCCTTGCCCGCAACCCCGACATCCGCACGCTGTTCGTCTACGACAAGCGAGGTGCCGACAAGGGACTGCTCGGCTTTCGCCGTCTCGCGCAGCGCGTGCGCGCCCCCGAGGCGCGCGAGGGGGCTCCACCGGCGGTCGCGTACCTCGCGCAGCGCTCGGTGCGGAGTGGGGCGCTCGCGCTGGCGGCGGGTTACCCTCAGCGCGTTGGCTTCGAGGGATCGTCAGGGCAGACGTTCTACACCACGCGGGTGCCGTACCACGAGGACCGGCATCACGCGGAGCGCGTCTGGCGTCTCGCCTTTCCGGCGCGGCAGCCCTTGGGTGAGGCCCCGGCGCCGACGCTCTCCCCTGGCGATGCCGAGCGCGCCGCGGTGGACGCACTGCTCGGCCCGGATGGCGACGATCGCGAGATCGTTGCACTCGCGCCCGGGAGCGTGTGGGGAACGAAGCGATGGCCGTACTACGCGCAGCTCGCGAGAGCGCTCGCTCCGCGCTTTCGCCTCGCGATCATCGGTGGCGCGGCGGACCGATCGGAGGCCGCATCTATCGCAGAATTTTCCGGCGCGCAAGGGGTGGTTGACGGCACGGTCTCGTTGTCGTTGCTTGCCTCAGCCGAATTGATCGGACGTGCGAAGTTGCTGGTTACCAACGACTCTGCGCCGCAGCACCTGGCCTCGGCAATGGGCACGCCAACTATCACTATTTTTGGGCCGACGGTCAGCAGCTTCGGCTTCGGTCCGCTGGCTCCTCACTCCATCACTCTCGGACTCGACTCGCTTGCCTGTCGCCCCTGCCATCATCACGGCCCACCGCACTGTCCCCTCGGGCACTGGCGCTGCATGCGCGAGCTCGCGGTCGACGCGGTGGCGCTCGCCGTGGATGAGGTGCTCGATGCCTGCTGAGTCGCTTCGGAGCCGCGCGTGACGGGCGACCGGATGGGATACATCGTCGGCGTCGATCTCGGCGGCACGAACATCGTCGTCGGCGCGATGCCCGAGGACGGGAGCCGCCAGCTCGCCGTGCATCAGGAATCGACGCATGCCGAGGAGGGCGCGGACGCCGTCGTCGATCGCATCGCGAAGATGGTGACGGAGGTCATCGCGCAGGTCAGCGAAACCGAGAAGATCGGGAAGAAGGATTTTCTGGGCGTTGGCGTGGGAGCTCCGGGACCGCTGGATCGCGAGCAAGGGATGGTCGTCGTCGCGCCGAATCTCGGCTGGCGCGACTTTCCGCTGCGCGATTCGATCTCGAGCCGCGTCGGCCTTCCCGTCGCGCTCGACAACGACGCGAACTGCGCGACGATGGGCGAGTGGTGGAAGGGCGCGGCGCAGGGCGCTCGCAACGTCGTCGGGATCACGATCGGCACCGGAATCGGCGGCGGCATCATCATGAACGGCGTCCTCTATCACGGCTCGTCGGATGTCGCGGGCGAGATCGGGCACACCACGATCGATTCCACCGGCCGCTACTGCCGCTGCGGCAACTACGGTTGCCTCGAGGCGTACGCATCGGGCCCCGCGATCGCGTTGCGCGCGCGCGAGGCGCTCGAGCGCGATGAGGTCTCGATGCTCCGGCGGATGGTACACGGCAACCTCGATGAGCTCACCGCCGCGACGATCTACGCCGCCGCCAACGCGGGCGACGCACTCGCCCTCGAGGTCGTGCGCGACACCGCGAGGTTCCTCGGCACGGGGATCGGGAATCTCCTCAACATCCTCAATCCGGATGTCGTCGTCATCACCGGCGGCGTGACGCAGGCGGGCGAGCCGCTCTTCGAGCCGCTGCGCGCCGAGGTCAAGCGCCGTGCTTTTCGCCCCGCCGTCGACGCGTGTCGCATCGTTGCGGGCACGCTGCGCTCGAGCGCGGGGATGGTCGGCGCGGTCGCGACCTTCAAGCAGCAAAAGCTCGGGGCGGTCTGAGATGATGCGGCGCAAACGACTTGGCGTCATCAGCACCTTCGTCTGGGACACGATTTACGGGCGTGATCCGCGATCGGAGCCGGTGACCGAGTGGGGTGGCTGCGCGTACGCGCTCAGCGCGCTCGACGCAAGCCTCTCCGATGACTGGGAGATTGTGCCGCTCGTGAAGGTCGGCGATGATCTCGCGCCGCGCGCGCGCGAGTTCATCGCCACGCTCTCGCACGTCGCCCCGGATGCCGCGCTCATCGGCGTTCCCTACCCCAATAACCGCGTCGAGCTGCGCTACGAGACGAGCGAACGCCGCGCCGAGAAGCTCACGGGCGGGTTGCCGGGGTGGAGCTGGCTCGGTCTCCGGCCGCTGCTGCGCGACCTCGACGCGCTCTACATCAACTTCATGAGTGGATGGGAGCTCGATCTCGAGACGTGCCAGCTCGTCCGCCAGAACTTCACGGGTCCGATCTACTGCGACCTGCACATGAAGGTGCACGCCGTGCAGCCCGACGGATGGCGCGTGCTGCAGCCACTTCCGAACATCGACCAGTGGTGCCGCTGCTTCGATCTGCTGCAGATGAACGAGGATGAGGTGACGACCGTCGCGCGCGATCCGATGGAGCTCGCGGCCACCGCGATGATGGCCGGCGTGCGCTGCCTCACCGTCACGCTCGGCTCGAAGGGTGCGGTGTACTTCGCCGCGCCGGGCTTCGAGGCGCTCGCCGATCTGCGCGTCACCACCACCGGCATCGATGTCGGACCGCTGCGCACGGCGCTCGTTCCCGTCCCCACGTCCTTCGACAGCGGCGACCCGACCGGCTGCGGCGACGTCTGGGGCGCAACGTTCTTCTCGCGGCTGCTCGCGGGCGAGAGCATCGATGGCGCAATGCGCGCCGCGCACGGCGCCGCGGCGCGCAATCTCATGTTTCGCGGAGCATCGGGACTCACCCGCCATCTGCGCGGAGAGCTGATCTCACAATGACGACGGTCATCAATCTTCCGCCGTCGCTCGACGAGCGTACCTTCGAGACGGTGCTCGAGCAACTCGCGCCGATACCGATCGACGAGAAAGTGCTGCTCGACGGCCGGCACACGCGTTGGGCGTCGCCGTACGGGCTCACCGCGCTGCTCACCGTCGCGCAAACGCGCGCCGAGAAACCCGCACTGGTGTCTCCGGAGTCCGAAGAGACAGGCTCCTACTGGGCGCGCACCGGCTTCTTCAAGCACGCCGAGGATCTCTTCGAGATGCACGGCGCCGTCCATCGCGCGCGGGCCAGCGGCGAGTCCGACGTCCTTCTCGAGATCACGTCCGTCGCCAAGAGCGAGGACGTGCACGAGGTCGTCGGGCGCATTCAGCAGAAGTCGGCATCGATCCTCGTCAAAGAACTCAACATCGACGCGAAGGCCACGATGGGTTTCGCGATGACGTTGAGTGAGGCATGCCAGAACATCGTCGAGCACGCGGGGCGCGGCGGATGGGTCGCCGTGCAGACGTATCGCTGGCAGAAGCGGCTCGGCCGCCGCGTCGTCGTGATCGCGGTGTGCGACGCGGGCGTCGGCTTCCGTCAGTCCCTCGAGAGCGCGCAGGGGCGGCGCATGAGCGACCGATGGGACGATGGGATGGCGCTCGAGGAAGCCGTCATTCGCGGCGTCAGTCGTTTTCGTGATCCGGGACGCGGGCAGGGACTCGCCGGCGTTCGTCGCTATATCGGCCGATGGGACGGGAAACTCTCCGTCCGCTCCGGCACCGCTCGCATCGCAATCGTACCGAGCTGGGATGAGGATGTCCCGCTCGAGGAAAAAATGCCGCCATTTCCAGGTGCACAGATGCAGATAACCATCCCGGAGCGGATTACCGACCGGTGATCAACCACATCGACCTCAGCTCCGTGCTTCGCCGCACTGTGTGCGACCTCTACTCCGACCTGGTGACGCGCCCCACGGGCGCCGCCGTTCGCGACGGGATCGAGAAACAGCTTTCCGAGCTCGGCGATCGCTCTCTCACCGTCATCGACTTCTCACATGTGGGATTGCTCGACTACTCGTGCGCGGACGAAATCGTCGCGAAGCTCCTGATGCGCTACGCGGATGCGTCGGCCCCGCGCGACGCGTACTTCCTCTTCCGCGGCGTGAGTGACTCGCATCTCGACGCGATTGAAACCGTGCTCGAGCGGCACAACCTCGCGATCGTGGCGCAGGCGGAGGATGGCACCGTGGTGCTCGTCGGCACGATTGAGGATCCGGAGCGCCGCGCGTGGGAAGCGATGTCGCGGCTCGGCCGCTCGATGGCTGTGGATCTCGCGCGCGAAGCGGGGATCGCCCCCGAGCAGGTCGAGCGTGTGATCGGAGCGCTCTGCCGCCGTCGGCTCGCGATGGAACTGGACGGCGGTTACGTGGTGGTAGGCGCAGTGACGTGAGTGAGCGACACAACGCGCCGCTCCGCGTCGCGCGCCTGATTGCGACGCGCGCCGGCGACACCGAGCGGGGGACCCAGGTGCGCATGCGCGCGGACGATGCTCGCATGCGGCTCATCGAGGATGGGGAGCTCGTGTGGGTCCACGGTCCCCGGCGACAGGAGCTCGCGACCGTTCGCATCGACGACACCGTGCCGCGCGGCGATGTCATCTTGCGCGATGTCGCCGGCGCGTCGCCATCCGAGATCATTACGCTCGTGAAGGCAGCGTACGGCACGCCGCGCGATCCAGGGCTCGTCTAGCCTCCCGGGAGTACCGAGTTGACGAAGAGCAGCAAGCCGCATCCAACACTTCATGCGACACCGACGCCGTCGCTGGCGACGCTCGCCGTGCACGGCGGTCGCGAGACGCGCGAGGTGGGCGAGCCGGTCGGCTCGCCGATCTACCAGAGCGTCAATTTCATGCAGGAGACCGGCACCGGCGCTGGGATGCGCTATCCCCGCTACGGCAACAATCCGAACGCCGAGATCGTGCAGAAGCGCCTCGCGAT
>JBBSEY010000136.1:0-8448 GCA_038239265.1 Gemmatimonadales bacterium | reverse complement strand
GCCATCACGTGCGCGAAATGCCACACCTTCGTCCCCGCGCCGAGCACACTCTCGTCGTCGATGTACGCCGACTCGTGCACGAACGTGCCGTTCGGCAGCTCGCGCATCTCGGGCCGGGCGCCGCGCGCGTCCGGATCCCTCACGCGCGCTGATTCTCGCGCGAAAAAGCGCGGAGCGGCAACGCGATCTCCTGCTCCGAACGCGCGGACTCGTAGATCGCGAGAATCAGCTCGAGCGACTTCCGCCCCTCGCGTCCGTCCGTTTCCGCCGCCGCTTCACCGCGCAGCACGGCGATCACGTTTTCGTAGTATGGCCGATGCCCCGACCCGTACACCGACAGCGGATTCGGCGCGGCGCGCAACAGCTCCGCCTCGCGATCGATGTCATCGTACTCCGCGAATTCCCAGTGCTCGATGCGATTGAGCGCCGTGCCACCCACTTTCACGGTGCCCCGCTCGCCGATCACCGTGATCGAACCCTCCATGTTTCGCGGATACGCGAGCATGGTGACCTCAATCGTCCCGAGCGCGCCGTTGCGGAAGCGCAGAATGGCGACGCCGGTGTCCTCGCTCTCGATGCGCCGCGCGAGCGTCGCCGTCCGCGCCGTCACGGACTCGACCTGCCCGACGAGCCACTGGATCATGTCGACGTAGTGGCTCGCCTGATTCATGAACGCACCGCCATCGAACTCCCACGTCCCCCGCCACGGCGCCATGTCGTAATAGGATTGCGGGCGATTCCACCGCACGGTCGTATTCGCCAGGTAGATGCGGCCGAAACGCCCCGCGTCGAGACACCGCTTGAGCAGCTGGATCGACGGATTCAACCGGTTCTGCTTCACCACGAAGAGATTCACCCCAGCCGCGTCGCACGCCTTGACCAGCGCGTCCGCCTCTTCGAGCCGTGTTGCCATCGGCTTTTCGCAGATCACGTGCAGACCGCGCTCCGCCGCCATGATTCCCTGCCGCGGATGCATCCCGCTCGGCGTGCAGATCGCGACGACGTCCGCCTTCGCCGAATCGAGCATCTTCTCGTAGCTTGTGAAATACGGCACCCCCGCCTTCTCGGATGCGGCCTTCGCGCGATCTGGCACCTCGTCGCACACAGCGACGAGCTCGAGCTGCTCGTTGGAGGTGATCGCGTCGATGTGGCGCTCGCTGATGCGACCGCACCCCACCAGCATGATTCGAATCGGGCGATCGTCGCCGAGCACGCTCACGTATCGCTCCATGTGTTCGGTTGGGGCTCAGGCGTGGGCGACGACCGCGCGTTCCGGATGCAGCGGCGCGCGACTGCTGCACGCATTCCGCGTATCGATCACGAGCTGCGCATGGGCGCAGACGCGTGAGTAATCGATGGACGAGTGATCGGTCACGACCATCACCGCGTCCGCACTCCGCAGCGCAGCATCCGTGAACGGAACCGACACGCCCACCGCTCCCGCGGGGGTGTGCCCATCGGCGACGATCTCGGGGACGTATGGATCGTGATAGCTCACGACCACTCCCTTGTTCGTCAGCAGATCGAGAATCTCGAGCGCGGGGGACTCGCGTAGATCATCGATGTCCTTTTTGTAGGCGACGCCGAGCACGAGCACCTTCGACCCCTTGAGCGCTTTCCCCGCATCGTTGAGCGCGTCCTGGAGCTTCCCAACCCAGAACGCCGGCATCTCGGTATTGATCTCACCCGCGAGCTCGATCATTCGCGTCTTGTAGTGCAGCGTACGCATCTTCCACGCGAGATAGTGCGGATCGAGCGGAATGCAGTGCCCGCCGAGTCCGGGGCCGGGGGTGAATTTCATGTACCCGAACGGCTTGGTCGCCGCGGCCTCGATGACCTCCCACACATCCACGCCGAGTCGGTCGCAGATCATCGCCATCTCGTTGACGAGACCGATGTTGATCATGCGAAAGGTGTTCTCGAGCAGCTTCGCGAGCTCCGCCGCCTCGGGGGACGAAACCTCGACGACTTTGTCGATGAACAGGCCATACACCCGACCACCGAGCTCCGTGCACTGGGGGGTGACGCCGCCGAGCACCTTCGGTGTGTTCTTCGTGAACCACGTGGGATTGCCGGGATCGACACGCTCAGGAGAGAAACAAAGGAAGAAGTCCTTTCCCACCGCGAGCCCGATGGACTCGAGGCGCGGGAGCATCAACTCACTCGTCGTCCCGGGATACGTCGTCGATTCGAGCACTACGAGCTGCCCGGGGCGGAGCCGCTCCACGATCGCCTCGGTGGCTGCGACGATGTACGACATGTCCGGATCCTTGGTCTTGCCGAGCGGGGTCGGGACGCACACCGAGATGACGTCGCACTCGCCCAGGCGCGACATGTCCGTGGTCGCCTCGAGCCGCCCGGAGCGGCGCAGCGATGCGACGTCCGCCCCCTTGACGTCCTTGATGTGGCTCTCGCCGGCATTCACGAGGGAGGCGACACGCTCTGCTACCTCGAAGCCGATCACTTTCAGCCCTGCGTGGCCCATTTCGACGGCAAGCGGAAGGCCGACGTAGCCGAGTCCCATGACACCGCAAACCAGCTCGCGGCGGTCGATTTTGTCCGACAGCGTTTCGAAAGTTCCCACAGGCCGATGATTGGGAGGTGAGGGCGCGCCGCTAGGACGACGCCCCCCGCGCAACGCCGGTAACCTCGCCGGGGCGTTGGCAGTCTAAAGTAGAGCGCGGCGCGCACGCCTCGGATGCCGGAACTTAACGGAAGCAAATTGAGCGATCAAGCAAAACGATATCCACTGCCACTGGCCCCCGTGGCGCTCTCGGCACTCGTGCCATGTTCGCACAACGGGTGCCCCCTGGGCGTGGACGCTCCGGCCATCGCGAGCGCGCTCCTCGCGGGCGACCACCCGCGCGCCTTCCTTCTCGCTCGCGGCCCGAACCCATTCGCGAGCGCGTGCGGGCACGGCTGCCACGCCCCCTGCGAAGCGGTTTGCAACCGGCGCAGCTTCGGCGCCCCGGTCGCCATCGCGGCGCTGGAGGCCTATGCGAGCGGCTTCTCGACGCCGCAGACGCTGCCCTCTCCCGAGCCGTGCACCACCGCGCATGACGCGCGCTCGGTGGCGGGGCTCGTGGGGCAGACGCCCGACAACGCATTTCGCGCCCCACGCTCCGGCAAGCGCGTCGCGATCGTCGGCGCCGGCGCCGCCGGGATGGCCTGCGCGCACGACCTCGCCCTCCTCGGCCACGAGAGCACGATCTTCGACGAATCGAGCGAGCCGGGGGGGGTGCTCACCGGCGCGATCCCCGCGTTCCGCTTTCCCGTCGCGAGCGCGCGCGCCGAATGCGCATCGATTCTCTCGACGCACGCACAGTTCGCCTCGAACGCTCCGGTGACGGGGATCGAAACCCTCCGCGCGATGCTCGCCACCGAGTTCGACGCGATCTTCCTCGCGGTGGGCGCATCGGCCGCGGCGGACGAGCTCTTCCCCGATCAGCCGGCGCATCCGCGCGTCGTCGATGCGATGTCCGTGTTGGCGAAGCACGTACCGCTGAGCGGACGCGTGGTCGTCATCGGCGATGGCGATCTCGCCCTCGACGCCGCGCGCGTCGCGCTCCGCCGCCCGCGCAGTGAAGAGGCGAGGAGCGTCGCGACCGCGCACGCGGTGCTCCCCGAGCCGCTCGAGTCGACATCGGCCCAGCCAGCAGCACTCGCCGCGGCGCTGCAGGATGGGGTGATTCTCCACGGTGGCTGGCGGGCGCGCCGCTACCTCACCGACGAGCAGGGGGCGCTCGCCGGCGTGGAGATCGCGCACGCGACCGAAGGCGTGACCAAGGTGCTCGCCTGCGACTCGCTGGTCACGGCTGCGCGCCGCACGCCCGGACGCCAGTTCGGTCCCGAGCTCAAACATGACGACAGCGGATTCATCGCGGTGGACCCGCTCACGCTGCAGACGTCGTTGCGCGGTGTGTGGGCCGGTGGCGCATGCGCCTTCGGCCACCGCACTATCGCGCACGCGGTCGCCGACGGCAAGCGCGCCGCATGGCAGATCCACGCGGCGCTCACCAAGACCGTCGTACGCACGGTGGTGTCGTCCGCGTGGGTGGAGCTCGGCGAGGACGAATGGGACGGTGAGCGGGCCGCCCGCGCGATCGCCGCGCACCGCGTCGACAACGCCGCCTCGACGGCCCCTCCCGCCGATCCGTTCTCGAGCAGTGCGCTCCGCGACGTGCAGGAGATTGCGCGCGAAGCGTCGCGCTGCTTCGACTGTACGGTGCTTCCGGTGATCTCCGACGATTGCACGAAGTGCGGCAAGTGCGTGAGCGGGTGCCCGGAGAAGGCGCTCTCCTTCTCGAGCGATGAAGTGCGAATCGTCGTGGTCGAGAGTGCGCAGTGCACGCGTTGCGGTGCATGCGTCGAGATGTGTCCGCCGGGCGCGATCGCGATGGCGCGCGCGATCTGGGAGGAGCGACTGGTGGCTGGAGCGGCGACTACCCCCGAGCGCCGCAGCCCGGTGATTCGAAGAGCGCCGAGCTACACGCCGCCGGACATCGGGGGGCTGCCGGCGGTGCGGATTTAGAGCGGTCAGCAAAGAAAGCATCACGCATTGAACTGGTAGTGCAATGGTTGCCGACACGCTCGGCAACTCATCACCGAGCTAACTGACCGTCGCCCCGCCCCGCTTGAGACGGCCGATCAGCGCCTCGGTCGCGCGCACGTGGAGCACGAGCTCCGAGTCCTCGCTCCGCTGATCGATTACCTCTCCCTCGCGATGCAGCTCGGCAAGGAGACGGCCGTCGCTCGCAGGGATTCGTACTTCCGACACTGGGCGCATCGTGCGCACCCGGGTCGTCAGCGCCCGGAGCAATGGCTCCAGCCCGTCCGGCGCGACCGCCGACACGAAAATCGAGTCCGGGTATTCGTCGCGCACCTGCTCCTGCAGCGAGAGCAGCGCGTCGTGGTCCAGGCGGTCGGTCTTGTTGAAGACATGGAGCACCGGCTTGTTCAGCACGCCGAGCTCATTGAGCACCGCGTCGACCACCTGCACGTGATCCTCCCACGTGGAGCGGCTCGCGTCGATCACGTGGAGGAGCAGATCCGACTCGTTCACCTCTTCGAGGGTCGCGCGGAACGACGCCACGAGATGATGCGGCAGCTTCCGAATGAAGCCCACGGTGTCCGTCACTAGCGCCTTCTGGTGCTCGCCGAGCTTGACCTCGCGGGTGAGCGGATCGAGCGTCGCGAACAACCGGTCCTCGACGAACACCTGAGAGTCGCCCGCGAGCGAGCGGAGCACCGAGGACTTTCCCGCGTTCGTGTAGCCGACCAGTGACACGCGGAACTCTTCCCTGCGCGAATGGCGCTGCACGATGCGCGCACGCGTCACATCGACGAGCCGCTCCTTGAGCAGCTTGATCCGATTGTTGATCAGCCGCCGATCGGTTTCGAGCTGTGTTTCACCCGGGCCGCGCATGCCGATGCCACCGCGGAATTTCTCGAGGTGGGTCCACATGCGCGTCAGTCGCGGGAGCGTGTACTCGAGCTGCGCGAGCTCTACCTGCATCTTCGCCTCGCTCGTGCGCGCGCGCGTCGCGAAGATGTCGAGAATGAGCTCCGCTCGATCGACGAGGCGAGTGTTGAGCGCCGTCTCGACGTTCCGCCCCTGCGCCGGCGAGAGCTCGTCATCGAAGATGATGACCGTCGCCTGCTTCTCCTCGATGACCATGCGCAGCTCCTCGATCTTCCCCTTGCCGAGGTAGGTGCCGGGGTGCGGCCGGTCGAGCATCTGCGTCACTTCGCCCACGACCGTCGCACCGGCCGTATCCGCGAGCTCCGAAAGCTCCTCGAGGTGCTCGTTCAGCAGGTGCCGCGCTCGCGCCGACTTGATCGGCGCGCCGACCAGTATCGCGCGCTCGGCCGGTGGATGAAGATCGATCGAGTTTCTTGAAATGGCTCTACCCGTGTTCCGGTTTCGAGCTCAGCGTATGCCGCCGAGCGAATTGAAATTCCCCGTGCGATCGTACTGGATCGTGAAGTCACCGACCCCCGAGCCGACGGTGAGGTCGCCCAGCACGCGGTACGGTATGGTGCCGGTCTTCATCAGCTCCCGACCGGCCGCGTTCACGCCGTTCCAGTTGAAGCGCAGTGGCAGGACGACCTCGGTGGAGTCACCGCTCTGCACCGCGAAGTGCCTGTCGAGGGCACCTGCACCGACGTCGAGCGAGTCGACCATCACCTTGTACGTAACTCGCGAGGCGTCGAGGCGATACCCGTTCGGATTGTAAACGCTGAGAATGACATCGAGCGTTCCTCCCGTGAGGCCTATCCCCCCGACGCGCACGTTCTTGAACGTGACGATCGGCTCCTTGAAGCCGCCCCTGCCGAGCCCCGCGCACGAAGCGCTCACGAGGGCGACGGTGGCTACCAGTACGAAGTTGCGCCGCATACTCACTCCGAATGTGTGATCAGCCGTCAGACGACGAATCGTCGCCGGCAGCCTTGTTCTTGAGCTCAGCCCACCAGGCGAGCCGTTTGCTGATCTCCTTCTCGAAGCCGAAGCGCCCGGGCTCGTAGAGCACGGTACCACGCAACTTGTCCGGAAGATACTCCTGCGGAATGTAGGCCTCTTCCGCGTCGTGCGCGTACTGATACCCTTTATGATACCCCAGTTCCTTCATCAGCGCCGTCGGGGCATTCCGTATGTGAAGCGGCACTCCCTCGGCCGGCGTCTCGCGCGCGGCTGCGATCGCCGCGGACAGTGCCGTCTTCGCGCTGTTCGACTTCGGCGCGGTGGCGAGATAGATCGTCATCTCGGCCAGCGGGAGATATCCCTCGGGCGCACCGAGCATGTGCCAGGCGTCGCGCGCGGCCACGGCGAGCTGCAGCGCATTCGGATCGGCGAGCCCTACGTCTTCGGCGGCCATCGCGATCGCGCGCCGGAAGATCGTCATCGGATCCTCGCCGCCCTCGATCATGCGCGCCATCCAGTAGAGCGCGCCCTGCGGGTCGGAGCCGCGCAGCGACTTGTGGTAGGCAGAGAGGAGATTGAAATGCTCTTCTCCCGATTTGTCGTGGCGAGCGAAGCGCAGCTGCAGCGCGTCGCGTGCAACGGCCACCGTAATGTGTCCTTTCGCGCCGACGTGCGAAGCGGCGGCGTCGAGCACGGTGAGCGCGCGGCGCGCATCGCCGTCGGCTTCGGTCGCGATGACCGCGAGCGCGTCGTCGTCGATCGCAAGCTCCTGATCGCCGAGGCCGCGCGCGCGATCGCGGAGCGCGCTTCGCAGCACCTTCCCGACATCGTCCGGGGTAAGTGACTCGAGCACGAAGACGCGCGTGCGCGAGAGGAGCGCTCCGTTGATCTCGAACGAGGGGTTCTCCGTGGTCGCCCCGATGAGCGTGACCGTTCCGCGCTCGACATGCGGAAGAAATGCATCCTGCTGCGCGCGGTTGAGGCGATGGATCTCGTCGACGAAGAGCACGGTGCCGCGCCCACTCATCGCGAGCCGCTCCTCCGCCGCCGCGATGATCTCACGCACTCGCGGCACCCCCTCGGTAACGGCGAAGAACGGGACGAACTCGCGCTCGGTGTAGTTCGCGACGAGAAGCGCGAGCGTCGTCTTCCCGCTTCCCGGCGGCCCCCAGAAGAGCATCGACGTGACCCTTCCACGCTCGATCGACTCTCGCAGCGCCATTCCCGGCGCGAGAAGCTTTTCCTGCCCCACGAACTCGTCCAGTGATGCGGGGCGCATCCGGGCGGCGAGCGGCTGGGAGCCTGGCGGCGGCTGGAACAGCGACGGCCCAGGTGATCCGGCGCCCGCGCGCCCGCGCATGCTCTTCCCCTGGGCCATCGTCAGATCCCCGCGACGGCGCGCGTGGCGAAGTACAGCGCGCACCCCGAGACGAACGCGAGCTGCGGACGCCAATCCCGCTTTCCCTGAAATTCCGGTACGAGATTCGACGCTGCCACGTACAAAGTCACTCCTGCCGAGAGTCCAAGCCCGACCGCGTCGAGCGCGGGAACCGTGTCGGTGACGAGCACGCCGGCCACCGTGGAAAGCCCAAGCGCCAATCCGGCCTGCACTGCCCTTGCACGCCCCGCGCCAGCCGCGAGAAAGAGACTCGCGATGGCGAATCCCTCGGGCAGTTTGTGCAACACGATCGCGATGAACACGAGCGAGCCGAGCGCCGCGCTCACGTGAAAGGCGCTCGCGATGGCGACTCCGTCGACGAACGTGTGGAGCAGCAAACCAACCAGCGCCGAGACGCTCACGAGCTCCGTGACCTCGTGCGTCTCCTCGCCGAAGTGGAAGTGCGGCGCGAGCATGTGCTGGGTCAGATGCACGAGCAGGTAGCCCGCGAGCGCAGCCATCGCGCCGCGCGCGCCGGAACGCTCGATCGCCTCGGGAAAGATGTCGGTGAGGCAGACGCAGATCATGAAGCCTGCGGCGAGCGCGATCATCGCGTCGAGCGCGCGCGTGCTCCACTTCGCGCGCGTCG
>JBBSEY010000135.1:0-8513 GCA_038239265.1 Gemmatimonadales bacterium | reverse complement strand
CTCCTGCGTGAAGTACATGCGTCCGCCGGCCGGCGCGAAGTGCGTTCCGATGAAACCGCGCTCTGCGTCGATCCAGCGCGCGAGATATTCTCCGATCGCACCGAGCGCTCCCGCTCCCGCGATGGATTTCCGAAAGGTGGGGGAGCGAAGCGCGCGCCTGAGCTCCGGATCGCCCGCGCGCAGCGCTGCGAAGCTCGGCGATCTTTGCGCGACGACGTACGCACGCTGAAAGACGTACGAGTACGTCATGAGATCGCTCGAGGCCACGCGCCACCCCGACTGCTTGAGCGCGCGCCCCACCGCCGCGGTCCCCGAGAAGGCGTCGTGCGCCGTCTTCTGGGAGAGCTCGAGACGCTCGATGGTGCGCAGGAGAAAGGGAAGCAGCCGCGTCTTGTTCCCGAGGTAGCGCATTGCTCAGCGCTGCGTCACAAAGGCCGACCATCCGTGCTCGCGGATCTCGGCGCCATGCTCGTCGAGCTTCGGTGGAGCCATGCGCACCGTGCCCGGAATGCTCGGCGGCACGCCGGTGGCGGCCGAAGCGCTCACGTCGCGCAGCGATTCGAGTACCGTGCGCACCACCCCGCATGGCACCCCCGCGCCGTCGAGCAGCGCGATCCAGTGCGCTGCCGAACGCTCGGCGATCCGCGCCGTCATCGTCGCGATCACGCGTCGGCGCTCGCCGATGCGGCCCGCGTTGGTGAGAAGACGAGGATCGCCCGCCAGCGTGTGGAGGCCGAGCGCAATGGCGCAGGCGCTCCACTGGGCGTCGTTGCCGACCGCGATGACGATCGGGCGATCGCTCGCTTCGAAGAGCTGATAGGGAACGAGATTCGGATGTGCGTTCCCCCATCGGCGCGGCTCCTCGCCGGAGACAAGCGCGTTCTGCGCGACGTTCACGAGCGCGGCGCTCGCGCTGGCGGCGAGCGAGATGCTGAGGTGGCGTCCGCGACCCGTGCGCCCGCGCGCGACGAGCGCAGCGAGGATCGCAATGCACGCGTCCTTCCCGGCGATGACGTCGGCGAGCGCGACGCCCACCTTCATCGGCGCTCCCTCCACGTCGCCGGTAATCGCCATCCACCCCTGCTCCGCCTGAACGATGAAGTCGTAGCCGGCGCGATCGCTGTCGGCGCCGAAGCCGGTGATCGTACACCAGACGAGTCGTGGGTGCTCTGCGAGAATGGCGGCAACATCGAAGCCGTTTCTGGCGAGCATGCCGCGCCTGAAGTTGTCGACGACGACATCGGCGGAGGCGAGGAGGGAGCGGATGAGGGCGCGGTCGGCGGGAAGCGAGAGATCGGCGGCGACGCCCTTCTTGTTGCGGTTGACGCTGAGGAAGTAGGCGCTTTCTCCGTCGACACTGAATGGCGGCCCCCAGCCGCGGGTATCGTCGCCGGAGCGGGGACGCTCGACCTTGATAATGTTGGCGCCGAGATCGCCGAGGAGCATGGTGGCGAGCGGCCCGGCCAGCACCCTGCTCAAATCCAGCACGTTTATGTCTTTAAGCACGTATACGCTCTAAAATGGTGCAATTGTGTTGTGATAGTGTCAGCAAAGTCCAACACGTTAGTGAGCGTTATCCGCGTCGTGGTACTTTCGATCCTCGTCGTCCACGCCCTGCCACGCCTTGCATAGCCACCGCAAAATCATATACTTACCCTCCGAAATCCCGTGATGGTACCATCCATCACCGTACTTTTCGCTACATATAAATTGTAGGCCTTCCTGCCTATCACATTCGCGCACTCGGAGTGCGACTCGCCATGGCCGACAAGCCGCTGACCGCAGATACGAACGCCCCCGCCGATCCCGGGGCGCCCGCCGCTCCGGTCGTTCCGCGCCGTCCTCCCGGTCATCGCAGCACCGATGTACGCGACACGGTCGCCGAAATGGCCGCCCGCGCTCAGGAGATCAGTCAGGAAGCGGGGAGCAAAGTCGCCGCCGCCATGAAGGATGTGATCGGCGCCGCTGCCGGAATCGCCGGCTTCGCGATCGAAAGCGCACGCGACCTCGTCCAGTACATGGTACGACGCGGGCAGATGACGCAGGAAGAGGCGGATAAGCTAATGCGTGAGGCCGAAGAGGCGTATGCGAAGCGCCCAAAGCCGCCGGCGCCGAAAGTCGCGGACGTTCCAAAGGTCGTCGCGAAGGCGGCCGAGCAACATTCGCCGGTAGCGCATTCGCCTGTATCGCATTCGCCGCATGTCACCCACGCGGCGCCCGTTGCGCTCGCCGCTCCGGCGAAAAAGGCGGCTGCCGCTGCGCCTGCGAAGAAGGCGTCACCGGCTCCGGCCAGGAGTGCATCGAAGCCGGCGAGCAAGTCCGTGAAGGCCGCTCCGAAAAAGGCGAGCAAGCCCACGAGCGCCGCGTCACGCTCCAAGCCGAAGCCCGCCGCGAAGAAAAAGAAGTAGCCGAGCGCGCGCCTCCGGGAATCACCCGCGACGCGACGCGAGCCGCTCCAGAAAGTCATGTACCGCCGCCGGGTCGCGCATTCTGACCTCGGCGGCGGTCTCGTCTTCGCCACTTTCATCGACGCGAATCGTCACGGCGCGCGAGGACCGCGCGCGCAGTGAGCGAAATGCATCCTCGTCGGTGCGGTCGTCGCCCGCGAAGACGATCGACGCGTCGTCGGCGAAGCCGTGCAACCGCTCGCCCATCAACACCACCGCCGTTCCCTTGTCGATGTGCGCGATGGGACGCACCTCGACGATCTCCTTGCCGTCGGTCATCCGCAGCCGAAGTCCGAGCGCGACGCGCTCGACCTCTGCGCGGAGCGGCGGCACCGCATCGCGCGCGGCCAGGCGGTAGTGCACGCTCAGCGTCCACCGCTTGTTCTCGAGCTTTGCCCCCTGCACCGCCGCGACGATCGGCTCGAGCTCCCGCGCCGCCTGCGCGATCGCTGCGGACTGGTCCGCGAGATCGGGGTCCGTCTCGAGCTCCCCCTCGGGTGTTACGGTCTCGAAGCCGTGATTCCCCACCGTCCACACGCCACGCACGTGCACGATGCCGCGTGCGTCATCGGCCGCGCGTCCCGAGACGAGAACGACGTGCACCCCGTTCATGGCGACGAGCCGCTCGAGCACCGCGCGCGTCTCCGCGGCGACCGCCGCGTCCTCCGGTCGCGACACGATCGGCGCGAGCGTGCCGTCGACGTCGAGCATGACGATCAATGGAGTGCCGTCGAGCCGCGCTTCGATCTCGGGAGTGAGTGCACCCATCGCACCGCTCACGCGACGCCACTCTCGGGCTCGCGCTCCGCGATGATGTCCTGCGCGCGGGTCAGCACTGCTGCAAGCCAGTCGAAGATCGTGCGCTCGTGCAGCTGGCGGCGCATGCGATGCATCCGCACGCGCCGTTCGCCCTCACTCATGTGCAGCGCGCGCCGGATCCCCTCGACGAAGCCATCGAGATTGAAGGGGTTGATCAGCACCGCTCCATCGATCTCCTCCGACGCCCCGGCAAAGCGGCTGAGCACGAGCACGCCGCGCTCCTCCGTCTGGCACGCGATGAACTCCTTGGCAACGAGATTCATCCCGTCCTGCAGCGACGAGATCAGGCAGAGGTCCGCCGCGCGGTATGCGCCCGCGAGCATGTCGGCGCTCACGTTCTCGTGGACGAGCACGATCGGGTGCCACGACTCGGTCTTGAAGCGCTCGTTGATCTCGATCACCGTGGCGAGCATCTCCTCCTCGAGCGCTCGATACGCGGGGAGCTCGGAGCGCGAGGGCGTCGCGACGAGGAGGAAGGTGAACGTCTCGCGCATCTCGGGGTGCCGCTCCCACAACTCGCAGAGGGCGCGCAGCCGCTCGGGAATGCCCTTCGTATAGTCGACGCGATCGACGCCGAGGCCGAGTCGCTTGCCGTTGCTCGCGTAGCGCCGGCGGAGGCGATCGACCAGCGCCGTACTCTCCGGCGTGCTCGCGAGCTGTTCGTAGCGCGCGACATCGATGCTGATCGGAAAAATTCCGACATCGATGCGACGGCCATCGTAGTGCACCGCCAGCGTGTCGGCATCGATCTCCGCCTCGGGCACGAGCTCGGCGACGCAGCCGAGGAAGTTGAGCGCGTACCGCTCGGTGTGGAACTCGACCAGATCGTTCCCCAGCAGTCCGCGCAGGAGGGCCTCATCGATGCCCGTGGGAAGCAGGCGCAGGATGTCGGCGGGGGGAAAGGGGATGTGCCAGAACTGGTGGATCAGCGCGGGCTCCGCGAGCTCGCGCAGCATCTCCGCGGCAAGTGCGAAGTGGTAGTCCTGAATCCAGACGATCGGCTTCTGTGGCGACCGGCGTACCTCATCGGCCACGGCGCGCGCAAACTTCGCGTTGACTTCCTGATAGGTCTTCCAGTATTCCGTGCGATACTCGAAGTGTTGCACGAGCATATGGCAGAGCGGCCAGAGCGAGCGATTGGAGAAGCCCATGTAGTAGCCATCGACTTCCGCGTCGGTGAGGAAGACGCGCCGGAGCGTGAAGCCGTCCTCGCCGGGAGGCACGCGCAGCCGCCCCTCGTCATCCGCAGTCTCGGCGTCGGCCGACCCGGAGCCCCATGCGACCCACACGCCATCGGTGGCCTGCATCGTGGGATCGAGGGCGGTCACGAGCCCACCCGGCGGACGGCGCACCTCGATTCCGATCTCTCCGTGCCGATGTTCGTACGGCTCGCGGTTCGAGAGAAGAATCAGCGTTCGATTTGAGAAGGAACGAATATCCGGCATATACCGCCTGAGGCGCAGAAGACGTGCCGGGTTCCCCGGGTGCCGGGCTGGCGGCCGTCATCACACACGATAGCTTTGGGCTCGTCTCTCTCCCCTCGCGTGTGCGACTACAAAATATGTACAACTTCCGGCGCGTCGCACTCCCCTGCGTGAACAACGCGGCGACATCGGTAGAAACTCTCGCACGAATACACGCCCCGTCGAAGACGGGAGCCGCGATCGCGCGCGCGCGTTCGAGCTGAACCGTGCGTGAAGTCGTGGCGCGAGCGCCGGTGCGGGTGGACTTCGGCGGAGGGTGGACCGATGTGCCGCCGTACACCACTGAGCAGGGCGGCTGCGTGTGTAACATCGCCATCGCCTCGTACGCACGCGCGACGCTGTACGCGATCGCGCAGGGCGTGGAGCTCGACTCGGGGGGCGACGATGCCCTGGGCCACGCCGCGCTGCGCGTTGCGCGGCTCGAGCGGGTGCGCCTCGAGCAGTCGAGCGAATTTCCCCGAGGCGCGGGGCTCGGGGGCTCGTCGGCCGCGGGGGTCGCGGTGGCGGCAGCGCTCGCCGCGTGGCGGGACGAGTCGCCAGGGAGGAGCGAGCTCGCGGAGAGGAGCCGGGCGCTCGAGGTGAACGACCTCGGGATCGCGGGCGGCTTCCAGGATCACTATGCAGCCGCGTACGGCGGCGCGCTCGCGCTCACCTTCGGCGCCTCGACGACGGCCACCCCGCTCCCGCTTTCCGATGGACTGGTCGACGCGCTCGAGCGCCAGTGCATCATCGCCTACACCGGCGAGTCGCGCATCTCCGGCACGACGATCGCCGCGGTGCTCGACGGCTATCGGGATCGCGTGCCGCGCATCGTCTCCGCGCTCGCGAAGATGCGCTCGCTCGCCACGCAGATGATCGACGCGCTCACTCGCGAGGACGTCGATACACTCGGCGCGCTGGTCGGCGAGCACTGGGTGGAGCAGCGGTCGCTCCACGAGAAGATCACGACGCCGGCCATCGACGCGCTGCTCGAGGCCGCCCTCGCGCACGGAGCGCTGGGCGCGAAGGCGCTCGGCGCCTCGGGCGGCGGATGCGTCGTGATCATCTCGCCGCTCGAGCGTGCAGACGAGGTGCGCACGACGATCTCCGCGCTCGCCCGCCTTTTGCCCTTCGTCGTAGATCGAGAGGGCGCCCATGTCACGATTCGCGAGCGAGTAGAGAGCACCGCATGGCAGAGCTGACCACCGACCAGTACGATCGCCTCGAGCGCGCGGTGATCGACAAGAAGCGCATCATTGTCTATCGGCGAGGCACAGAGTACATCGTCATCCCGAATCGCCTCCATCTGGCTGGAGGCCGTGAGCGCATCGAGGCGGTGCATCCGACGACGGGCGATCGCATGGTGATCTATCTCGACGAGATCGACTCACTCCAGGTGATCACATAGATGGCCGGCGTCACCAACTGCCTCCTCGCCGTCTACGCGGATGAGTCGTGTCTCGGAAATGGACGCGAGGGATCGAATCCGGGCGGCGCCGGAGGGCTGATCGAGCTCGCGCATCCGAAGAGTGGTGAGCTCGTGCGGCGCGACTTCTGGCTCTCCGAGAAGGCGACGACGAACAATCGGATGGCGCTTCGAAGCGGGATCGAGGCGCTCGACATCGCGTCGTCGAAGAAGTGGAATTGCGTGGTCGTGTTCACCACCGACTCGCGCTATCTCGTCGACGGCATGACGTCGTGGGTGCACGACTGGGCGCGGCGCGGATGGCGGCGGAAGGGCGGCGAGATCGGGAATCTCGAGCTCTGGCAGGAGCTGGTCGACGTCGCCGCGAACCACCGTGTGGAGTGGCGATGGGTGAAGGGGCACAACGGGCATCCGCAGAACGAGTACGCGAACATGCTCGCGACCCGCGCGGCCGCGCAGCAGGACGAGTCGAAGGGTGCCGTCGAGTCGGGGTTCGAGACGTGGATGGCGGCGGAGCGCGAGAAGGGGCGGATGCAGCTCGACCCGTCGCCGCTCCCCGAGATGCGCTCCTTTCGTGAGGCGCGAGCGTTACCGCGTGGCGAGACGGATAGTCTGTTCTAGGCTATCATTCTCTTTCGGAAGGGTCCCATGCTCAAGCCCTTACTATTGATTTGCTTTGGAGTGGTGGTCGGCTACTTCGCCGGATTCGGCGACGCGCAGGACCACACCGAAAATATCGGTACGCGCCTCATTCATCGCGTCGGCGGCGACAACAGGGACCGCGTGTCCACGGACGTCGACAAGCAAATGGAGCAGGTCGGCAGGCCGTGACGGTTATACGCTGACTTCTTCCTCTCAGGCTCCCGTTTGATGGTTCGCGCGACACCAATTACGCTCAGCGTTCTGATCCCCTGCTACAACGAAGCCGCCACCATCGACCGCACCCTCGATGCGGTGCTGGCACTCGGCGATCAGCTCATCTCCGACGGCATTGCCCTCCAGATCGTCGCCGTCGATGACGCGTCGAAGGACGCCACCTTCGAGCGGCTCACCGAGCGCGCGAACGCGGCCAACGGGCGTATGCTCGTCGCGCGGCACCCCGAGAATCGCGGCAAGGGCTCGGCGATCCAGACCGCGCGCGACCACGCGACGGGCGACATCGCGATCATCCAGGACGCCGACCTCGAGTACGTTCCGAGCGACATCCCCGCGGTGATCAAGCCGATCCTCGACGGCATCGCGGACGCCGTCGTCGGCACCCGCTTCGGCTCCGGCTCGCACCGCGTGCTCTACTTCTGGCACCGCATGGGGAACGGCGGGCTCACGCTCATGTCGAACATGTTCACGAATCTCAACCTCACCGACATGGAAGTTGGATACAAGGCGTTCACAGGCCGCACCCTCAAGGCAATGCATCTGACGAACCCGCGCTTCGGAATCGAGCCCGAGATCGTGGCGAGGCTCGCGCAGATGGGCGCGCGCGTGTACGAGGTGCCGATCAGCTATCATGGACGCACGTACGAGGAGGGGAAGAAGATCACGTGGAAGGATGGTGTCGCCGCGTTCTTTCATATTCTTAGTGCTCGGTTCTCATCGTCAAAGCAGCAGAAGCTTCCCCCTGAGTGACTCAGCACATGGATGATCTCGATCGCCTCGTACGACGGCTCGTGCAGAATGTCCGGAACAGTCATCCGCAGTATCTGAGTCAGCCGGTGGAAGTGTCGGAGCTGTACCAGACGCTCATCCCCTATCGGCACAATCGCACCGAGCTCGAGATCGAGACGAACCAGGACTACGAGGCGGCGCTCTGCCAGCTGCTCTCGGGCGAGCGCGGCTACGCGACGGGCGACTCCGCGATGCAGGATGCGATGCGGAAGGAGCTCGCGTCGCCCAACCCCCACACGGCCGTCTTCCGCGACTACGCCGCCGCGCGCGTGACGCTCACCGCAGAGGCCGTGCGCCACTTCGCGGACTCGCCGACGAGCATTCAGCGCGGCGCGCCGAGCTCCACGCCGCGCGCCTCCGCCGCGTCGACCACGAGCTCCGCCGCCGGCTCGTGCCGCTACTGCGGAGGCACGCTTCCCGACGGACGGCGGGTGCTCTTCTGCCCGAGCTGTGGTCAGAATCTCATGGTGCAGCGCTGTCCCGCATGCGGGACCGAGCTCGAGATCCACTGGAAGTACTGCATCACCTGCGGGCGCGGAGTCGCGGCCACGTGACGCGCGTCGCGCGCCGAGGCTGAGCCGTGCGCCACACTCTTGCAGTCATTGCGGGCGACGGCATTGGTCCCGAGGTCGTCGGTGAAGCGCTCAAGGTGCTCGACGCCGTCGAGGCGGTGCACGGTCCGGGCGTCGTCGT
>JBBSEY010000134.1:0-8540 GCA_038239265.1 Gemmatimonadales bacterium | reverse complement strand
TTTCACCGCGGAGTTCCGGAAGGCGCTGGCGCACGCGCTCGCGGCGAGCAACGATGGCGAGCGGCTCGCGGCGCGCAATCCGGGGGAGCTGTGCCGGCAGTGGCTGAGCGTGGTGCAGCGGAGGCTGGCGGCGACGGTGGATGAGAGCCGGCGCAAGCGTGGCGGCGAGGGGCTCACGGCGCCGCCCTACGCGACAGCGGACGATCTGGTGGCGGATCTCAAGACGCTGGAGAAGGCGCTGATCGAGGCGGAGTGCGGCGCGATCGCGCGGGCGACGGTGGTGCCCGTGCGGCGCGAGGTGGAAGCATTCCGTTTTTCGACCGTTCGTCTCGATCTGCGCCAGGGCTCGGGCTCGTTCAACGCGGCAGTGGAGGAGATTCGTGTCGCACGCGATACGGTCGAAAGCGCGTCGTGGGTGCGCGATGCGCTCGCGCGCCCGATCCGCGCGGGCGAGCCCGGCGTGACGACGCTCGCAGGTGCGGAGACGTTCGGAATGTTCACGCTCGTGAGGGAGATGCGCGCGACGGTCGATCGGCGCGCGTTCGGAAGTCTGATCATCAGCAACACGCGGAGCGCCGCGGACGTGCTCAACGTGTATCTCCTTGCGAAGGAGGGGGGACTCTTTCACGACGCAGCGGGGGTCGAGAGCTGCACGCTGCCGATCGTGCCGCTGTTCGAGACGATCGATGATCTGCGCCGTGCGCCGGCGATCATGCGCGAGCTGTTCTCGGTGCCGGTGGTCAAGCGGAGCGTGCGCGCACAGGGTGGCGTACAGGAGGTGATGATCGGCTATTCGGATTCGAACAAGGATGGCGGCTTCCTCACGTCGAACTGGGAACTGTACCAGGCGCAGAAGAAGCTCGCGCGTACGGCGCAGGAGAGCGGAGTGGAGCTCTCGTTCTTCCACGGCCGCGGCGGCTCGGTGAGCAGAGGCGGCGCGCCGACGCATCGCGCGATCGCCGCGCAGCCGCCGGGGACGATCGGCGGTCGCATGCGTACGACGGAGCAGGGGGAGGTCGTCTCGTTCAAGTTCGGCTACCAGAACGCGGCGCTCTATCAGCTGGAGCTCCTGGCATCGAGCGTGCTGGAGTATTCGCTGCCGAGCGATGAGGCGGTGCCGCTGCCGGGGCTCGAGGAGGCGATGGAAGCGCTGAGCGGCGCGGCGTACGCGGCGTATCGCGGGCTCATTCAGCATCCGGGGCTCATCGAGTACTACACGGCGGCGACGCCGCTCGAGGAGCTGCAGCTATTGAACATCGGCTCGCGCCCGGCGCGGAGAGGGGGCACCAGGTCGCTGAGCGATCTGCGCGCGATCCCGTGGGTGTTCGCGTGGACGCAGAACCGGCATCTCGTGCCGGGATGGTACGGCGTGGGGAGCGCGCTCTCCGCGTTTCTCACCGTGCGTGGCGAACGTGGCGAGGCGATGCTGCGCCGGATGTTCGCGGAGACGCCGATTTTCAGATTGATCATCGACGAGGTGGAGAAGACGCTCGCGCAGGTCGACCTCTCGCTCGTGCGCGCGTATGCGGGGCTGGTGCCCAACGAGCTCGCGCGAGCGGGGGTGCTGGCGCTGATCGAGACCGAGTACGAGCGCACGATGACGTCGGTGCTGCGGCTGACGGGGGAGCAGGCGCTGGCGGAGCGCTTCCCGCAATTCCGGCGGCGCATGACGCGGCGGCTGGGGATGCTGGAGCGCGCGCACTACCAGCAGATCGAGCTGCTGCGGCGGGTGCGGGGTCCGGCGGAGGGGAGCGCGGAGCGAGAGGACGATCTGGCGGCGCTGCTGCTCTCGATCAACTGCATTGCGGCGGGGTTCGGGACTACGGGGTAGTCCGCATGCCGCTGTGCCGACTCCCTCTTGCGCGACTAGGATTCCCATTGTATTTAACATACACGTTATTTAAATTTTCCGTTAAATACATCGTGCCCCACGACCACCTCAGCACGACGTTCGCCGCCCTCGCCGACCCCACGCGTCGCGCCATCCTCGCGAGGCTCGCCACCGGCGAAAGCACCGTGAACGAGCTCGCCAAGCCGTTCGCCATGAGCCTCCCCGCCGTCTCCCGTCACCTCAAGGTGCTCGAGCACGCAGGGCTCATCTCGCGCGGGCGCGACGCACAGTGGCGCCCCGCGAGGCTCGAGGCCGCGCCGCTCGAGAAGGCATCCGGATGGATCGAAAAATACCGGCGGTTCTGGGACGACAGCTTCGACCGACTCGACGAATACATCGTAGCACTTCAGCGCCAGGAGAAAGCACATGCCCGCAAACACAAAAAACCCCGCAGCCGCTAATCCCAATTCGAAGACGTACGAGCTCACCATCACGCGCACCTTCGCGGAGCTTGGCGAGCAGACGAAGCTGACGTTTCGGCAGAGCGGCTTCACCTCCGAGGGCGAGCGCGACGGCCACATCGGCGGCTGGAACTGCGCCTTCGACAAGCTCGACGACTACGTCGCCACGCTCGACGAGGGCGAGTAACGGCCGGCGGGTGCCTCTCGAGATCACGCCCCTCCCACCTGCACTCGGCCGTGCGTTCGGGCATGCGCGGGGCCCGCGCGAGTTACGCATGGCGCCGTGGTCATCTTCATCTATCTTTCGCCTCGTGCACGGCCATCACCCATTCGCCTCTTGACTGACATCGCCGCACCTGTGCAGCGCGCCGCAGCGGACGATACGCCGTTCGCTCCGCGCCCCGCGCGCAAGTACGACCGCTCGATCGTCGAAGGTCCGCTGGGCCCGGCGGTCTGGAAGCTCGCGTGGCCGACGATGGTCACCAACATCATCGGTGGGCTCCAGGGGATCATCGACCACATCCTGGTCGGCCATCTGGTTGGCTTCGTCGGGAACGCGGCCATCGGCGTGTCGTATCAGATCTTCATCATGGTGATCGTCTTCATCTCCTCGCTCTTCACGGGGATGAGCGTGCTCGTCTCGCGCTTCGCGGGCGCGGGAGAGGAGGCGAAGGTCAATCGCACGGTGTATCAGGCCTTTCTGACGGCGATCGGAATGTCGCTGTTCGTCATGGCGCCCGTTGGACTCTTCCTCGCATCACCGCTGCTCGACATGGTGAACGCCGCGCCCGAGGTGAAGGCGCAAGCGCTGCCCTTCCTTCGCATCATGTTCACCTTCAGCACCGGGCTCCTCATCTTCTTCATGTTGAGCGGCGCGCTCCGCTCAGCCGGTGACGCGCGCACGCCGATGATCCTGGGCATCACGATGACGGCGCTCAATATCGCCTTCAACGTCGTGCTCATCCGCGGACTCGGCCCCATCCCCGCCTTCGGCACCGCGGGCGCCGCCATGGGCACCGTGTCGGCCACCGGCATCATCGGGATCTACTCGCTCTACAAGCTCTGGAAGGGCGGATGGGTGGTGCAGTTTCCGCGCGGACTCGGCTGGGGTCCCGACTGGACGATCATCAAGTCGCTGTTCAAATTCGGCCTCCCCACGGGTATTCAGGGGATCGCGATGAACGTCGGTGGTGTGCTGATGCTCTCCTTCATCGGCTCGCTCGCGCAGAGCGCCGTGGCGCAGGCGGTCTTCACCGTCTCGTACTCCGAGCTCTTCTCGCTCATCACGTGGACGTCGATGGGGCTCATGGGCGCAGCCTCGGCGATGGCCGGACAGAACCTGGGCGCCGGCAAGCCGGAGCGCGCGGTGCAGTCGGTGCACATCGCGGCGCGCGTGGCCGTCATGTCGGCGGCCTTCATCGGCTGCTTCTTCTTTTTCTTCCCGCGCCAGCTTCTCGCAGTGTTCGGCCTGCACGAGCCGGCGGTGATCGAGCTCGGTACGCAGCTGCTGCGCGTGCTCAGCTTCTCCGGATTGTTCATCTCGGTCGCGCTCACGTACACGGGCGCACTGCAAGGCACCGGCGACACCAGGAGCCCGCTCTACATCTCGATCATCTCGCAGGTGGTGATCCCGCTCGGCATCTGCTTCACGATCCGTCACACGGGCACGCTCGAGCCGATCCACATCTGGATCGCGATCCTGATCGGCCACGCTACCCGATGTCTGCTCAGCGTGTGGAGGTTCAATCAGGGGAAGTGGCGCGGGATCCACGTGGACATCGCGCCGGCGAACAGTTGAGCATTCGCGCCTGAATCGCGCCGCGTGAGTCACGCGGCAACGAGTGCAGGTCGCTAGACCAGCTTCTCCCTCACCCGCGCCGCCGCCGGGATCTGCTTTTCGTATTCCACCGCGGCCGCCGTGCGATTGTTCACGCCGAGCTTCTGAAAGAGATTCTGCGTGTGGAACTTCACCGTGCTCGCGCTCACGCCGAGCTGGGTCGCAATCACACCGTTGGAGAGTCCCGCCGCGAGCAGCGCCCACACCTCGCGCTCGCGATCGCTCAGCGACCCCGGCCCCACGATTGCGCGCTCGTTCGACTTCCGCATCCAGCGCCGTGCCGCCTGCGGGAACACCAACACTCCCGAGTGCACCGCGCGCAGCGCATCGACCGTCCGCGCGGGCGCGTCAGTCTTGAGCGCGATGCCGTCGGCCTGATGCTCGAGCGCCGCGCGCATCGACTCTCCGTCGCCATACGCGGTGAGCACGAGCACGCGGATCGTGATCTGCTCGGCGCGGAGCTTCTTGAGCACCTCGTAGCCATTCGTCGTACCGAGCTCGAGATCGAGCACGACCACATCGGGCCGATGCAGCCGCACGAGCTCCGGCACGCGCTCGCCCTCGGTCGTCGTCACCACGACCTGTATGTCGCGCTCCGCATCCATCATCGCCCGCAGCCCTTCGAGAACCAGGGGATGGTCGTCCACCAGCATCACTCGAATCATGGCGTCATCACCGGGCATTGGTCATGGGATGGGGAAGCGGACCTCGACGCTCGTACCGTCTGCACCCGAGTCGATCTCCAGAGTACCGTTCATGATCTCCACGCGGTCGCGCATTCCGCGCAGGCCGAAGTGACCACCCGTGACACCGACCTCGCGCTCGCTCTCGAGGATTCCGGCGACATCGAAACCGCGCCCATCATCGCGCACCTCGAGCACCAGCTCGCTCCCCTCGACCGTCAACCGTACCGTATGCTCCGACGCCTGCGCGTGGCGCGTCGAGTTCGCCAACGCCTCCTGCAGAATCCGATAGATCGCGATCTTGAGTGCTACTGAGACATCGGGGATGTCGTCTCCCAACTCGAGGTCGACTGTATTGCCCGTGATCGCCTCGTGCTGCACGACCAGTCCCTCGATGATCGCCCCCACCGGCCGGCGCTCGAATTCGGGCGGACGAAAGGTGCCGATGAAGCTCCGGATCTCCCCGAGCGCACGCTCGAGCGCGGCGGAGACGCGGCGCAGGCCGATCGATGCCTCCCCCGCCTGCAGTTCGGGGCGCATGCGCAGGAGATGGACCTGTGAAAGCGCGCTGAAGATGTCCTGCACCGGGCCGTCGTGAATGTCCAGCACTACCTGCTGCAGATCGCGCTCTGCCGCCTGCAGAAGCCCATGCGCGGCACTCCGGTCCGATTTGTCGGGCCCGGACTCGCGCTTGGAAGTCGTGCGCGAAAACAGTCGAGCGGCGCGACCTCTCAACGACTTCCCGCGCCCCCGTGCGACGTGCTCGCAACGGCGGAGCCGAGCTCGGAGTACGCGGTTTCCGTGAGCTCTTTGAACGGCAGCGCGCGATACGCGATCTTCCCATTGGGTGCGAGCACGAAGGCGACGCGCGTGTCGTAGTGGTTCTTCTCATCGATCACGCCGTACGCCTTTCCGATGGTGCCAGCCGAGTCGCTCACGAAGACCATCGGGAAGTTTGCGTCGCGAGCCCACGTCTGCTGCGTGGTGTCGGCATCGGTGCTGATCGACACGACGACGATTCCCTTGCCGCCGGAGAAGAGCGTGGCGTAGCGATCGCGGTACGATTCCATCTGTACAGTGCAACCCTTCGTGCGCGACCTCGGGAAGAACGCGAGCACGACGGTCTTGCCGCGCAGATCGGACAGCTTGAGCGGCGCCTTGAGCAGGCCGTAGCGCGTCGAGGCGGGCGCGGAGAAATCGGGCGCCTGCTGGCCGACGTTCGGAATGTTGGCCGGGTTCGGATCCTGTGCCAGAACAGCCAGTGGAATGGCTGCCAACGCAGCGGCGGCGGCGAACGAGCGCCACAGGTTGACGAACGAGAACATTGTGTGGCTCCGGGGCGGGTATCTCGCAAGATGAAACCCAATCAGAGGGTGCGCAACAGTACTTTCGGGCAGGGCGCGGGTTGATTCGCCGCGTCCAATCCATGAGGCTATGTACGTGAAAAAATGCATGCTCTCGACGACGGCGTCGTTGGTCTGTCTGGCTGCCTGCACCTCCGCAGCCACGGGTGCAGTGGCGCCACGCGCGCGCACGTCCACGCAGGAGTCGGTCGAGCGCCGCTTCGTCGACTCCGTGCTCGCCACGCTCACGATCGAGGAGAGGATCGGGCAGCTCACCATGTCGCCGGCGGAGGGGCTGCAGACGGGGCCGAGCGTTCCGCAGGGGAGCGAGGCGCAGTTGCGGGCGGGGCTGCTGGGATCCGTAATCGGAGTCCAGAGCGCTGCGCGTACACACGAAATGCAGCGGATCGTGGTGGAGGAGTCGCCGCACAGGATCCCGCTGCTCTTCTCGCTCGATGTGATTCACGGCTTCCGCACCGTGTTCCCGGTTCCGCTGGCGGAGGCGGCGAGCTTCGATCCCAAGCTGGCTGAGTCGGACGCGCGCATCGCGGCGATCGAAGCGACGGCGAACGGCATCACGTGGACCTTCGCGCCGATGGTCGACATCGCGCGCGACTCGCGCTGGGGCCGCATCGTCGAGGGCGCGGGAGAGGATCCGTACCTGGGGAGCGTGATGGCGGCGGCGCGCGTGCATGGCTTCCAGGGCGCGCGCCTCTCGGACTCGACGTCGCTGCTCGCGACCGCGAAGCACTTCGCGGCGTACGGAGCGGCGGAGAGCGGCCGCGACTACGCGAACGCGGAGATGAGCGAGCGCACCTTCAATGAAGTGTATCTCCCACCCTTTGCGAGCGCGGTCGACGCTGGTGCCGGATCGATAATGGCGGGCTTCACCTCGATCAACGGTTCGCCGCCGCACGCGAGCGCGTGGCTGCTGCGCGACGTGCTGCGCGGGCAGCTGCGCTTCGACGGCATCGTCGTGAGCGACTGGGCCGGGATCGTCGAGCTCATTCCGCATGGCGTGGCGAAGGACACCGCGGATGCGGGACACCTCGCACTCCACACGGGCGTCGATGTCGACATGGCCGACAACGTCTATCCGGCGAGCCTTGCGCGCCTCGCGCGCACCGATGGTCTCGCGCGCGAGGAGATCGATGCGGGCGTGCGCCGGGTGCTGCACGCGAAGTATCGGCTTGGCCTGTTCACGAATCCCTATCACGGCGCGAGCGAGGCGACCGCATCGCGCGTCACGCGCTCGCCCGAGCACATCGCCGCGGCGCGCGCCGCCGCGCGCGAATCCATCGTGCTGCTCAAGAACGCGAACGCGACGCTCCCGCTCTCGCGGACCATCGGCACGCTTGCGGTGATCGGCGCCCTCGCCGCCGACGACACCAGCGCCATGGGGCCATGGTCGGTGAGCGGACGGCCGGGCGAGTCAGCGACGGTGCTCGATGGGCTCCGCCGCGCGAATCCCTCCATGCGCATTCGCTATGCGTCCGGCGCGCAGCCTCGCGGCGCAGATACGAGCGGAGTTTCGGATGCCGCTGCCGCCGCGCGCGCCGCCGATGCGGTGGTGCTCGTGCTCGGCGAGAGCGGCGAGCGCACGGGAGAGGCGGAGAGCAGAGCGTCGCTCGAGCTCCCACCGGCGCAGCTCGAGCTTGCGCAGCGCGTGACGCGCGCCGCGCGGGGGAAGCCGCTGGTCGTGCTGCTCATGAATGGGCGCGCGCTCGCGATTCCGTGGGTCGCCGACAGCGTTCCCGCGATCCTCGAAACGTGGTACCTCGGCACCACGCACGGCGACGCGATCGCCGACGTGCTCTTCGGTGCGTATGCGCCGGGCGGAAAGCTTCCGATCACCTTTCCGCGGGCGACGGGGCAGCTGCCGATCTACTACGCGCATCGAAATACGGGGCGCCCGTTCGACCCGAAGGACAAATACACCACGGGCTACAACGATCTTCCGCTGACGCCACTCTTCCCGTTCGGCTTCGGGCTGAGCTATACGACCTTTCGCTACGGCGAGATCCGTCTCACTCGCAGCTCCATAGGCGCCGGCGACTCGCTCGGCGTGTCGATCGCGGTCGCGAACATCGGTGTGCGCGAGGGGGATGAGGTCGTGCAGTTGTATCTGCGCGATGACGTGGCGAGCGTGGCGCGGCCCGTGCGGCAGCTCGTGCGCTTCGAGCGCGTGCATCTGAAGCCCGGGGCGAGCACGAGCGTGTCATTCACCCTCGGTGCCGGCGATCTCGCGTTCCATGATCTCGCAATGCGGCGCATCGTGGAGCCTGGCACCTTCACGCTGTTCGCGGGAACGAGCTCGGATGCGTCGCAGGCGACGCACTTCGAGGTTACGGGCGATACGCTTGTGCTCGCGCCGCCGCCGCCGCG
>JBBSEY010000133.1:0-8574 GCA_038239265.1 Gemmatimonadales bacterium | reverse complement strand
GGTACGTCGTGCGCACCTCGCAGTCGGACGCCCCCGAGATAACGCCAGCGAGCTCGCCGCTCGACCAGGCGGTGATTCGCGAGTTCGACACCGCGAATACGGCCGAACCGCGCATCGGCCTGCTCGGAGACCTGCCCTACTGCGTCCTCGTGACGAATGGCGGAAGCGGATACAGTCGCTCGAACGGCATCGCGGTGACACGCTGGCGCGCCGATGCCACGCGTGACGACACCGGGCAGTGGATCTACGTAAAGGATCTGACCACGCGACGCGTGTGGTCGGCCGCGTATCAGCCGTGCGGAGTCGCGCCCGACACGTACCGCGTGACCTTCGCGATCGACCGCGTCATCTTCCGGCGAAGGGACGATCAGATCGAGACGCGCACGGACATCATCGTCGTGCCGCGCGACCGGGCCGAGGTGCGTGTGCTCGCCGTTACGAACCGCTCCCGGCAAATGCGCGAGATCGAGCTGACGAGCTACGGAGAAGTCGTGCTTACCGATCCGGATGCGGACCGCGCACACCCCGCGTTTCAGAATCTCTTCGTGCAAACGGAATGGCTCCCGGAAGGCGTCGTGCTCGCCAGCCGCCGGCCGCGGTCGGCCGGCGCTCCGACGCTCTGGTGCGCGCACGTCGTCGCGACGGGTCCCGACTTCGTGGGTGAGCTGTCGTGCGAGACGGACCGCGCGCGCTTCATCGGCAGGGGCCGGAGCGCACGCGCCCCGCGCGCGCTCGATGATGGCGCTGCGCTTTCGGGCGCCACGGGGGCGGTGCTCGACCCCATCATGTCGTTGCGCGTGCGACTTCGGCTCGGCCCCGGACGCACGGGTCGCGTCGCGTTCACGACCATCGTCGCCGACAGTCGCGAGGAGGCGCGCCACGTGGCGGATCGCTACCGGAATCTCACTTCGGCCGACCGCGCGCTGTCGCTTTCGTGGACGGCTGCCCAGGTCGAGCTTCGCAGCCTCGATGTCCCGCCCGCCGACGCGGCGTTGTATCAGGTGCTGGCGGGCGCGTTGATCTATCCGAACGAAGAGCTGCGAGCGTCCGCGCAAACGCGCGCAGAGAACCGGCGCGGGCAGCGCGCGCTGTGGGGCCAGGGCATCTCGGGCGATTGGCCCGTCGTGCTCGCAACGATATCCGATGAGGCTGGGCTGCCAAGCGTGCGACAGCTGCTCGTCGCACACAAATATTGGCGAATGAAGGGTGTTACCGCTGACCTCGTGATTCTCATCGCCAACGATCCATCGTACATCCAGGATCTCCACGATCAGATCGTGTCGGTGGTTCGTTCCTCGAGCGAGGGCGGAGTCATCGATCGTCCTGGCGGCGTGTTCGTGCGCCGGGCAGACACCATGCCGCCCGAGGATGTTGCGCTGCTGCACGCCACCGCCCGGGTGACGATAGTCTGCGACGGCGTGGGACTCGGCAGCATCGTCGACCCCGCTGCGTTCGGCGCTCCGCTCCCGCCGGTGGAGGAGTGGAGCCTCACCGAACGCGTGCGTCGCGAGCTGCTGCCGGATGCGAAGGAGCCCGCGGTCGCGACGGAGCGGAGCCAACCGATGGCGCGCAGCGCTGGGGCACCCGGCGCATCGTCTGCATACCCAAATGGCGTGGGTGCCGTGACGGCCGATGGGTACGAGATGCGCATCGCCGGCTCCCACGTTCCGCCGGCGCCATGGGCAAACGTCATCGCCAATCCCAACGCCGGCTTCTGCGTAACGGAGCGCGGCTCGGGGTTCGCATGGGCCGAGAACAGCTATTTCTACCGGCTCACGCCGTGGCACAACGATCCGGTGAGTGATCCCGCCGGCGAGGTGCTCTACCTGCGCGATGATGAGAGCGGCGAGGTATGGTCGGCAACGCCGGCACCCTCACCTGCGATCGATACGTCGCGCGCCGATGATGGCGCCGCACCCTCGTACGTAGTGCTGCACGCGCCCGGGCGCACCACGTTCAGCCACGAGCGCCACGCCATCGCGAGCGAGCTCACGCTCGGCGTGCCCGAATCCGATCCCGTGAAGATCTCGCAGCTGGTACTCACGAACCGCGGCACGGCGCGCCGGCGACTCACGCTCACGAGCTATGTCGAGCTCACGCTCGGGGCGCAACGCGAACACACGCGGCACCAGCTGCACACGTGGCGGGATCACAGCACGGGCGCGCTGTTCGCCGAGAATTATTTCGCCGATGACTTCGCCTCGCGCGTGGCATTCTCGTGGCTGAGCGAGCCGATCACCGGCTTTACCGGCAATCGCGAGGAGTTCATCGGACGAAACGGCGATCTGGCCGGGCCCGCTGCGCTCGCCGCGAGGACTCTCTCCGGCACAACGGGGGCAGGCTTCGATCCATGCGCTGCGCTGCGAGCGTCGGTGACTCTCGAACCGGGTGAGACGCGACGGATCGTGGTGCTGCTGGGTGCGGCGAAGAGTCAGGACGAGGCGCGCGCTATCATTGCCCGAAATGCAGCGCCCGATGACGCGGCGGCGTCCGTGAATGGCGCGGTGCGCGCGTGGGATGCGCGACTCACGACGATTTCAGCGCGCACCCCGTCGCCGGAATTCGACGCGATGGTGAACCGCTGGTCGCTCTATCAGGCACTGTCGTGCCGCATGTGGGCGCGCTCGGCGCTCTACCAGTCGAGCGGCGCGTTCGGCTTTCGGGATCAGCTGCAGGACTGCATGGCGTTCGTGTACGCCGAGCCGGGGATTGCGCGCGCGCATCTGGTGCGCTGCGCAGGGAGGCAGTTCGTGGAAGGAGACGTGCAGCACTGGTGGCACGAGCCGGGCGGTCGCGGCGTGCGGACGCGCTTTTCCGACGACCTCGTGTGGTTGCCTTACGTCGCCGACCACTATGTCGCCGTCACGGGCGACTCCGCGATCTGGGACGAACGCGCGCCATTTCTCGAGCAGGCGGCGCTCGCGCCAAACGAACAGGAGGCCTACGAGGAGCCGCACGTGAGCGCGGAGTCGGCGTCGCTGTACGAGCACTGCGTGCGCGCGCTCGATCGTGCGTGCACGACGGGCCCGAATGGCTTGCCGTTGATGGGCTGTGGAGACTGGAACGACGGCATGAACCGCGTCGGCATCGAAGGAAAGGGCGAAAGCGTCTGGCTGGCGTGGTTTCTCATCGCCACGCTCCGGCGCTTCGCCGAGCATGCCGAACGCCGGCCGGATTCCGACGTCGCCACTCGCTGCCGCAGGCGGGCCGACGATTACGCGGCGGCCGTCGAGCGCACGTCGTGGGACGGCGCATGGTATCGCCGCGCGTACTTCGACGATGGCACACCGCTCGGTTCCTCGCAGAGCGACGACTGCAAGATCGATTCTATTGCCCAGAGCTGGGCCACGCTCTCCGGGGCCGCGCAGCCCGCACGCGCCCGGGAGGCGCTGCGGTCGATGGACGACCATCTCGTCGACGAGAACGCGCGGCTCATCATGCTGCTCACGCCACCGTTCGACAAGGGAGCGCAGGATCCCGGCTACATCAAGGGATATGTGCCGGGCGTTCGCGAGAACGGCGCGCAATACACGCACGCCGCCATCTGGGCTGCGCTCGCGACGGCGCGCAGCGGAGACGGCGACCGCGCCGCCTACCTGCTGGATTTGCTCAATCCACTGACGCACGCGACGAACGAAGCCGCCGTGCAGACGTACAAGGTCGAGCCCTACGTGGTGTGCGCGGATGTGTACACGGCTCCCGGACACATCGGGCGCGGGGGATGGACGTGGTACACCGGGTCGGCGAGCTGGATGTATCGCGCGGCGCTCGAGGGGATACTCGGCTTCACGAAGCGCGGAGAGTGGCTGACGATCGATCCGAGCGTGCCCAAAGCATGGCGCGAGTTTTCGATCGAGTACCGCTACGGCACGAGCGTCTATCGCATTGCGGTGAACAACCCGCAGGGCGTGTGTCGAGGCGTCGTGAGCGTGTCAGTCGATGGGGAAAAGATGGAGGACGGGAAGGCGAGGCTCGCGGACGACGGCGCCGTTCACGAGGTGGTCGTAACGACGGGAGAGCGCGGAGCGTAATCGGAGAGTGCCGCTCACCGTCGCCCTCGACGAACGCGGCGGACTACTCGCTCGGCCGCCGCAGGTACAGCAGCTGCGAATACAATGTCAGAATCACTGCGACGATCATCGAGACGATGTTCACGATGCCGTTGAAGTACGCGAATCCCAGCCACCAGTTCCCCGTCCAGTGGTATTCCGAGGCAGCGGTCGCCGCGGCGAACCAGAAGAACGTCGCGCCTACCCAGGTCCATTGGAAGCCCGTTTTCCACTTCCCCATGCGGCTCGCGGAGATGATCTCGCCCTTGCTCGCGCGCAGCAGCCTGTAGATGGTCATGAAGGCTTCGCGTCCGAGCACGACGGCGATGATCCACCACGGCAGTCCGAAGACGCCGAACGGTGTGACGTACGGGAAGACATCGTGCACCCCCGGCCCGGCCGGACCGACACCGGCGATCACCCCGTTCACGACGCTCACCGGATCCGGGGACATGAGCGAGAGCGAGTCGCGCGAGCCGACCAGGATGAACATCGGAACGAAGGTCGCGAGGAGCAGCAGCTTGTCCGCGATCGGGTCGAGGAGCTTGCCTAGGTCGGTGACCAGGCCGTGCGTGCGCGCGAGCTTGCCGTCGTAGTAGTCGGTGATCGCCACGACGAGGAACAACACGAATGCGAAGAGGCGCGCATCCCAGCGCTCGATGAAGGGGAGCGCGGCTACGACGGGTGCGGCGAAGATGCGGGCGACGGTGAGCGCGTTGGGGAGATTCATCGCGCTCCGTCGCGCGCCGTGCTCAGGCGAGCGTCTTCAGAACGAGCTTGCTCACTGCCTTGAGCGTATCGAATACGCCATCTCCCGTAACGGCGACTGCCTCGAAGTATGGTGCCCGCTCCACCCACTCTCCAGTGGGAATCTGATCGATGAGATTCTCCCCCGCATGATACGGATCGGGGGTGATGCGCTGCCTCTGCGTCTCGAACACCTCGAACCCCGGATTGAGCGCCGCCTGCAGCTCGGCGAGTGGCGCGGCGTTCGGAAGGTCGCGCTTGTTGTACTGGATCACGAACGGCATGGTGGAAAGATCGTACCCGTACTCGAGCATGTTCTCGTACAGGTTCTGCATCGCTTCCTGATTCGCTTCCATGCGCTCGACCTGCGAATCCGCGACGAACACGATGCCATCCACGCTCTTCAGAATCAGCTTCCGGCTCGCGTTGTAGTATACCTGTCCGGGCACCGTGTACAGATGGAAGCGCGTCTTGAAGCCGCGGATCGTTCCGAGATCCACCGGAAGAAAATCGAAGAAGAGCGTGCGCTCGGTCTCCGTCGCGAGCGAGATCAGCTTGCCGCGGGTGTTCGGCTGCACTCGGCCGTACACGTGCTCGAGATTGGTGGTCTTGCCGCCGAGCCCCGGACCGTAGTAGACGATCTTGCAGGAGATCTCGCGGGCGGCATAGTTGATCATCGACATGTGGTCATTCCTTCGCTACTGAAACAGTCGATCGATCTCATCCTCGGCGCCCGCCAGGATGTTCGGCTGATGCATGGTGTCGCGCGCCCGCTGGAACATCGCGGTGAAGAGGCGAGCCAGCTCCTCCACCGTTCCCTTCACTTTCAGCCTCACGAGTCCGAGCGTCGTACGATTGTCGAAGAGGACGACGAGGATCACACGCCGTGCGATGTCCACCAGATACATCGACTCCTGCTCGCCCTGATGGAAGAGGGAGCTGAATTCGGTCTCGCCGATGAGCCGGGCGAGCTGGTCGTTGGCGCTGAAGTCGGCGGCCGTCAGGGTGGCGAAGGAGGTCGCGTCGAAGCGCGGCTGCTCGCCGACGGTCGCGACGAGCTGCCCGGAGCGGTCCACGAGCATCGCGCAGCGGGCATTGCTGTCGTACAAGAACTGCTGGAGCGATCGCATGATCGCTCCGAGGTCATCTTCGGTGAATGACCAGCTGGCAGCACCAACGGGCATCGAGGGTCCTTCAGACGAGGGACTGTTCCATTCGGCGCAGGAGGCGCTCACCACGACGGCGCAGCTCGGGGCGTGTCTCCCAAGCCACGTAGTCACGCAGCATGATCACGTTCTGGGCACTTGCCGCTCCACCGATGTGCCCCAAGGCCGCCAAACGGCGCCAGGCGCTGGTGCTGAACAGGTTGTACCGGTCACGGTGGGTCTGTTGAGTCCAGACGATTAAGCCCACCACAACGCCACCGGCGAAGCCCACTCCGGCTGCCCTCCACGAGACCCTCGCCATCACATTTCCCGGCGCGCCGACAGCGCCTGCGCGATCGTGACGCCGTCGGCGTACTCGAGGTCGCCGCCCACGGGGATCCCGCGCGCGATCCGGGAGATCATGGGCACGTGGGTCGCGAGCTGCCGCTGGACGTAGAGCGCCGTGGCCTCCCCTTCGAGACTGGGGTTGGTGGCGATGATGACCTCGCGTACGGAACCCGGCGTGACACGCTCGACGAGCCGGTCGACGTTGAGATCTTCCGGTCCCACGCCGTCGAGCGGCGACAATCTGCCGCCCAGCACATGGTAAACGCCGCGGAACTCACCGGCTCGCTCGATCGCGCCGATGTCGCTGGCCTCTTCGACGACGCAGACGAGTGCGCGATCGCGCCGCGCGTCCCCGCAGATGTCGCACGGATCGCCCTCGGTGAGGTTCGCGCACACGGAGCAGCGATGCACGCGATCCGAGAGCCCGCCCAGCGCGTCGGCAAGGCGGCGGCTCTGCTCCGGCGGCTGCCGCAGCAGATGATAGGTGAGCCGGAGCGCGGTCTTCCGCCCGATCCCCGGGAGGCGCGAGAGCTCGGTCGCGAGCTCGTCGATCGCCGACATCAGAAGGGCATCTTGAACGGCAGATTCAGGCCGCCGGTGACCTTCTGCATCTCCTCCGCCGCGGCCGACGCGGCCTTCTTCTGCACCTCGGTCACGGCGACGAGCACGAGATCCTCGAGCATCTCCACGTCGTTCCCGGCGACCGCCGTCGGATCGATCTGGATGCGCTTGATCTGCCCCTTTCCGTCTGCGGTAGCCGTGACCATTCCGCCACCGCTCGTCGCGGTGAGGGTGCGCTTCTCCATCTCTTCCTGCATCTGCTGCAGCTTTCCCTGCATCTGCTGCGCCTGCTGCAGCATTTTCATGAAATCAGCCATGACATCCCGAAGAAAAGTGGTGGCGGAGTCGCAAGCTACCGAGCGTGCGACGCGGCCCGCAACAGAGGCGCGGCGTCAATCCATGAGCTCGAGATCGAGCTCGCGCACCGCCGCATCGAGCGACGGATCGCGCCGCCGCAGCGATGAGAGCCGCTCCGCCTTGACGGCCTCCGCTGAGAGCCGCCGCGTGGCGCCCTCCCGCACCGGCAAGGGCATGGGGACGCGCACCTTGATCCGCGTCCCGCCCTCGAGCATCGTGCCGATCGCCGCGACGAGCTCCCTCGCGCCGTTCATGATCGGCTCCTCCATGTGCCCGAGATCGGGGCCGAGCTTGAAGGTGATCTCCCCCGATGGCGAAACCTCCACCGGTGTCGCGTGTTCGAGCGACGCGACGAGCGTCATGCGCCCGTCGGTGCGCAGACGCGCGAGGATCCCCTCCCAGCGTTCGCGCAGCGCCGCCACGGAGAGCGGCGGGAGCGAGGGCGCAGCGGCGCTCGCCGGCGCGCTGGGGGCGACGGTGGGAGCCGCGCTGGCGGGCTTTGCGGGCGCGACCGTCGGCGTGGGACTGTGGGGCGGCGTCGCCAGCGGCGCGCCGCGGGCATCGCTCTCCTCGCCGCCGCGGTCGGGGCCGAGCCCCCGCAGCACCTCTTCGAGCGACACCGTGCGATCCATGAGCGCGAAGCGCACGAGCATCGTCTCCACAAGCATCTGCTGCTGGCCGCTGCGCCGGAAGCGCGGCTCGAGCTCGGTGATCGCACTCAGCATGCGAAGCAGATCCCCCGCGGTGAGCATCCCCGCGCGCTCGAGCAGCGATTCGCGAGTGCGATCCGACAGCTCGGCGAGCCCGCCGCTCTCGTCGCCCAGCGCGAGTGCGAGCGCGGCGCGGAAGATGTCCGCCAGCCCGCCGAGAAAGGCGCCGAGATCGGCGCCGGCGTCGACGAGCCGGGCAACGGCGGGGAAGATCGCGCCGGCCTCGCGGGCCGCGATGAGATCGTAGATCGCGAGATACTCATCTTCGGCGATGAGCCCGAGCGCCTCGCGCACGCGCTCCGCGGTGAGCGCTCCTTCGCCGAGCGAGAGTGTTTGATCGGCGAGGCTGAGCGCGTCGCGCATCGATCCGTCGGCGGCGCGGGCCAGCATCGCGAGCGCGTCGGGGGTGGCCTCGACGTTTTCCTGAGCGAGGACCGCGGAGAGCCGCGCGCGTACATCGGCGGGGCCGATGCGCTTGAAGTCGAAGCGCTGGAGGCGACTCAGCACGGGCGCCGCCGCCTGCGCGATCTTCTGCGGCTCGGTGGTCGCGAATACGAAGACGACGCGCGGCGGCGGCTCCTCGAGCACCTTGAGCAGCGCGTTCCACGCCTCGCGCGTGAGCATGTGCGCTTCGTCGACGATGTAGACCTTGTAGTG
>JBBSEY010000132.1:0-8584 GCA_038239265.1 Gemmatimonadales bacterium | reverse complement strand
GTCATCTACGTCTTTCTGACGCGTACGACCACGCTTTTCGGCACGCCGGCGCTGGCCGCGCTCGGTGTCGGACATCGCGTGGAGAGCTGGAGCTACATGGTCGGCATCGGCTTCGGCGCTGCCGCGGCGGCGATCGTCGGGCAGAATCTCGGCGCCAAGCAGGTGGAGCGAGCCGAGCGTGCGGCGTGGATCGCGACGGGCTTTGCGATGACGGTGGGGCTGATTGCGGCCATCGCCGAGTATTCGATGGCGACGAAGTTTGCGGCGGCGTTCACGAGCGATCCAGCGGTGATCGCCGAGAGCGCGCGTTACCTGCGCATCGGAGCGGTGTCGACGCTTTTCGCCGGTGCGGAGCTCGTGCTCGAGGGCGCGCTCGGCGGCGCGGGCGACACGCTCCCGCCGATGATCACGTCGACGGCGCTCACCGCGCTCCGGATCCCGCTCGCCGCGTGGGCCGCTTCGCGCTGGGGAACGGCCGGGATCTGGTGGACGATCTCGATCACTGCTCTTGGTCGCGGGGTGGCGATGATGGTGCTGTGGAAGTGGGGACGATGGAAGCGAGTTGAGTGGGTGACGTCGGCAGGGTGAGCGGCATGTCCATCGAGGAGCGCCCCGGATTCGCCGACGTCACTACGCGTCCCGCGTACACGGCACCGCGCCGCGGCTCGGTGGCGCCGGTGCCGTTGTGGAGCTCCGAGTTGAGCTCCCCGCACGCGAGCAGGACGATCATCGTCAGATACATCCACGTCAGCAGCACGATCACGCCGCCGATGGTGCCGTACGTCTTGTTGTACGTCGCAAAGTCCGTGACGTAGAGCCGGAAGAGTAGCGTGACCAGAATCCAGAGCACGGTTGCCGTGGCCGCGCCGACGAGAATCTGTTTCGGATGCTGCTTGAGATTCGGGAGGAAGCGATAGACGAGAAAGAAGGCGGCAACGATCATCGCGATCGCAACGGGATACTGCGCGACCGTCCACGCGATCACGAAGATGCGATCGAGACCGAGGCGCGCGCCTATCCCCTTCGCGAGCTCGGGGCCGGCGAGCATCACGATGCTCGCGATGCCGGTGAGCAGTCCGAGCGCGAAGACGCAGGCGAGCTGCAGGAGGATTCGCTTCCACCACGGACGCGTCTCGGTGACGTTGTACGCGGTATTGAGCGTGTTGATCAGCGCGCTGAAGACCGCCGAGCCGGACCAGAGCGCAAGGATCGCCCCGATGGAGATGATCCCCGGCGCGTTCGTCGAGAAGACCACGTCCTTGATGACCGTGCGCACCAGATCGATGGCCTCGCCGGGGACGACCGTCGCGAGCTGGTTCATGAGCCACGTGAACGTCTTCTGCTTGTCGCCGAAGATCGAAAGCAGCGGCGCGGCAAAGAGAAAGAACGGGAAAATCGAAAAGAACGCGTTGTAGGCAGCCTGTGCAGCAAGCCCCAGCACGTTGTCGTTGAGAATCTCCTTTCCGGTGGTCTTGAGGAGCGGACCAATCCGAAAGCCCTTGATGATCATCGCCCGCCCCGCAGTCTCATGCGGAGCGGAAAAGGCAAGGGATGGGCCAGTGGGGGCGCCCGACGCGAGCTACGCTGCGTTCGAAGAAAAGGTGTCGCAGTCCTTCGGATCGCCGCTGTCGAAGCCGCGCTTGAACCATGACTCGCGCTGCGCGGACGTGCCGTGCGTGAACGATTCCGGGGAAACGTGGCCGGTACTCATCTTCTGCATCCGGTCGTCTCCGACGGATGCCGCCGCCTGTAGTCCGGCCTGCACGTCACCCGGATCGAGCAGCTGGCGCTGCTGCGTGGAATGTCCCCACACGCCCGCGTAACAGTCCGCCTGGAGCTCGAGCTTCACCGAAAGCGCGTTCGCCTGGTCGGGATGCTGCTTTTGGAGGCGTCTCATCTGCTCATCGATCCCCTCGATGTGCTGCACATGGTGCCCGAGCTCGTGCGCGAGCACGTATGCCTGTGCGAACTCACCCGGCGCGCCGAACTTGTCGCGCAGCTCATCGTAGAAGCCGAGGTCGATATAGACCTTTTCGTCGAGCGGACAGTAGAACGGACCCATGGCCGTCTGCGCCTGCCCACACCCCGACTGCACACCGTCACGGAAGAGCACGAGCTTCGCGTCGTGGTAGGTTGCACCCTCTTTTGGAAGGATCGCGGCCCACGTCTGCTGCGCGTCGTCGAGCACGAAGGACACGAACTGCACTTCCTTGTGCTCCTCGGGCGTCTCGTTCGTGGGAGGCGCCGCCTCGCCGGAGGCGGTCGTGGCGGGAGCGCCGCCGCCATTGCCAAGCAACGTGAAGAGATCGCGATGGAAGATCAGACTCAGAACCAGCACGATGACCGTGCCGCCGATTCCAAGGTGAATTCCGCCAAAGCCACCGCCGCCGCCGCGGCGATCCTCGACGTTGGAGCTCTCGTTACCGGGTGTCCAGCGCATTGCGGCCCTCTGATAGTTCGGGAACCCGAGGCCAAAGCAAGAAGTTGGCCGCTCAGTCTTTCCAGACGATATCGACGTGGGCCAACGTTGCGCTGCCATCAACGAGCACATGGCGCCTGGCCTGCTCGTAGCCAGCGCTGTACATAATGCCGTCCCGCTCCGTGAAACCGTCCGAGTCCACGTTGGCGATGCGATGCGCGAGGCGGAGCGACACCCCGGCGTCCCGTGGAACACGCAGAACGGCGGAGCCCAGCGCGACCCGGAGCGTGAGCGGCATGTCGCCCGTCCACTCGCCCGCCAGATCCAGATCGACTGCGCCCACCGTGCTGGCGACCGTCGCGCGTTGCGCGCGTGCGTTCCCGAGAGTGTGGATGGTGATGCTCCCGACCGCTGCATCGACGAGGAGATCGCGCATGGGCTTCGGATTGGCGCTTCCGAAGGTGAGATCGCTTTCGGTGGCCCCCGAAGACACGCGCACCGCGTCCACCCAGAGTGCGCGCAGATCCAGCATCGCGCGCGTGGTACCGAGGTCGAGATCGAGGTCGAGCGGAATGCCCGCGGCGAGCGCCAGGTCGAGCCGCGTCTCGTCGCTGCGTTTGCGCGTCGAGTGGCGCGCACCCGTCTGCATCGTGGAGCTGTCCAGACCAACGCGCAGCGTGTGCGACACCGGATTGTAGCTGCGCGAGAGGCGCTGCTGATTCGCGTCGAACCTCGCTTTCGCCTCGTACAGGAGCGGTGCCGCCGCGGCGCCCAGTGTGAGCGTCCCTGCATCGTAGCGCAACACCACATGCAGACTATCCACGACGCCGCGTGGGCGGCTCGCGGACAGCGACCGCCACCCGGAGAAATCGCCCGGTGTGCCGATCGCGAACAGCGACACGAGCGCCAACATAAGCGTCCTCATTGCTCGCTCGCCCGTGGCGCCGGCGTCGGTCGGCGCGCGGCGGCGACGCCCGAGACCGGGGTGGGCGTCTGCCACGCATACTCTTCCACGGGCGGTGCGGGCACGCGCGGCATGGCCGCCGGAGCGCGTGTTCCTGCGCGCGTGAGGATCGTGGCCCCGAGGCCGACGGTGGCGGCGATCCACGTGCTGAGAAAGGCGAGCAAGCGCAGCACGCTCCCCGCTATGCCCATGAACGACGCGCCGCCTGCGAGGAGCCAGAGCACGAGGAAGATCGAGAGCCCCGCGATCAGATGACTGATGACCGGCCGCGGATCGCGCACGACGCTCTCGCCGCGCATCGAAGCGTCGCCGAGGAGCAGGCACATCGCGAGAAAGCCGAGCGCGCTCGCCCCGAGCACGCCGAGTGCAAATGCGACGGCGGCAAAGGGAATAAGCAAGATGCCCACGAGTGTGATCGCGAGTGCGATCATCGAGAGGAGGAAGAGCGGCACCGCAGCGGCTTCGCCGAGAAGTCCGAAGAGGAAGGAGCGTGAGAAGTCGGTGCGAATGGTCGACGCGATCGTCTCGAGATGCGTGCGCGCGCCGAACGCGACGGCGAGCGCCATGGCGACGAGAATGAGGTAGCAGGCGACGGCCAGCGAGAGCGAGCGCTTGAGCCGTTGCATGGGGGTCAGCTGCTCGCCCGCGAGAGCGCCGACGCTGAACGCGCTGATCGAGCGCGATTCGCCGTCGACGATTCCGCCGGCCATGCGCACCTGCCCGCCAACGGAGAGCGCATCTCCGCGCACGTGCCCGCCGGGAAGGAGCACGACATCGCTCCCGATCGCAACCGCGTTGCCGTCGACCGTCCCCCGGATCTCCAGCGGGCCGTGCCAGCTCGCGACATCACCGCTCAGATGCTGATTGGAATCCACCGTATGTGCACTCGCGCTCACCACCGAGCGATCGACCGTGAGCCCGTTGGCATCGCGGTGAAGCGAGTCCAGCGATGCGGCAATCGGATCGGCGGCACGCGTCGAGTCGATCTTCCCCTGCGCCACTCCCGCATGTGCTGCGACCGCGATCCCTGCCAGTGCGATCGCGAAGCGCCGCGCACCGCGCACGCTAGCGTCCGCGCGCACGAACGGCCGCCACACGAATCATCGTTGCGGCGGCGGCCCCTGTGACTACCAGCAGGAGCGCCGCCATGGCGAGCCCCTGGGCACCGCTGGCGAGGAGCGGCCGTGCCGCCTCGCCGAAGAGCGCGGTGATGCCGTTGCCGAGTGCACCGAGTGCCGCGCCGCGCATTCGGTCGAGCACGAGATCGGCGGTGAACAGCACCGCGTCGATGCGCGTGTACGCCCACGCCGATACGACCGTGAGCACGATCGCGAGCGACGCGAAGACGCCGAGCGCGGCGAAGCGCAGCGCACGCGACTGCGGGATGAAGGCGCGGACGGAGTCGAGGAGCGAGACGTGCCACGGCACGAACAACTGCACGCGCGCCATCACGCGGTTCGCGAACAGCGGCGAGGGGGTCACGTGCGGCAGATGCTCGAGCTGCCGGACGAGCGCACGCGCGCCTTCCAGCTCCGCACTGCACTGTGCGCAACTCCGGACATGCGCCTTGAGCGGCGGTGTTCCGAACCCAACGTCGCCGTCCAGCAGCAGGTCGATCTCTTCAGGCAGTAGGTGTCGTTCCACTATTCCTCCACAGGTTCATACGGGGGCCCTTCCGCGCAGGTTTCAGAGCTGTTTAACCGGGCGTTGGGGGGTCACTCGCGCAGCTCCTCCAACGCCTCCCTGAGCTCGTGGCGGGCGCGGTAGATGTAGGTCTTCACGGTTCCGAGGGGGAGGTCGAGGGTGGCTGCGATCTCCTCGTACGAGCGACCCTCGACGTGGCGAAGGAGGATGCAGGAGCGATATTCGGGGCGGAGGCTGGCGATGGCCCGCTCGATGGCGCTGCCGAGCTCGCGGGACTCGATCGCTTCGAGGGCCGATTGGCCTCGCGACTCGACGTCCAGCGACGTCGCCTGCGCCTCGGCAGCCGTGGCCGCGTGCGGCGATCCATCGAGGCTCACCGTGGCCAGCTGGCGACGGCGGAGATGATCGATGGTGACGTTGTTGGCGATCTTGAACAGCCAGCTCGACAGCTTGAACTCGGGCCGATAGCGATCGATGTTGTTGAGGACCTTGATGAAGCTGTCCTGCGCCAGATCCTCCGCCAGCTCCCGATCCCGAACCATGCGGAAGATCAGCGAGAACACGGGCCGCTCGTACCGCCGCACCAGCTCCCGAAAGGCCGGCTCTCGCCCTTCCTTCGCGAGCGCGGCGACGTCGGCATCCGGGAGGTTACGGAGATCGAGAGCGAGGGCCATTCATCAGGAGAAAGAGACATCGCAGAGGAGCTCGCTCGTCGCGTGTAAGGTAAGGCGCGCCTCCGATGCGAGCCAGCGTGGTGCACCGAGCGACGCTTGCGCGCGCTATGGGGCCCCGGCACTTTTCGCTGGATGTCCACCATAACCGAGGAGGAGGAGGCGCTCTCCGCGGCGCAGGGCGGACGCGCAAAGCGGGCGTACGTACGCCGCATCTTCTCGGAGATCGCGCCCCGCTACGATTTTCTGAATCACGTGCTCAGCGCCAACATCGATCGCGGATGGCGCCGGCGCGCGATCGCAGCGCTCGAGTGGGAGCGCGAACCCCTCGGCACATACGTCGATCTCTGTGCGGGAACGCTCGACATCGGCGCATCCATCGCGCGCCAGCCATCGTTCGCAGGGCAGGTGATCGGCGCAGACTTCGCGGAGCCAATGCTGCGAGCTGGAGCGGAGAAGTCGCGCACGCTCCCCGTGCGCCCCGTGGTGGCCGATGCGCTCCGTCTCCCACTGGCCGACGCGAGCGTCTCCGGCATTATTGTGGCGTTCGGTGCGCGCAACTTCGATGATCTCGACGCAGGGCTCCGCGAGATGCTGCGCGTGACCGCGCCCGGCGGCCGGATCGTCGTGCTCGACTGCTCCACCCCCCGCTCGGCTGCGGTGCGCGTGCCCTATCACTTCTATTTTCACCACATTCTGCCGGTGATCGGACGACTCGTGAGCGGGCATCGGACGGCCTATCAATATCTCCCCGGCTCTGTCGACAACTTCCCCGACGGCGATGCGCTCGCACGACGGATGCGGCTCGCGGGGATCGCCAACGTGAACTGGGAGCCGCTGACCTTCGGCATCTCCGCGTTGCACTACGGGAAGCGCGCGGCGTGAGCATCGATACGATCGCAGAATTCATCACGCAGATCGACTCGATCGGAGAGCTCGTGCGGATCACGCATCCCGTGCGCGCGGAGCTCGAGCTCTGCGAGATCGCGGACCGCGTGATGAAGAGCCCGAATGGCGGACCCGCGCTCCTGTTCGAGCATGTGCTCCTCAAAAACGGATCGCGCTCGGCATTTCCCGTGGCGATCAATCTCTTCGGCTCGATGAAGCGCATGGCGCTCTCGCTCGGCGTCACCGATCTCGACGACATCGGCGCGCGCATTACGGAGCTCGTGCAGCTGAAGGTGCCCGACGGGCTGATGGGCAAGCTCTCGATGCTTCCCAGGCTGCTCGAGATCGGAAAGTACCCGCCGCGCGTGAAGAGCGGCGCCGCGCCGTCGCAGGCGGTGGTGTGGAAGGGCGCGGAGATCGACCTGACCAAGCTTCCGATCATCACGTGCTGGCCCGAGGATGGCGGCCCGTACATCACGCTGCCGATGGTGATCTCGAAGGATCCGGTGCGAGGGATCCGGAACGTCGGGATGTACCGCGTGCAGCAGATGGGGCGCGACACGCTCGCGATGCACTGGCAGCGGCACAAGGTGGGAGCGGCGCACTGGCGCGAGATGGCGGAGCGTGGCGAGAAGATGCCCGTGTGCATCGCGATCGGCTCCGACCCTGCGAGCGTGTACTCCGCCTCCGCGCCGTTGCCGCCCGCCATCGACGAGTTCCTCTTCGCGGGCTTTCTGCGGAGGGAGCCGGTGAAGCTGGTCAAGGCGCTGACGTGCGATCTCGAGGTGCCGGCAGACGCGGAGTTCGTGATCGAGGGGTATATCGAGCCGGCGGAATCACTCGTGATGGAAGGTCCATTCGGCGATCACACGGGCTTTTATTCGCTCGCGGATCTGTATCCACTGGTGCACGTCACCGCAATCACGATGCGCGAGCATCCGGTGTACGCGACGACGATCGTCGGGCGCCCGCCTATGGAGGATTACTATCTCGGCCACGCGACCGAGCGGATTTTCCTCCCGCTGCTCAAGCTGACCGTGCCCGAGATCGTCGACTATCACATGCCGGCCGAGGGGATCTTTCACAACCTCGTCTTCGTCTCGATCGACAAGCAGTATCCGGGACAGGCGTACAAGGTGATGAACGCGATGTGGGGGCAGGGGCTGATGTCCCTGGCGAAGATCCTGGTGATCGTCGACAAGTGGGTGAACGTGCGCAACCCGCAGGAGGCGTGGTGGGTGGCGCTCAACAACATCGATCCGGAGCGCGACGCGCGCTTCACGATGGGGCCGGTGGATGTGCTCGACCATTCGAGCCGGGCGTTCACGTACGGCTCGAAGATGGGAATCGACGCGACGAAGAAGTGGCCGGAGGAGGGGTTCAGCAGGGAGTGGCCCACGGTGATCGAGATGGATGCGGGCACCAAGGCGAAGGTGGACGCGATGTGGTCGCAACTCGGGCTCGGCGAGATGCGCGAAGGCGGATACGCGCGCATGTCCGCGCCTCCGGGCAGCCGGAAATGAGCGGTCCTGCGGTGAGCTCGGGGCGGGAGGGGCAGACGTTTGGGGGAAGCTCGCGAATGGTGCGGTACGCGAACTTCGTAAAGTTGCCGCATACGCTGTTTGCGCTGCCGTTCGCACTGGTGGGGGTTACAATCGCCAGTTATGTCAAACAAGTTCACCCCGTTGACGTCGTCTGGGTGTCCATCGCCTTCACGGCCGCCCGCTTCGCAGCCATGGGCTTCAATCGAATCGCCGATCGAGAGATCGACGCGCTCAACCCGAGAACCGCCGCACGCGAGCTCCCCAGCGGCGCGATGTCGCTGCGTGAGGCCTCCCTGGCTGTACTCGCGGCCTCCGCGATCTTCCTCGGCGCCGCCTGGATGCTCAACCCGCTTTGCTTCGCACTCTCACCCATCGCGCTCGGATGGGTCCTTTTTTACTCGTACACCAAACGCTTCACCCGCTTCGCGCATCTCGCGCTGGGCATCGGGATGTC
>JBBSEY010000131.1:0-8622 GCA_038239265.1 Gemmatimonadales bacterium | reverse complement strand
TTCATCCGCACCCTCCTCGCGGAGTGGGCCTACGCCCAGGCCTATCGCACGAGCTCCCAGCGAACGGCCGCTCTCTCGCACTATCTTGTCTATTACAACACCGCGCGGCCCCACATGGGAATCCATGGGGCGACCCCTCAGCAAAAGCTCGCTACACTGTGAACAACGTATTGATCAACAACACCTAGCTCCGCGCTTCGGCCCTCTCGTGCGCGAGCGACCACCCTTGATGGATGGTCTCCATCACCGAGTCCGGACGCGTCATCTGGATCATGTGTCCAGCGCGCGGGAGCACGACGAGATGCGAATGGTGCACCTGGTTGTGCAGCCGGTATCCGTGCCGAGCGGGCGATGCGACGCGGTCGCCCTCACCGGCGACGATCACGAGGGGCATCTCGAGGTCGGCGTAGCGGGTGCCGAGGCCGGCGGCCGAGCGGAGCGCGGCGGTGTTGCGCGCGAGGCGGCGACGCTCGCTCGGGCGGCGCACCTGCGCGGATTCGTGCAACGGGATGAGCGCTTCTGCGAACGGCACGGGCTCCGGAGCGAATCTGGCGCGGAGCGCGGCATCGTGCGCCGGCCGTCCGACCATCGGCGCGATCACGGCACCGAGGCGACTGACGACACGGATGTGCGGATCGGTGGCGCGAATCGTTGGATCCGCGTAGCAGAGCGGATTGATGAGCACGAGTCCCGCGAAGTCATCTGGGTAGCGGAGTGCGAGCGCCAGAGCGAGTACCGCGCTCCACGAGTGCGCGACGAGCAGCGGCTGCTCGGTGCCCAGCTCGCGGAGGGCGAGGCGGATGACGCGCGCCTGCGAGTCGAGTGTCGTGTCGCCGCGCGCACGATCGCTGCCGCCCGTACCGGGGCGGTCGATGAGAATCGCGCGGAAGTCATAGGCGACGCGGGCGAGGAGTGGCGCCATGAAGTCGGAGGCGTCGCCGTCATCGCCCTGCAGCACGACGACTGGACGTCCCTCGCCGCGATCGATCACGTGAAGCCGTCCGTTTTCGATTCGCAGCTGATTGGGCTCGCCCCTGGGGGGCGGGCGACGCGCGCTTGAGCGCTGCTTGAATGCGAGCATGCCGACGATGACGGCATTTCCAGCGACCACGATGGTTACGGCCAATAGCCAAGTCGCCACAGACTCCCTCCCCGGAAGAGGTAGAGCGCTACGGTGCAAGGGGATACGGTACGCTCCCTGAGATGCTACGTCAACAGTGGATTTTCAGGATCGATGACTGAGTCATCGAAATCCACTGACGCGGGGCAGCAGTTGACACAGGCGCGCGATCGCCGCGATCAGGAGCGGCGACGGAAAGGCGGACGAGATGCGTGATGAGCTGATGAAAGTGACGTGCAAGCACAGCCGGCGCGTTGGCGCGCTACAGCCACCCGGCCGCGCGGTACCACGCGAGCGTCGATCTCACCCCCTCGCGCAGCGACACCTTCGGCTCGTAGCCGAGCTGCGCGCGCGCGCGAGCGATGTCGAAGGCGCGGCTCTTCGTGAAGAAGGCGACGCGGCGACGATAGATGGGCGGCTCGATGTTGAGCGGCTCGCAGATCGCTTCACACAGTGCGCCCGCCGCGTAGAAGGGCCACACCGGAAGGTGCAGCTTGAGCGGTTTCACCCCTGCCTCTTCTGCGATGAGATCGACGAGCGCGTTGAGTGACATGAACTCATCGCTGCCGACGATGTACGTGCGGCCGACCGCCGCCGGCGACTCGCCCGCCATGCGCACGCCTTCGACGAGATCATCGATGTGCACCATGCTGAACAGCGCGTCACCCTTCCCGAGGATTGGAAAGCGACGGTGGGCGACGCCCTTGAACATCTTGAGGAGGCGGCGATCGCGCGGGCCGTACATCGGTGCGGGCCGCACGACGGTGAGCGGAACACCGAGGCGTTCCGCGGTGGCGACGGCCTGCTGCTCCCCTTCGAGCTTGGTGCGCTGATAGACGTCGCCGGGGCTGAACGGCGAGCTCTCGTTGGCGGGCGGATGTTCTATGTCGCCGTGAACGCCGACAGTGCTGATGTGCACGACGCGTCCAACGCCGGCGGTGGACGCCGCGATGATGAGACGCGCGGGCCCTTCGACATTGACGGAGCGGAATTCCTCATCCGGGAGGCCGACCTGACGAAAGATCGATGCGAAGTGATAGACGGTGGACACCTCGCGCACGGCGCGGGTGAGCGACGCCGAGTCCTTCATGTTGCCGACCGCGACTTCGACGCCCGCGAGCTCGAGCGCGCGCGCATGCGAGCGATCGCGGACGAGCGCGCGCACCTTGTAGCCGCCGCCTACCAGCGCGCGCAGCATCGCGGAGCCCGCGAAGCCGGTGGCACCCGTGACGAGGACGCGTCCCATCTGATCACCAGCGGGGCCGGGAAGGCCGTAGAGATCCCCCGGTGCGTCGTACTCGGGTCGCGTCAACGAGCTCGCCATGTTCAAAGTGTCCAATCGGCTAGTATACGGCATGTGGAGGATAGACGCCCGAGGTAGACGGGGAGTATCGACGTTGCCGGCTTCGTCTCTCCGAGTACAGACGTCGATATTATTTGTGCCAGCTTCGTGCCGAATCTACCGATCCATTGCAGGAGACTCGCAGTCACCATGAGACTCGTTCGATGGATGGAGGAGCGCGGGTCATGTCCGATCCCTCCCGCCGTCATTTTTTGGCCTCGCTTGGTGTGGCGGCGCTCACTCGATCACTCGCTCGTCAGATGATCGAGCCTTCGAAGGCCGCCAGGGCTGCGACCGCAGCGACCGCAGCGCCCGCATCTCGCGGCGTTCGCGTGCGCACCATCACCGCCGGCGTGGGGATGGAGCACACGCTCGATCGCGATGCCGTTGCGCGCGCGCTCGAGATGCTTGCCCGCGCGAAGCGGCGCTTCGAGGGCGAGGGCTACGAGGTGCAGACCACGCGCATCACAATGCCGCCCATCATCGCCGCGGTAAACGCGACGGCTCGCCGCGCGGCGCTGCCGCACGTTGCGGAGATCGATGCGATGGTGGGGGCTCACGGTTCCATCTGTGCGCTCGGTCCCGTGCTCACGGCCGATCGCCCCGACAGCGCGCTCGCGCCCTGGGCTGCCGAGGTCGTCAAGGCGACGAAGAGCACTTCGTTCAGCGTCATGGTCGCGTCGCCCGCCGGCGGCGTTCACGCGCACGCCGCTCGCGTCGCCGCCGAGGTGATGCACGCCGTCGCCGGCGCGGTGCCAGACGGAAAGGGGAGCTTTCGTTTTGCCGCCGCCGCGAACATCCCTGCGGGCACGCCGTTCTTTCCCGTCGGCTGGCACGAGGGTACGAGCTCGCTCGCGATCGGAATGGAGTCCGCAGATCTCGTTCGCGCCGCATTCGCCGGTGCGAGCGATGTCGACGAGGGGCGCCGCCGCCTTACCGAAAGCATTACCGCGGAGCTCCGGGCGGTCGAGAAGATCGCCGCAGCAATCGCCGCGGATGAAAAGGTGCGCTACGGCGGCATCGATCCCTCGCCGGCGCCAATGGGTGACATGAGCATCGGCGCGGCGCTCGAGGCGCTCAGCCACGTCCCCTTCGGCGACGCGGGCACACTGCGCGCCTGCGCCGTGGTGACGGAGGTGCTCAAGCGCATCCCGGTGCTCCAGTGCGGATACGCCGGACTGATGCTTCCGGTGCTCGAAGACAAGGTGCTCGCGCAGCGCGCCATCGAGGGGCGGTACGGGCTCCGCGACCTGCTCCTCTTCTCGAGCGTCTGCGGCACGGGACTCGATGTCGTTCCGGTCCCCGGCGACACGACCATCGACACGCTCGCGAACATCGTCCTCGACGTCGCCGCGCAGTCGGTGAAGCTGAAGAAGCCGCTCTCGGTGCGGCTCTACCTCGCGCCCGGCACAAAGGCGGGCGACGCGATGCATGTGAACGATCCGCTGCTCACCGACGCGGTGGTATTCCGCGCCTAGGGGTTACATCACGCTCTTCGCGCCGTCGCCCTTGGTGAAGAGCATGCTCGCGTGCTTGTCGCCCGACACGGACTGCACGATGTTGATCTGATCGTCGAACAGCTCGCTCAACATTTGGTCGGACAGCTTGAGCGTGTTCGGCGCCGCAGCATTCAGAGCGCGCACGCACAGCCACAGCAGATCATTTGCGCGCCGCGAGCCGCACCAGGCGAGCGGCACCGCGTGTCCGGCCGCATCCGTGATCCGGAAGGTGCTGCTCACGTACGCAAACGCCGCCGCATCGGTCACGCGGTCGTCGTTCGGCGCTCCCTTGCCGCCGTGTCTGGCAACCGCAGCGACGAAATCCCCGGCGAACACGCGAATGCTCCCCTCGAGCACGCGCCCTTTCGCATCGTACGTCATCTGCACGAGCGTCGTGTGCAGCGGATGCGCACCGCCACGCGCCGCGCCGAGCGAGATCGCGCCGCACCAGAACGCAAGTGCAATCGCGCGCAGAGCACCTGCCCTTCGACGTGTCACCACGGCATCCGCTTCGTCGCGCGCAGCGCTGCCGCGTCGCGGTATCTCACCATGGCGCCCGCTCGATCGCCCAGTGCGCCGCGATCACCGCCACCAGCCCCGATACCGCCACCACGCGCCCCCGGAGCGGCGGCGGCGCGCGCGCCGGCAGCTTGACCCACGCGATCGCGCGATCGATGCCGAAAAGCACCGTGAACGCCGCGATCAGCACGACGATCTGTCCGAGCTCGATCCCCACGTTGAAGCCGAACAGCGGCAGCGCGACGTGATCCACGAACAGGCTCTTCAGATAGCTCGCGAAGCCCGCGCCATGCACGAGCCCGAAGACTCCTGCGAACACCGGACGATAGCGGCCGTTCCAGATCGCGCCGCCCCGATCCTTCACCACGATGTTCTCGATCGCGGTGACCATGATGGTGAGTGGAATCAGGAACTCGACGAGCACCGGCGAGATGGGCAGCACACCCGTCACCGCCAGCGCAAGTGTGATCGAATGCCCGATGGTGAACGCGGTCACCACCCACAGTGTCTGCCGCCAGTCCTCGAAGCGGTAGATGGCCGCGAGCACGAGCAGGAACAGAATGTGATCCATCGCGCCGATGTCGACGATGTGCCGAAAGCCCAGCTGGATGTACGTCGCGAGATCGCTCATTCGGCCGCTCCCGGTGCAAGGTAGGGATTGAGTGTGCGCGCATGCGCGAGCTCGCTCGACGCGAGCTCCGCCCTCCCCAGCGCGCGGTCGATCACCGCTGCGTGATAGAAGAGCATCGCGTCCTGCGTGCCGAGCGCCATCGCGCGCGTCATCATCTCGCGCGCCTCCGCATCGCGGCCGCTCGCGTGCAGCGCCCATGCCGTGACATCGTAGCCGTAGATGTCCTGGCGGCTGCGCAGCTCCTCCTGCGACCTGGCCAACACCTCGCTCACGCGACGGCCGTGGTTGAGCAGAAAGAGACTCCACTCCCGATGGTACGCAGTCTTCTGCCTCGACACCGCGATCTCCATCGCGTGCGCGTATTCCTCGGCCCTCGCGCTGTCGCCGAGCGCGAGATACGAGTCGCTGATGACGCCGAGCGTTGCGGGATCGAAGCTCACCGCGACCGCCTGCTCGCCGTAGTCGATGGCGCTCTTCCACTGGTGTCGCGCACCCTCGAGCTTCGCCATCGCGGTGAGCAGGCGATAGTCGTCGGCGTGCTCGGCCAGCCCGCGGCGGTAGTCGCTCGCCGCCTCGGCAACCTTCCCGCGGCGCAGCTGCAGATCGCCGATCCTCAGCCAGAACCAGGCTTTCTGCTCTTCCGGAACCTCGGGGCGATCTGCAATGGCGAGCAGCGACGCGTTCATCAGCCGGTACGCCGCGTCGGGATGCCCCTCGAGCTCTGCCCAGCGCGCGAGGCGCGGTGCGACGGAGAGATCGCGCGTGTTGCCGGCGACGGATGCGAAACTCTCGCGCGCGTCGGCGTAGCGGCCAAGCTCCATCTGGATCTCGCCCACCGACGCGCGGAAGGCGGCGTTCGAGACGTCGCGCTCGCTCAGCTCCTGCGCGATGCCGAGCGCGTCGCCGAAGCGGTGCTCGGAGAGGAGCGACGCCGCGAGCGCCTGCCGGGCTTTCGTGTTGTGCGTGCCGCGATTGGTCAGCGACTTGCGGGCGGCGGCCTCGGAGCGCAGCACGTCCTGATAGTCGCCTGTCGCGCGGGCGCGACGCATGTACAACAGCGCGAGCGTGCCGAGCGCCATTCCGCCCGTCGGATCGCGCCGTGCGACGGCCTCGTAGAACGCGATGTTCGAGTCGAGCATCTGCGCCGGTGTCAGCCGAATCGATGTGGCGGCTGCGTGTACCGGCGTGCTGCGCGTCTCGGAGTGCCACAGAAGGCCGCCTGTGACGGCGATTCCGATCAGCGCAACTAGGGCCCAGCGAATCCTGTTCGACATTTCATATCTCCGAACGCCTCACGTGCCCGCCGCAACTCGCGGCGGGACACGTCCGGCGAGATCATGCCGGTGGCTTGAGATACGGGAACGCATCCGTGTGACGCATTGGATCGGGAACGTTGTCCGTGCACAGCGGGAGCTGAAAATTGTCGCAGACCTTGTGCGTCGGATCGCCGAGAAGCGTGCCGAAGATCGCCGTGAGTCCCGCATCGACGACGTCGTCACTCAACTTGCGCCCGCCGTAGCCGTTGGCGAGCGCCCAGCTCAGCCAGCCGGCCGTCGTCGGATCCTTGTCGAGCTGGACGATGAGCATGTCAGGCAGCAGCACCGACGCGAGCGTGTTGCCAATGATCGCGTCTCGCCCGAATGCTGCGGGAAACCCTTTCACCGCTGGCGCGAACGCGGCGACGTCGGAGGCGGGTCCGACCGATCCGTGGAAGGCGTGGTCCTTCTTCGCGAGAAATACCTCGCTCACGAGCGGATTTCCGAGGCGCTGTACCTGGTTGTACTCGCGCGCGGTCGGCCCGGTGGAGTTGTTGTTGTCGTTGCCGCAGGCGGTGAACGCCATCAGGCATGTAGCGAGCGCGGGGCCGATGATCCGGCGTACGGCGCCGCGACGAATGAAGCCGTGTCGCATGGAGAGTGTCCTCTGTTGAGTGCGCGTAGTGGAAGTCATCAGCGGCTGATCGTGCCCCAGATGCCGATCTTGTCGCTCGCGGTGCCACGGAGCTGCGACTTCGGAAGCTCGATCACGATGGACAACACGTTGAACGGATGTCCGCCGGAGCCGCCGAGAATGTCGACCGCGTTGGCGGACGAGCGAAAGGAGCTCGCGGTGGCCGTGTCGGGGAGCATCGACAGCGGGCCCGTGACCGGCTTGCGATCGGGGATGATGCGGAAGAACTGCTCGAGATCGATGTAGAACGGATCCTGTCGCGGGCCGGCGAAGACCTGCATTCCGCTCGCGCTGCCGAGCACCGTCGCGACCTTGCCTGTGACGGTCGGTGTGGACGACGACACCGTGTTGCGCATCGCGCCGACGACCGGCGGCGCCATCGGGCCGCGCACTTCGACCGTCTGATCCGCGCCGGCGCCGTGGAACGTCACCTGCATGACGAGATCTTCGTTCGCGTCGCCGGTGTTATCGACCTTGAACTGGTAGAGCAAATTGTCATCGAAGCTCGTCACGCCGGGCGCAGCTTCCGCAGGTGTGAGGAGCGCCCAGCTGTTGAGTACGAGCGCGATACGATCGGGCGTTGCGCCTGGGAATGCGTACACATCGGTCATGTCCATCGACGGATTGAGCTCGACGTCCGCCGTGTCCTGGTGATCCGAGGCGAGAGTGCGCTTGACGAGAATGCCGCTGGCCGTGACGGCGACGGCGAGAACCGCGACCCACATTCGCGGCTTGCTTCCGAACTTATTGAGCCATTGCATGGCTGCCCCCAACGAGTGAGAAAAGAGTCGCAATCGCGACCGAGGCATCGGGCGATACCGCGTTCTCTACGTCGGGTTCGGCTGATTGGATCTGTGCAGGAGAAACGAACAGAGACGGTGATTTATACCGCTCTGTTCACTCTGCCTTCATGGCACCTATCAGGAAGGGGGCACTAGTAGGCTGCGTCGAGCCGCCCATGGGCTCCGTCGTAACGGCAATCGCTGCCAGCGAATCGCTCGAAACCGCGTAGGTGGCCTGCAGCATTGCGGAGCCCGTGGGAGTGGGCTCGAACATCCCTGCACTCACCTTCTTCTTGTCCTTCATCACGAGCCACAGCTGGTACGTGTGACCCGGGGACATCGGGGGCAGGTTGTACGCGACGAAGGTCCAGCGATTCATCGGCTGGTTCCAGAACATGCGCGCGTACGGCGCGCGGGTGCTCGAGGCGTTTGCGTCGATCACCATCACACCGGGACCAGAGAGCTCGCTGATCATCGCCTGCTGATCGGCGAGGCGCTTCTTGAGCGACGCGTTCTCGGTGTCGAACGAGCTGCTGGTGGCAGCAAGCTCCACGCGCGCCGCATGCTCGTTCGCGCCGTAGGCGGCAGCTCCCACCGCGAGCAGGAACATGGCCGCTGCGAGCCACCTCCACGCCGGCGATGGCGCGCTGTGTCTTCGCGCGGTGCGCACGTGGGCCGCCACCGTCGGCGTCACCAGCCTGATCGCCGCGACGCTCGCGCGATCGGCCGCCGCCCGCGCGAGCAGCCGCCCACGCAGGAGCGACTGGCGCTCGGGGGCC
>JBBSEY010000130.1:0-8692 GCA_038239265.1 Gemmatimonadales bacterium | reverse complement strand
TGCTGAAGTCCGCCATCCGCGTGCACCGCATGAGCTCCGGCGCGCAGAGCGCGACCATCACGCCGTCGCACGAGTCGCAGCGCGCGGTGAGCGCGTCGCCGATCGCGCGCACCTGCTCTTCCATGAAGAGCTGTGTGACGACGATGAGATCCGCCGTGGCGATGTCGCGGCGACAGGACTCGATCAGCGACTTGTCGCGCATCCAGTCGGACGCCACGTGCAGCACGACCTCGATCGCCGGCGTCTCGCGAGCGAGCAACCCGGCCGCGCGCACCGCGGCGCCCGCGAGATGCGCGTCGAGCGTCACGATCACGAAGCGGATCGGCGTGGTGGAGGCGCGCGTGTTACTCATCGGCCGAAGTGCGCTTTCGCATCGTACAGCGTGTCGACGGTGATCTCGCTCATCCCTCGCTCGTGCGCGAAACGCTCGGTGTTGCGGCGCGCCTTTCCTCGCACGAAGAAGGGGATCTTCCCGAGCTCGCGCTCCGCATCCCCGGACCACGCGACCTGCGCGGGCGCGGAGGAGACGACGGCGAGACGGGGCGCCTCCGCGACTGCTACGACTTCAGGCTCGACCGCAACCTCCTGCAGATGCGAGCGCGTGCCGTCGGCGAATTCGAAGTCTTGGCGGAACATCGTGAGCAGATGCTCCTCGAGCCCCATCATGAGCGGGTGCACCCACGTATCGAAGATCACGTTCGCCCCTTCCGCGCCCATCTGCGGCGCGTAGCGTGCCGGCGCATCCTGCACGTGGAAGGGCGCCGAGATCACCGCGCACGGAATGCCGAGACGTTTGGCGATGTGCCGCTCCATCTGCGTGCCGAGCAACAGCTCGGGCGCGAGCTCGGCGACCTTCGCCTCGACCTCTAGGTAGTCGTCCGATATGAGGGCCTCCACTCCGAGCCGCACCGCCTCGGCGCGTACGTCGCGCGCGTGCTCGCGCGCGTAGGTGCCGATGCCCACCACGGTGAAGCCCAGCTCCTCGGTCGCCACGCGCGCCGCGGCGATCGCGTGCGACGCGTCGCCGAAGACGAAGACGCGCTTGCCGGTGAGATACGTGGAATCCACGGAGCGCGAATACCACGGGAGCCGCGACTGCACGATCGACTCGAGCCCGCCGAGGGCATCGAGATCGATGCACGCGAGCGCGGCGACCTCGCTCACGAAGTCGCGCGTGGCGTTGACGCCGATCGGCACGGTCTTCACCGACGGCTGCCCGCAGTTGCGCTCGAGCCACGTCGCCGCCGTCTGCGCGATCTCCGGATAGAGCACGATGTTGAAGTCCGCGGCGCCGAGACGCGCGATGTCCGCGACGCTGGCGCCGAGTGGTGCGGCGACGTTGATGTCGACGCCCATCGATGCGAGGAGGCGGCTGATCTCGACGACATCATCGCGATTGTGGAAGCCGAGCGCGGTGGCGCCGAGGAGATTGCAGCTCGGGCGGGCGTAGATGTGGCGTGGCGGCCGCGGCGTGGCGCCGCGCGCGGGGCAAAGGGCGCGCACGATCTGATAGAACGTTTCGCTGGCTCCCCAGTTCTCCTTGCGCTGATAGGCGGGGAGCTCGAGCGGAATCACGGGAATCGGCAGCGCGAGCGACTTCGCGAGGCCACCGGGATCATCCTGGATGAGCTCCGCCGTGCACGACGCGCCGACGAGCATGGCGTCCGGGCGAAAGCGTTCGTAGGCGTCGCGCGCGGACCGCTTGAAGAGATCCGCGGTGTCGCCTCCGAGATCGCGCGCCTGGAAGGTGGTGTAGGTAACGGGGGGCCGCTCCTCGCGCCGCTCGATCATCGTGAAGAGCAGGTCGGCGTACGTGTCGCCCTGCGGCGCGTGGAGCACGTAGTGCACGCCGCGCATCGAGGTCGCGATGCGCATCGCGCCGACGTGCGGCGGTCCTTCGTAGGTCCAGACGCTCAGCTTCATACGGCGAGCCTCCCGCGGCGCCCCACGGGGCGTGCAAAGAGCTCGGCGAGATCGCCCGCCTGCTCGTAGCCGTGCACCGGCGAGAAGACGAGCTCGATCGACCACTTGGTCATCATCCCTTCGGCCTCGAGTGGATTGGCGAGCCCGAGCCCGCAGACGACGAGATCGGGGCGCGCGTCGCGGCAGCGATCGAGCTGCGCTTCGACATCCTGCCCTTCGCTGATCTGCGCGTTCGGAGCGATGCGTTCGAGCGTCGCGAGATCGGGTGCAATGCTCTGCCGGTCGAGGTAGGGTGTTCCGACCTCGACGAGCTCCGCTCCGAGCTCCTCTGCGAGAAAGCGCGCGAGCGGAATCTCGAGCTGCGAGTCCGGAAAGAAGAAGACGCGCTGTCCGGCAATCGCCGAGCGATAGCGCGCGAGCGCCGTTCGTGCGCGCCGCGCCGGGAGCTCGGTGACCATGGCGACACGCTCGTCGCTCACGCCGAACGCGCGCGCGGCGGCGGTGAGCCAGGCGGTGGTGCCTTCGACGCCAAATGGGAAGGGAGCCGGAAGGTGCGTGGCGCCGCGCTTGACGAGGGCGCGCAGTGTTTCGCCGAGGAAGGGCTGGGCGAGGATCATCAGCGTACCGGGGCCGACCGGCGGGAGCGACGCCGACTCGCGCGGCGGAAAGAAGCGGACCGGCGCGATGCCGAGTCCTTCGAGCAATCGCGCGAGCTGTCCCTCGACGACATCGGGGAGCGCGCCGACGACGAGCAGCGAGCGTTCGCCCTCGGAAGCGGCCGGGAGCTCGCGAGTCATCGCGACGAGGCAGGCGTCCTCGCCCTGCGTGAAGGTCGTCTCGATGCCGCTGCCGGAATAGTTGAGCACGCGCACTGCCGGGGCGTGCTCGCGCGTGAGGCGGGCGGCGGCGCGCGAGAGATCGAGCTTGATCACCTCCGACGGACACGAGCCGACGAGGAAGAGGGTGCGGATGTCGGGGCGCCGTGCGAGCAGCTGCGAGACCACGCGATCCAGCTCGTCGTTGCAGTCGGCGAGGCCGGCGAGGTCGCGCTCATCGAGAATCGCCGTAGCGAAACGCGGCTCGGCGAAGATCATGACGCCGGCGGCCGACTGAATGAGATGGGCGCAGGTGCGCGAACCGACGACGAGAAAGAAGGCGTCCTGCATCTTGCGGTGCAGCCAGACGATTCCCGTGAGGCCGCAAAACACTTCGCGCTGCCCGCGCTCGCGGAGCACCGGAAGGGGGCGCGTGGCGCAGGGCTGCATGGAGGCCGTCATGCCGCGACTCCGTCGCCGATTGCGCTCTGCGCAGTCATTTGCAGACGGGCGGCGCGGAGCTTGAGCACGAACTGCGTGGCATTGATCGCGTAGCTCGCGTAGGCGGCGAGCGCGATCGCGAAGCGGCCGGCGGGGGTGAGCAGCGAGAAGGCGAGCGTGACGAGATACGCCGTGTGCAGCGCGATCACCAGCATGCTCACGACATCCTCCCAGAAGAATGCGGGTGCGAAGAGATACTTGCCGTAGACGTCGTGCTCCCAAAGGGCGCCCGTCACCATGATGGCATAGAGCGCGAGCGTCTTGGCGATGACGGAGACGTTGGCGGCGACGAGTCCCTGTCCCGTGACGAGGTAGCGCGTGACGAGGGCGAGACTGATTGCGAAGATGAGGAACTGGACGGGAGCGAGAATCCCCTGTACGATGGTCCACGGGGATCGATCACGGCGCAGCCGTTCCTCTCTCGTATAGAGAGCGAATGGCTTCCGCGCTTCCTGCGACTTGCGGCCGTGAGAACCAGATCGCATCAACCCTCCCCGGGGACGACTTTCGGGAGCCTTCTCGCTGGCGCCAAGAGGATATGAGGCAACCGAGCGAGTGTCAAGTAAGCCTGACGTTCCAAAAAGTTGACAATTCGAAAGCAATTTGCAATACTGCTCGCGCACGACGTGTCCGGCTTCGGCTACTACGGTGAACGTGGAGCTCTGGAGGTGCGCGTGGGAGAGCTAGGGCGAGAGGTAGGGCAGGGTTCGGCGGGGTTACCCTCGCGGTTCGATGAACTGATGTATGCGCCGGTGACCGGGAGGGCGACGGAGGGCAGAAGTCCAATGCTCCCCCGAAGAGCGCCGCCGTCGAGCGCGCTGCTGCCCGTGCCGACGGCTAGTGTGTCAACCGTGCCTGACACCCAGATTCGTGACTTCGTGCAGGTCGTGCTTGGTGACGACGAAGACCGCGTGGCGTCGTTCATAACCGGGTTGCGGGCGAAGGGTGTCACCGTCGAGGAGATCTATCTCGATCTTCTGGCGCCCACCGCGCGATTGCTGGGCGACATGTGGACGGACGACAGCTGTGACTTCGCGGATGTGACGATCGCGGTGGGTCGCATGCAGGTGGTGCTGCGATCGCTCAGTCAGCTCTTCATGCGCGATGCCGGGCAGTCGGAGCTCACGGGCCGAGTGTTGCTCGCCTGCCTTCCGGGAGAGCAGCACTCGCTCGGGCTGTTCATGGTTGCGGAATTTTTTGTACGCGACGGGTGGGGTGTCCACGTCGGTCCGCCGCTCGCGGAGGATGCATTGTTGGCGGAGTTGGGTGCGGCATGGTACGATGTAGTAGGCTTCTCCGTGTCGTGCGACAGCCGAATCGACAGGCTGAAACGAGAGATTCGGCGGGTGCGTAAGGCTTCCAAGAACAAGGACGTTCGCATCCTGGTAGGCGGCCGGGCGTTCAACGACGATCCGCGTTTGCTGGCCCGGGTGGGTGCAGATGCGACAGCGGTCAGTGCCGCGTCGGCTCCCAAGCGCGCGCGCGAAATACTCACGTGGTGATGCAGGCGGCTTCGGGCGTGAACGGTCGAGGGTAGATGAAAGGGTCCACGAAAGTCCTCAATGCAGCCAGTCTTCCTGCGGCGGGAATCGATCGCGATGCGGCCGTGGCGCTCATCGCGGCCGGCGGCGATATCGCGCTGGTCGTCGACGGGGCCGGAGTGATTCGGGACGTCGCCGGAAATGAGGCCGCGGAGCCTGCGAATTCGGAATCGCGCGAGTGGCTCGGCCGCCCGTGGGTCGAGACCGTTACGCAGGATTCGCGCGGGAAGGTAGAGGCGATGCTGCGTGATGCGACGTCTACTGGAGTGTCGCGGCGACGCCAGGTGAATCACGCCACCGCCGCCGGTCCCGATCTTCCCGTCTCGTACACGGCCGTGCGCCTCGGCGGAGGCACCGTCGTCGCGGTGGGGCGAGACATGCGCCCGATCGCGTCGCTCCAGCAGCGGCTCGTCGAGACGCAGCAGGCGCTCGAGCGCGACTACTGGCGCCTGCGCCATGTCGAAACGCGCTATCGGCTGCTCTTCCAGGTGTCCGCCGAGGCGATTCTCGTGGTCGATGCGGCGACGCGCCGGATCGTCGACGCGAACGATGCCGCGGCGCGGCTGTTCGACAAGACGACGGACAAGCTCAACGGCCGCACTTTTCCCATCGGCATCGACGGGTCCTCTGAGCCGGCGCTCGAGGATGCGCTCGCGAACGCGCGAAGCGTGGGGCGCTCGGGCACCATCGAGGTGCGACTGGCCGGCAACGGGCCGGTGGTCGACGTCTCGATCTCGTGCTTTCGACAGGATGCCGTCTCGCTCTTTCTCGTGCGCTTCGGAGCTTCCACAATCGGAAAGCAGCAGGACGGACAGATGGGGGGCGAGGTGGTCGAGCTCCTCGCCAATGCCCCCGACGCGTTCGTCATCACCGATGTCGAAGGGCGCGTGATGTCCACCAATCGCGCCTTTCTCGATGTCGTGCAGCTCTCGGGCGAGCGGCAGGCGCATGGGCGCCTGATCAGCGACTGGATCGGGCGGCCGGGTGCGGATCTCTCCGTCTTTCTCGCGATGCTGCGCAAGCACGGCGTCGTGCGTCGCATGGACACCGCCGTGCGCGGCGAGCAGGGAGGAGCCACGGAGGTCGAGGTGTCGGTCACCGCGGCGCACGATACCGACGAGCCGTGCCTGGGCTTCATTCTGCGCGACATTGGTCGCCGCATCGCGCACGGACCGCAGGGTGCGCGCGATCTCACGCGCGCCGTCGAAGAGCTCACTTCGCTGGTGGGTCGCACCTCGCTGCGCGATCTCCTGCGCGACACGACGGATCTCGTCGAGCGGCATTTCATCGAGGCCGCCCTCGAGCTCACCGACAACAACCGCACGGCGGCGTCCGAGGTGCTCGGGCTCAGCCGGCAGAGCCTGTACGTGAAGCTGCGCAGACACGGGCTGGCGGCCGGCGGCGACACCGAGGGGCGCAAGGCGGGCTAAAAAAACCACGCACGGAAACGGGCCACCCTCTTGACGTACGCTGGTGTAAACTTTAATTGACGGATATGAGTGTCTCAGTAACGTTACAGTCGACTGACAACACGCTCCGCCGCGCGCCGGCTCCCGCCGTCGTGCTCGAGCTGCTCAAGCCCGTCACCTGGTTCCCGCCCATGTGGGCGTTTACCTGCGGCGCGATCTCGAGCGGCATCTCGATCGGCAGTCATGGACGCGCGTTCGTCACCGGGATCATTCTCACCGGCCCTCTGGTCTGCGCGGCATCGCAGGCGGTGAACGACTGGTACGATCGACACGTCGACGCGATCAACGAGCCCAATCGGCCAATCCCCTCGGGGCGCGTGCCGGGGATGTGGGGGCTCGCCATCGCGATCGCCTGGACCGCGCTCTCGCTCGCCGTCGGCGCCACGCTCGGTGTGCGTGGCATCATCGCCGCGTCGATCGCGAATGTGCTCGCGTGGGCCTATAGTGCGCCGCCGCTTCGGCTCAAGCGCAACGGATGGTATGGCAATCTCGCGGTCGGGCTCTCGTACGAAGGGCTCGCATGGCTCGCCGGCGCAGCGCTTCTACTCGCGCCGGCGCTTCCATCATGGCGGCTCGCGGTCGTCGCCCTCATGTACAGCATCGGAGCGCACGGCATCATGACGCTCAACGACTTCAAGTCGATCGAAGGGGACGCGGTCTCCGGTGTGCGGTCGCTGCCCGTACAGCTCGGCGCGCGTCGCGCCGGCCTCGTCGCCTGCGCGATGATGCTCGGACCGCAGCTCGTCGTCGTCGCGCTGCTGCTGCGCTGGTCGTACTCCTGGCAGGCGGCCGCCGTGACGGTCCTCGCGATCGTGCAGATCCCGCTGATGCGGCGCCTTCTCCAGTCGCCGAAGGAGCGCGCGCCCTGGTACAATCAGACGGGGGTCACGCTCTACGTCGCCGGAATGATGCTGAGCGCCTTCGCGCTTCGTGCGGTGGCGCAATGACGGGGAGCGGCGCAGCGCTCGAGACCTTCGATGTGGTGGTGGTCGGCGGCGGGCCCGCAGGTGCGACGGCGGCGTACGAGTCGGCGCGCCGTGGCCGCCGCACGCTGCTCCTCGATCGCGACGGTCGCGTGAAGCCATGCGGTGGGGCGATTCCGCCGCAGCTCATCCGCGATTTCGACATCCCCGAGCACCTGCTGGTGGCGCATATCAGCTCCGCGCGCATGGTGGCGCCGAGCGGGAAGCACGTCGACATCCCGGTCGGCAACGGCTTCGTGGGAATGGTGGACCGCGACGTCTTCGACGAATGGCTGCGCGAGCGCGCCGTCTCCGCCGGCGCCGAGCGCAGGACGGCGCTCTTCCAGCGCATCGATCGCGACGAGGACGGGACCGCGATCCTGCGCTACGTGGTCGGCTCGTCGCGCTCTGGCGCGTCCGCTGCCGTCCGCGCGCGCATGGTGATCGGCGCGGACGGCGCCCTCTCCGCCGTCGCGCGGCAGGAGATTCCGGGCGCGGAGCGCGCTACCCACGTCTTCGCGTATCACGAGATCGTGAGCTCGCCCACCGATTCGACCGCGAGCGGCGATGCCTTCGATGGCACGCGCTGCGACGTGTACTACCAGGGGCAGCTCTCTCCCGATTTCTACGCGTGGATCTTCCCCCACGGAGCCACCACGAGCATCGGAACCGGCAGCCTGCAGCAGGGCTTCGGATTGCGCGCGGCCGTCGCACAGCTTCGCGCCGACACGCATCTCGATGAGATGAAAACGCTCCGGCGCGAGGGTGCCCCGATTCCGCTCTCGCCGCTTCCGCGGTGGGACAATGGGCGCGATGTGGTGATCGCAGGAGACGCCGCTGGCGTCGTCGCGCCGGCGTCGGGAGAAGGGATCTTCTACGCGATGACCGGTGGCAGGTACGCGGCCGAGGCGGTGATCGCGGCGCTCGAGGCGAAGAGCGCGCGGGCGGTTGCGCGCGCGCTCGCGCGCTATCGCCGCCGCTACATGCGCGAGCACGGAAAGGTCTTCCGCATCCTCGGCATCATGCAGCGCTTCTGGTACGCGAGCGATGGGCGCCGCGAGCGCTTCGTCGCCATCTGCCGCGATGTCGACGTGCAGCGGCTCACCTTCGATGCGTACATGCAGAAGAAGCTCGTACGCGCGAAGCCGATCGCGCACATGCGGATCTTCTTCAAGAATCTCGCGCACCTCGCCGGCGTGGTGCGCGCATGAGGAGCGACTCCTGATGCGCATCGGCGGGCTGACGGTCACGTCGATCGCGGTGGCGGCGCTCTTCATCGCCATCACCGGCGGCATCGGCGCGGCGCTCAGCACGATCGGTCCGTGGTACTGGCATCTGCAGAAGCCGTCATGGAATCCGCCGGATTGGCTCTTCGGTCCGGCGTGGACGGTGATCTACGCATTCACGGGGAGTGCCGCCGTCATCGCGTGGAACAGCTCGAGCGCATCGACCACGGAGCGCGCGCGGCTCTTCGCAATGAT
>JBBSEY010000129.1:0-8698 GCA_038239265.1 Gemmatimonadales bacterium | reverse complement strand
CGCGAGCTCACGCGCGACCGGAACGTCGCGTTGATCTTCGATGAGGTGCAGTGCGGGCTCGGTCGCACGGGACGGCTGTTCGCGTACGAGCGCACCGATGTCGTGCCCGATGTCGTGACGCTCGCGAAGCCGCTCGCGGGCGGGCTGCCCATGGGGGCGATTCTCATGACGGCGGAGATCGCGAAGGCGGTGCAGCCGGGAGATCATGGCTCGACGTTCGGCGGCGGTCCGTTCGTGGCGACGGTGGCGAAGCACGTGTTCGACCGGCTGTCGGACCCATCGTTCCTCGCACGCGTGCGCGAGAACGGCGCGTGGCTCGGCGAGCAGCTGCGTGGGCTCGCGGCGCGGCGCGAGGAGATTCGCGCGGTGCGCGGCGTGGGGTATTTGTGGGGGATGGATGTGACGCGACCGGCCGCGGAGATCGTGGCGAATGCACGCGAGGCGGGGCTCTTGATCCTCACCGCCGGGGATTACACGATCAGGCTACTGCCGCCGCTCATTGCGACGCGCGAGGAGCTGGCGCACGGAATCGAGCTGCTCGAGGGGGCGCTGTCATGAGGGAGCCGATCACGTTGCGGATGGCGCAGCCCGCGGACGTAGACGCGATCGTCGCGCTCGTGAATGGATATGCATCGGACAGCGTGATGCTTCCGATCACGGGCGATCGGGTGGTGCTTGCGCTCGATGACTTCGTGGTCGCCGTGGATGTGCGAGGGCGAGTGCGCGCGTGCGGGGCGCTCAAGGAATATTTGCCGTCGCTGGCAGAGGTGGCGTCGCTCGCGGTCGCGCGCGATGCGCACGGGGGCGGGCTCGGGCGGCGGGTGGTGGCGGAGCTCGAAGCGCTGGCGCGGATGCGCGGGATCGACGAGCTGTTCGCGCTCACGCTGACGGCGGGATTCTTCGAATCGGTCGGATACGCGGTGACTAAGCGCGCGCGCTATCCCGAGAAGATTCGGAGGGACTGCACGTCGTGTCCGCGTCGCTTCGGCTGCAACGAGCTCTGCGTTTCGCGGATGTTGCGGGCTGACACGCTGGAGTACGCGGCGTAGGACACTCGAAGCCCTACGGAGGCGGGCTCACCAGTGCAGAGCGCACGCTTTCGCTAACTTTCGGCGCTCCAGGCGTCTAATAGCTGGCGCGCGGGACGAACCACTCGCTGTTCGTGATCGTTGAGACGCGTGCTTCTTGCAAGGAAGAGGTAACCGGCACGTGCCGGACCGGCCTTCGCGCACCCACCCGATGCATGGTGGCGTCGGCGCTCGGGGGCCGCGACTCATGAACCGCTTGAGGGGGTTTTGCTATGACGCGTACGGCGATCAGTGCCGCCGTTCTGGGGCTCGTTCTTTCCGCGACGGCTGCGTCCGTCCAGGCGCAGGCTGTGATCAGCAGCCCGGTGCGCTTCGGTATCATGGGCGGCGCGACTGTTCCGCTCAGCGATTTTTCCAACGCGGCGAAGACCGGCTGGAATGCCGGCATCCTGGTGAACGTCGGGGTCCCGCTCGTGCCCGTGAGCTTTCGCGTGGACGGGCAGTGGCAGCAGTTGACGGGAAAGACAATCGATCTCGGAAAGGGCGCTACCACGCACGATGACTTCCGCATCATCGATGGGACGGCCAATGTCGTGTACACGTTCGGCGCCGCGCTTCCGACCAAGTTCTACCTGATTGGAGGCGCGGGCATCTACAACGTGCGCGTGAAGAACACCGATATCGATGCGAGCGCGAGCTCGACGAAGTTCGGCCTCAATGGCGGCGTGGGCTTCAAGTTCCAACTCACGGGCTTTTCGACGTTCATCGAAGCGCGCTACCACAACGTGTTCCACGGGACCGACATCGGTAATTCGAACAGCGGCACTCCGAAGTCGCTTCAGTTCGTGCCGATCAGCGTGGGAATCACGTTCTAGCCCTTGAGTGGGAACGGGCGCAGAGTATAAACCGGAAGGACGAATCGAACCCGTCGCACTCAGGGTGATGAGTGCGACGGACATGGACTGTCGAGCTCGAGCTCGTCTTCGTTCGCCTCGATTCGTCTTTGTTTTCCACCTCTCGGCACCTGCATATACGACCCTTCACTCGATTTCAACTACTCGAAAGCTTCAACTCGAGCGAACGAACGCCGCGAAACTTCCACATTTGCCTGCTTGCACATCGCAATCGCGATCTGCATCACAGTGAAGCAGACGCGACCTATGAAGATTTTCACATTCGTGTAACGAGCGGCGTCGTTTTTGCCTTCATAACAAACGCGACGATGGTTCCGTAGTCGCTACCGTGACCTTTGAACAGGAATGTGAGGATCTCATGAAGCGTATTCTTACTGGTGCATTGGTATTGGGGTTCGCCGCGCTCGCGAGCAGCAAGGCTGCGGCGCAGAGTGCCCCGAGCAAGCCGATTCAGTTCGGTGTGATGGGCGGGGCGACGTTCCCGACCGGTGATTTCAAGAATTTCGTGAAGACGGGATGGAACGCAGGCGCGCTGTTGAACTTCGGCTTTCAGAATTCGCCCGTCGCGTTGCGCATCGACGGTTCGTGGAATCAGATGAAGTACAAGGATTTCAGCAATGTGAAGCTGCGCCTGATCGACGCCACGGCTGATGCCGTATTTGCCTTCGGCACCAAGAGCCCCGCGCAGTTCTATCTGATCGGTGGCGCCGGCGTCTACAACTTCAAGAACACGGGCAGCGACAACAACTTCGATTTCTCCTCCAACTCCACGACCAAATTCGGTCTGAACGGCGGCGCGGGAATCAAGTTCAAGGGTGCACTCTCACCGTTCGTCGAGGCGCGCTACCACTACGTGTTCAGTGGCAGCAGCTTCAACAACGGCAACGGCCGGGACGAGAAGTTCCAGATGATCCCGATCAGCGTGGGCATCACATTCTAGTACTAACAGCTATCCGATGAACAAGCCGCCCTCGTGATGAGGGCGGCTTTTTCATTTGCTCCCGCCGATCGACAGAGGGCTAACGCAAGCGCCACGTAACTGTACTTTTCCATATGCGCATTCGCCCCGCTCTCGGCACGCCCCTACTGCTCGCTGCGCCCGCCCGGCCGGCCGCGCGCGACGGCGTGGTGCTCTCGCAGGAGCTCCGGTGACGCGCGAGCCGTCGCTCAACCACGCGTTCGACGAGATGCGTTTCGGCGCGGAGCGTACGCTGAATCTGCGCACCCACCATCCGTCGCGTGAGGAGGCGCTCCGGCGCGCGGAGAACTGGCTGCGCGAGCGGCAGTTGAATCGCGCGAAAGAGGCGCTCGTCATCACCGGGCGCGGCAACAATAGTCCCGATGGTGTGTCGGTGGTGCGCGAGGCGATCGTGCAGCTGCTCGCATCGCTCCGCCGGCGCGGCGTGCTCGCCGAGGTACTCGAGCACACGCCCGGCTCGTTCGTCGTGACGTTCGCGAAGCTGAGCGCGCTGCGCGACGCTCCGCAGCGCGCGCGCAATCCTCACGATTCGCCGCCACGGGATCCAGCGGCGCTCGCGGCGCTCGAGCCCGATACGCGCGCAACCCTGCGCCGCCTCGCGAAGCGATCGATCGAGGAGCTCGGCGTCGAGCCGACGCCGAGCTTCGTGGAGCAGGAGATGCTCGCGCTGTTCGGAGCCGTGGCGGCGGGCGTGCCGGAGGGCCCGAATCGCGAGGAGCGATTGCGGGCGCTGCTCGACGTCGCGTTACACGAGCTCGACGACAAGTGACGGGCTATCTGCAGTTCGCGCTCGTCACCTTCACGTCGCTGCTGTTCATCGTGGACCCGGTGGCGGTGATTCCGACCTACCTCGTGATCACGCAGGGACAGTCGGTGGCACAGCGACAGCGAACCGCGTTCCGCGCGTGCATCGCCGCGGGCGCACTCATGACCGTGTTCGGCATTGCCGGCACGGGGATCTTCAAGGTGTTCGGCATCACGCTGCCCGCGTTCCGCATCGCCGGCGGGCTGATTCTCTGGCTCGTCGCAATGGACATGCTGCGCGGCGAGCGCACGACGCAGGAGAGCACGGAGGAGATCGTAGAGGGGCAGGAGAAGGAAGACGTCGCGCTCACGCCGCTCGCGATGCCGATGCTCGCGGGTCCGGGGGCGATCTCGACGGTGATGGTGCTCGCGGGGCAGTCGCACACCGTCGCGGGAAACATCGCCGTCTATGGCTCGGTGTGGGTCACCGCCGTGATCTGCTGGCTCACGCTCCGCGCGGGCGATCGGCTCGTGAGCATCATGGGGCAGACGGGGATTCGAGTGATGACGCGCATCATGGGGCTCTTGCTCGCTGCCGTCGCGACGCAATTCGTGATCACCGGTGCGCGCGAGGCACACAACCTCGCGCGCGCGTGGGGAGCGCGGCGCGCGGCCGCGCACCACTCGCGCGGTTCTCAACCCGCGATCTCGGGCTGGGTCGAGTTGATCGCGATCCTGCGCGGCTGCGACGCAGGCTTCTTCGGAACGGTGATCGCAAGCACGCCGTGCTCGAAGGTGGCCTTGATCGCGCCCCCATCCACGTGCTCTGGGAGTCTGAAGCTGCGCTCGAAGGCGCCGCTCATCCGCTCCGCGACGAAGATGCGGAGTTCCGTTTTCTCGGTGGGCTGCACCGTCGGAGCCTTGGCGCCGCGGACCGTGAACGTGTTCTGCTCGTAGGAAATCTCGACGCCTTCCGGCGTGACACCGGGGAGCTCCAGGGCGATGGTGTAGCCCGAGGCCTGCTCGATGACATCCGTCGCCGGATGCCAAACAGGGTTGGCACTGCGTGACAGCGAATCTCCGAACGCGCGATCCAGCTCGCGGTTGAGCGAGAACATGCGATCCAGAGCGGGGGCGAATGGGCGAACGGTCAACATAGGGATTCCTCCTCGAATTGGGCAAAGGAAGACGTCACCTGGCGGTGCGCTTCTCTGTTTCCGAATCTGCGCAGCACGTGCGCACGGCCAGGAAAAAGCATGGTGCGTGCCGAGCGAACTTTGCCAAAGTGACAAACCGGAGCCGCATCGGCCCCGGCGCGTGCGTCAGAGCGACAACCCGCTTGTCACTTTGGCAATTCGATCGTGCGGTGACGATGGCGCGCGGGGGGCGGGGGCACCGGACGCGGAAGCTCGGTGCCTCCCGCAATCGCGAGCGAGCGAGGGGTGCGCGGAACGGTGCGCACCAGTCCCTCGTGGATCTCGACCGCGCGCTCGCGCCGGCCGCGCTCGACCTTGGGTTGACGGCGCGCCTTGCGCTTCGCGATGCGTGCGAGCGCGCGGTGCATCACCGCGAGTGAAGCGCGGGGAAGTATCTCGCCAGTCGCGCTCGCGTGCCGCGGGATCGAGGCGTATGCGCGAGCGAGGACCGGGCGCCGCCGCGCGGACGCCATGGTCACGTCGTCCACGGCGACCGCGACCTCCGGCGGCGCCAGATCATCGGGGACGCCGATCTCGACTTCGACCATCTCCGAGCGCGTGATGTTCGCGCCGGCGTGAATGGTGACATCGATGTCGACGTCGACGCGGCTCTCGACCGGCGCGGAGTCCGCGGCGAGATGTACCTCGAGCGCGGCCGGCTCCTCGCTGCTCGTGGCGCGCTGCAACTGAAGCTCGCATAGCTCGACGAGCGTCTGCGAGACGTCGATCTGTAGCGACTGGTCGAGAACGCGCTGGCGGGCGCGCGGGGGCTCGAGCGTCAACAATCCCGGGCGCGGATTGCCGCGCATCGCATGCTCTCCTGCGCCGGCGCAGGCGCAGCCGAGGGGGATGGCGATGTCGAGAAGCGCGGGACTCTGCTCGATGAGCGCCTGGGTGAGCTCGAGGACGACGTCGTCGCCCGTGACCTCGACCACCGACCGGTGTGCGGCGCGCTCGACGTGATCGCGCGTGGGAATACCGCCGGGGAGTGAGTAGAAGCGGCGGCGATCGAGCGGGACGAGCGAGTCGAAGTGATTGGGCTGTGCGCCGAGCGCTATGCCGTGCGCGACGAACGCCTCGAGCAGATCGGCGGGGCGCATGCGGGCGTCGATGGAGTCGTCGTCGGCGCCGGGGCAGACACCCACATAGGTGATGTGCAGTGCCTGACCGCTGAAGGCCGCGCGGAGGTACCGCGCGGTGGCGACGGGTGGGGAGACGAACGTGAGCATGAACGGCTCGAGCATGAGGCTGGCTCGCGTGAGTCGTTCGGTAACGAGGGGGCAGCTGCACATGACGGCAGCCGCATGCTCGTATTCAGCGAGCTGATCCAGGCAACTCTCAGCGATGAGCTCGTCACCCCACGTGGCTGGCGCGGCAAGTTGGTAGCCGAGTGACTGGCAGGCGTGTGCAAGCTGAACCGGCGAGGCTGGCAGGGCGGCCAGCACGGCGTCGGCGCCGAGGATGATGAAGGGGGTTCCGTCTTCCGGCAGCGCGCGCGAGAAGCTCGACATTCAGAGAGATCACGAGAGGGGAAACCGCTGTGCCCGCTCACTTTACGGCCCGTACATTGCTTGAATGCCGGATGACATGCGGCATCGTTGCCAGCGTGCCTTGCTCAGGCAAACGAGGTAGCCCCATGGCAACATCAACCGTCCTCATGAAAGAAATAACGCGGGTGTCCCGCGAGCAACGGGATCATATTGCCGCATACGGGGCGCGGACGTCTTGGCCCGCTGGATTCGCGATCTACGAGCAGGGAGCGACTGCGGACGGCATCTTTTTGGTGCTTCGGGGGCAGGTGGTTTTGCGCAACCAGATCGGCGCCGGACGGAGCTTCGTTCCGTGGGTCGCGACGAGTGGTGAGACGTTCGGTGGCGAGGGGCTCGAGGGATCATCCGTTTACGCAAGCCAGGCGCGCGCGGAGGAAGAGAGCGAGACGCTGCATCTGAGCTCGGCGCGGTTCAGCGCGATGCTTCGGGAGCAGCCGGCCACGGCGTTGCTTCTGTTGCGGCAGATCATGGCGGAGCGAACCGCGCTGCTCGTGAAGTTCGGCCAGCATGCCATGCTCACGGTGGAGCAGCGGTTGATCGCATCGCTCGTGCGGCTCGCGCAGAGCCAGGAGGTGCGCGCGGGTGCGGTCGCACCGCCGGTGCCGCGCCGACTGCTCGGCGAGCTGGTCGGAGCGACGCGCGAGTCGATCTCGCTGGTGCTCGGGCGGCTGTGTGCGGAAGGGCTCGTGCGTCGCGAGGGGGGTGGGCTATACATCTCCGACCTTCACAAGCTGGTCGCGCGGCTCGCGCCTGCGGCGCGCACATCGCTCGGCGATTTTGATGATCGCGCGGCGGCAACGGCGGACATTCGACGCGAGGCGTGAGTCGCCAGGGCGTCGCGTGCGCGCGCCGCGCGCTTCACGCATTCGCGGTGCGTCGTTAGCCTTCGCGCGTGACCGATTTGAATAGGAAAGCCACTGTTCGCGTCCCCGCCTCCGCCGCAAATGTGGGTGGCGGCTTCGACTGCGTGGGTATTGCCGTGGACCGCTGGCTCACCGTGTCGGTTTGCCGGGCGGAGAGTGGAGCGCTGGCGGAGCCGGAGTTCGTGCGTGAGGGCACGCTCGCGTCGCTCAACACACGCGATTCGCACGACGCGATCTATGTGGCGTTTCGTGCGGCGGCGGGGGCGAAGAAGATCGCGGTGCCGGAGCGACTGCGCTTTCACGCAACGTCGGAGATCGCGGTGGGGCGAGGGCTCGGCTCGTCGGCGGCTGCGTTCGTTGCGGGAGCTGCGCTGGCGAATGAGATGCTGAAGCTCGGTCTCGACAAGTTCGGCATCGCGGAGGTCGGGACGGCGCTCGAGGGGCATCCCGACAACGTGTGCCCGTCCGTGTTCGGCGGGGCGACGCTTGCGCTGACGCATGCGGGAAAGGTGATCGTGTCGCCGCTCGACATGCATCCGTCGCTAGCGTTCGTGTTCGCGGTGCCGGAGTTCGTGCTCGAGACGAAGCGGGCGCGTGCGGCGCTGCCGAACGTCGTTCCGCACGTGACGGCGGTGAGTGCCGCGGCCAAGGGGGCAGCGCTCGTACGCGGGCTCGCCACGGCGGATGAGGCGATGCTCGCGGCGGCGCTCGACGACGTGCTGCACGTCCCGCACCGGAGGCGCCTGGTGCGCGGCTACGATGCGGTGGCGGCGGCGGCCGTCGATGCGGGCGCGATCGGTGTGACGCTGAGTGGTGCGGGCTCATCCATGCTGGCGGTAACGAAGCTGGAAAAAGCGGCTGCGGTGGGTGCGGCGATGGCGCAAGCGTGGCAGCTCACGGGGGTAAGCGCCGAGACGTTCGCGAGCGCGCAGCGGGTGAAGGGGTATCAAGTCATTGAAGGGGGCGTGACGACTTGAGGGCGGGCGTTCGGCACAACGGCGCGAGAGTTGCAAAGTGGGTGCGGCGAGAGATGAAATGCGCCGTTGTAGCGTTGGGGACGCGAAGCGGTGTGAGCATCGAAGCGATTGCTGTGCGTCCTCGTGGGGGGGATGCGAGAGCGGGGGACGGAAGCCTGACGGCTACCGCCCCCGTTTCTTTTCCTCCAACGGTTCGCCCGTCTCGGTGCTGACGGCTGTGCTCATTGCCGGCGCACTCATCTTCGGTGCACTCGTGTGGGGCGCCGGGATGCTGCAGCGGCGGCGCTTCGAGCGGCTCGTGGGGAGCCGATTCCCCATCGGGCCCCTCGGCATCATCGGTGGCGCGGAGCCGCTCGCGCTCGCGGCTGACGGCGCATCGATGGGCGTCGTGCTGCTTCACGGATTCGGCGATACGCCGCAGACGGTGGCGTCGCTCGCGCGCGCGCT
>JBBSEY010000128.1:0-8745 GCA_038239265.1 Gemmatimonadales bacterium | reverse complement strand
TCCCCCGCGGCACGCCAACCACCCCCACCGCCCGGCGGGGCCCACCCCGGGCGACGTGCCCGCCATACCGAAACCCCCCGGGCCCCCCCAACGGCCGGGGACACGCGCGCGAGCCGCCCGCGACCCCGGCCTTTGTCCATTCGCGATCCCGCCCGGCAGCTACTGAATCGCCTTGATCATCACTCCGCGCTTGCCCAGCTCGGAGATGTACTTTTCCGCCGGGATGCACTCGTCGGGCGTATAGACGCCGGTCTCGAGCTCGCCGTTCGCCTGCATCTGCCCCGTAATCGAAAGCGAGTAGCCCGTCGTGCGCATCATCGCGCTGATGCCGCGCGATTCATCGTAATAGTCGAGCAGCTCCCAGCCGACCATTTTCGCCTTCCCGCCCTTGCTTCCTTCGACGACCACTCGCAACGCGACCAGATCCTTCCCCCTCGGCTTCGTGAGACGCGGACCCATGGCCGCGACGATCAGATCGCGCGGCACGACCTTCGTGCCCTTTACATCGATCGGTGCGAGCTCGAGCAGCCCGAGCTCGCGAATAGCCTCCATGATGTGCGCGTGCCCAGGATAGCGGAGCGTCTTGTACTCCATCGACGGAATCTTTCCCTCGTAGCGCCACGCCATCGTCGATAGTCCGCCGGCCGTGTGAAACGCCTCGAGCTCGCCCACCGGCTTCGGAAACATCACCGGCTCCCGCTCGGAAAGCGCCTTTACCTGCTCGCGCTTCCCATTTCGCACGATCCACGACAACGTCGTGTAGTAGTCGAGCACTCCCTCGAGCGAATACACGATCTGGTAGCCGAGCGGACCTTCCGGCTGCTGCGGGAGCCCGCCGACGAAGATCTTCACCGTCTGCACGTCGTCGAGCTGCGAGATGCCATACTGCGCGAGAATGTTCACCATTCCCGGCGCGAGACCGCAATCGGGCACGATGGTGACCTTCGCCTTTCGCGCCTCCGCGTCGAGCTGCTTCTGCTGGAAGACGATCTCGGTGTTGCCGCCGAGATCGCAGAAGTTCGTTCCCGCCTGCACGGCGAGGCGCGCGAGGTCGAGATTGAAGTAGTACGGAATCGCGCTCATCGTCGCCTTGCTCTCGCGCATGAGAGCGAGCACGGCTTCCTTGTCGCGCACATCGAGCGGCGTCGGAATGAGCCGCTTCCCGGAGAATTCGTTGAGAAAATCGGGGAGGTGCGAAACGTTCAGGTCGGCGAGACGAACCTCGCTGACATTGGGATTCTGAAGCAGGTCATACGCGCACGCCGAGCCTTGCAGCCCCGCGCCAAGAACGAGCATTCGCATTTCTGGGGTCTCCTCAGTGCCCACGGACATTGTATACAGTCCCGAAAGCTAGCTGAGCGGCGAGGTGCACGTTACCCCCGCGCCCATTCGAAACGCGAGCGACGGCCGAGCACATATTTCGACGTTCAATCGTACGAGCGCAGCCAGAACGTTCATCATCCGAGGGTCGACACGGTGACTACGAAGCTCGACAGTCCCATCAAGCGCGAGCTCAAGCTCGGCAAGGAGTTCTACACGGTGATCGTGTCGCCGGAGGGCGTGAAGATCGCGCTCAAGGGGAGGCGCAAGGGGCGCGAGATCTCGTGGGAGACGCTCTTGAGTGGCGACGCCGAGCTCACGGAACAGCTCAAGATGTCGGTGGACGCCTTCACGCCGGGGCGCGACGAATGAGCGCAGTCCGCGAGCCGGACCACGAGGCCCCCGACGCGTGGCGCGGCCGACTGCTCGACACATCGGCGCAGCTCCGCGCGCTCCTCGAGCGTACGCACCGCATCGCGGTGCTCGGCGTCAAGGCGCCGGAGTCCGGTGCGCCCGCGTACTACGTGCCCGATTACGCCCATGGCGCGGGCTTCGAGATCATCCCAGTGCCGACATATTATCCGGAGATGCGCGAGCTGTTTGGATCTCCCGCGTATCGCACACTCTCGGCGATTCCCGGCGACATCGATCTCGTCGATGTCTTTCGCCGCCCGCAGGACATCCCACCCCACGTCGATGACATCCTGGCGAAGCGACCGAAGGCGGTGTGGTTTCAGTCGGGGATCCGGCACGATGCCGTAGCCGAGCAGCTGGCGCGCGCAGGGATCGAGGTGGTGCAGGATCGGTGTCTGCTGGTGGAGCTCAGGCGGATCGGGCGATAGTCGGCTCGCCCTACAACGCGTTCGGCGCGCCCACCGAGTCCACCAGCACCTCCCCCCGCTTTGGATTGAGCGTCCACCTCGAATTCCTGAAGTAGCGCTGCACGTCGGGGTGGCCCAGCGGGAAGATCGTCTCACCCTTCACCACATACACGCCGCGATCGTTCGTCAGCGTCGCGATCCGTAGCCCTGGAAACGTCGACGGCAGCCGACCGCCGGCGCGCAGCACGATCTTGCCGCGCCGCGGATCGAAGCTCGGCGCGAGCTGCCCGATCAGATCGAGCCCGATCGTCGCCTTCGCCGCACCGCGCAGCGCCGCAAAGTGCGTCGGCACGTTCGTGAAGGTGTACGGCCCCAACGCGACGGCCGGCGTCACCGCGTTTACGTCGTGCGCGGCCAGCGTGCGCCCGCCGAAGCGCCGCAGCTCCTTCCGCGTCGCCCACGCCGTATCGAGCACGAGCCCCTCCGTTCGCGCATCAATCGTCGCCATCACGGTGTCGGTGCCGATCACCAGCGTCACGCGCCCGAGCAGCTGGCTGTCGTTCACGACGTAGTCGATGCTCGCCGAATCCGGACCCGAAATCCCGGGGCGATTGTCGCGCAAAAACTCCGCGCGCATCCGCTCGCCCAGCGGCACCGCACTCGCCGGCAGCGCTGCGAGATGGTTGTACTCCCCAAGCCGCTGATACACGGGCGCGAGCTCCACGGCTATCCGCACGGCGTCGCCGCCGAAGTAGCGTGCCTCTTCCATCAGCACGGCGCCTACCTTGAGCGCGCCGCGCTGCGCGAGATAGCGGCCGAGTGCGAAGCGCGCGACGGGATCGCGCGGACCGCGTCTGACGGCTATGTAGTAAAGCGACTCCGCCGCGAAGATGCGCCCAGCGATGAGCAGTGTATCCGCGCGCGCCACGATGCGCTGGTTCTGCGCGACGAGCGTCTGCGCGGGGAGCGTGCCCGCGATCCCGGCACCGCTTCCCGCGACGAACAGTGCGGCGAGCGCCGCGCGCCACACCGAGGTCACCGGACTGCTACGGCGCGACGCGGTAGATCGAGCCGCTCTGGTCATCCGAGATGAGCACCGAGCCATCCTTGTAGACCTGCACATCCGCCGGACGCCCCCAGCGCGAACCGTCTGCGCGCTGCCAGCCGCTCACGAAATCCTCGACCCCCGTCGGCACGCCGCCCGCGATCTTCACTCGCACGACCTTCGCGCCCGTCGGCTGATCGCGATCCCACGATCCATGAAAGGCCACGAGAAGATCGCCACGATACTGCGCCGGTAGCAGCGTCGCCCTGTCGAGGAAGGTCATGCCGAGTGGCGCGGAGTGCGCCTGCATCTCGAGCGCCGCGGTGACGGTGGTCGCGCAGCGAGACGCATCGTTGTACTCCGGATTCGGCACCGGAGCGCCGTTCAGCGAATAGCAGTACGGCCAGCCGTAGTCCTTCCCATCCTGCAGGATGTTGATCTCTTCCGGCGGCAGATTCTGATGATCGGGCGCCACGTTGTCGCGCTCGTTCTGCGACACCCACAGCTTGTGCGTCGAAGGGTTCACGGCCAGCCCAACGGCGTTGCGCAGCCCGCGCGAGAACACGCGTCCGCTCGAGCCATCCTCGTTGAAGCGGACCACGCTCGCGCGCTCGGAGTCCGACTCCACGCAGAGATTGCACGAGGAGCCTACCGATACGTACATCGCGCTATCCGCTCCGAAGACGATCGTACGCGTGGAGTGCCCGCCGCCGCTCGGCAGTGAGTTCACGGACACGGGGGAGCCGTTCGCGACGCCCTGGGCGTTGAGCTGCACGCGCACAACGCCATTCGTGTTTGCTATGTAGAGGTATCCCTTGTGAAAGGCGAGCCCCGACGGGCCGTTGAGCCCCTCGACTACCGTGCGCAGACTGTCGGCGACGTTGTCGCCATTCGTGTCCCATGCGCGCACGACCTTGCCCGCGCCGGTTTCGCTCACGTACACCGCACCGTCGGGGCCGAGCGCCATCACGCGCGCGCCGGGCACCTTCGCGAAGTAATTGATGTGCATCCCCGTCGCGACGGTGAGCGGGCTCGGAAAGCTCCCATCCGATGGCGTTACGGTGCCGCCAGCGCTCGAGCCTCCGCACCCCAGCGACGCGGCGGCAACGCAAACGATCCCGGCAAGCGCGAACATGGATCTCATCAGCTCATTCCCGTGTGATAGACTCCACCCAGCGCGTCCTCGCCCTTCGGCATGGCGCCGGCGCGACTCGCGAGTGCCTCTTCCTCTGCGTTCGTAACCTCGAGCTCTACTTCCTGTTCCAGCGACTCCAGCTGCGACGTGGACGTTCCGCGCGCGACGAGCCACTGCTCGTACATCGCGATCGGCTCGCGCCGTCCCCACAGTCCGAAGAGCTCGGAGTCGAAGGTGCGACGCGCCTCATGCTCATCGTGCGTCGCATGCCCGCCCATTCGGAACGTCTCGGCGATCAGCAGCGCAGGCCCCTCGCCGCGCCTGCACCGCGCGGCCGCCAGCGACGTGAGCGCATACGCGTCGAGCACGTTGTTCCCATCGAATACTCCGCCCCAGATCCCGTAGGCTTGCGGCCAGTTCTCGAAGCTGGTCGGGGCCAGCTCGAGATGATGCTGGGCGAGTCGTGTGCCAAGGGCGACCTGGTTGTTCTGAATCACGAAAATCGCCGGAACCCGGTTTACCGCGGCGAAGTTGAGTCCCTCATGAAAAACGCCCGCCTTCGTGCTTCCGTCACCAATCCAGGTGATGGCCACGTTGTCCCGCCCTTTGAGGCGCATGGCGAGAGCGATCCCGGCCACTACAGCGGCACAATCGCCCACGATTGATACCGGAGGGAGGATCCCGCGGGCAAAGTCGCCGTAGTGGCCATCCCGGCCGTGCGAGGGGCTGTCGCCGGTGCCCATATAGGCGCGGAAAATGTCCGCGGCCGGCATCCCCATCTCATTGCAGGCACCGGAGTTACGGATCATCGGCGCGATTATGTCGGTGTTCGGGCCGCGCCTGAGGGCGTGGACAGGGCCGACGGTTGCGGCCTCCTCGCCGGTGCTGAGCCACGCCTTGGAGATAACTCCCTGCTTCACGAAGCGTTTGAGGGCGATGTCGATCAGCCGGGTGCGGACGAGCCCAGCGTAGATGTCGAGGAGCTGGGGCTCGCCGAGGGCGTCGATGATGGCAGCGCGCTCGGGGTGCGCCGCGATGGTGGCGGCGAAGCGCCGCTCCTCGGTCTCATCCGGGGCCCAGGCGACGTACTCGGGTGGCTCGAACGCCGCGTGTCGCTTCATGCGGCGAAATCTGACCGGGCGTTCGGAGGGGCTGCAATGGGGGCGGGTGAGCGTGTCCGGCAGTACCGTCAGCGACCAAAGAGCCGATCCAGCATCCCGCTGCTTCCGCGCGGAGGCCCGCTCGCCTCCGTGAGCGCCGCAGCAAATTCCGGCGCCGTTTGGTACCGGTCTGCGGGCTCCCGCTCCATGCTCTTCTGAAGCGCCCGCTCGAGCGCGACGGAAAATTCGAGATCCGGTCGCGCCGCGCGCAGCAGCGTCGGCTCGCTCCGCAGGCGGGCGATCATGATCTCCTGTTGCGTGCGGCCGGTGAACGGCAGCTTTCCCGTGAGCATCTCGTACGCCATGAGTCCGAGCGAATACACGTCGGTGCGCGAGTCGAGTGCCTTGCCACGCAACTGCTCGGGGCTCATGAACTCCGGAGTGCCGAGTACGATTCCGGTGGCCGTGAGCTTCTTGATCTCGGCGCCCACCGCGCGCTCCTTCGCGAGTCCGAAGTCCATTACGATCGCACGCTCGCTGCCGTCGGGCGCCGTGCTGATCATGATGTTCTCGGGCTTGAGATCCCGGTGCACGATTCCAATCTCGTGCGCGACCTGCAACCCGGCCGCGATGTCGGTGATGTAGCGAATGGTGACATCGAGTGGGAGCTGCTTCGCGCGATTCGTGATGTCGCAGAGCAGCTCACCCTGTACGAAGGGCATGACGACGTACACGAGCCCGTTGCTCGTCTCGCCGAGCCGGATGATGTGGCAGACGTTCGGATGCGCGAGCCTTCCGCCGAGCTCCGCTTCGCGACGAAGGCGCGCCATGGCGGTGCGATCGTGGCTGAGCGCCGGGGAGAGAATCTTTATCGCAACCTGCTGCTTCGTGATCACGTCGTCGGCAAGATAGACGAACGACATGCCGCCCTCGCCGATCTTGCGCGTGATCGAATAGCGCGAGTCGAGCGTCTCTCCGACCAGCTTCGAATAGTCTGGCGCTTTTCCCGCGGAGCCCGGCGCGCCGGGCGGCCCGGTTCGCTGCGCCGTCGCGCGATTCTCGGCGCCGAGCGGCTGGAAGACGCGCGCGTGGGTGCTCGGCGGTGGCGCGGCGGTCACTGGCGGCGCCGGAGGGATGAAGGGCGGCACGTGCGGAGTCGCGGCGGGCGCTGGCTGCGGGGCGGTTGCAGCCGCCGACACGACGGTCTCGAGCTTCGTCCCGTCCTTGGGACAGAACCTCGCGTCGTCGGCGTAGACGGACTGACAGGTAGGGCAGCGCGTGCTCATGCCGTGGTTACGTGCGGCTCATGTGCAAACGCGATTTCTGCCCTGCGCCTTCGCGCGATAGAGCGCCTCATCCGCGAGCGCGATCAGCTCTTCCGGCGCCTGCACCTGCGTCGAGAGCACCGTCGCCACTCCAATGCTCACCGTGACCGCCGGTATGGGGACCAGTCCCTCCTGCGGCTGTTCCGTCACGCGCGAGCGAATCCGCTCGGCCACCTTCACCGCGCCATCCTCGCCCGTCTCGGGGAGGATGACGACGAACTCCTCGCCGCCGTAGCGCGCCACGACGTCTACCGATCGCGCCTCGCGCTGCAGCACGCGTGCGACGCCGCGCAGTGCTTCGTCCCCGGCGAGATGGCCGAAGCTGTCGTTCACCGCCTTGAAGTGGTCGAGATCGACCATGAGAAGCGAAAGGGTGAGCGAGTACCGCCGCGCGCGGTCGAGCTCCGATTCGAGCCGGTCCATGAGCGCGCGACGATTGAGCGTCATCGTGAGCGAGTCGGTGAGCGCGAGCACCTCGAGGCGCTCGTTGTCCGCGCGCGTGCTCTCCATCGCCTGCGCGCGCTGGATCGCGCTCACCGCAGCCTTCACCACGTCGTCGGCGAAGTCGACGTCGGACACCTTGAGCGACGGCTCGCCGTCCAGCGTGCGCAGCAAGACGACGCCGGCCTCGATGCCATCGATGCGGAAGGGGAGCGCGATCACCGAGCGCACCTTCACGTCGTTCCGCGAGATCGCCCACTCGTTGCGCGCCTCGGCATAGAGCGGGCTCGTGGTGACATCCTCGACGAGCACGGGCTCCGAGCCCTCGAGCGCAGCGCGAATCTCGGGGTAGCGCTTGAGCTCGATCTCGAGGTGGCGCAGCCCGGGCGTTTCGTATGCCGCCGCGACGATGCCGACGTCGTCGCCGGGCCGCGCGAGGATCAGCGAGCAGTGCGAGATGTCGAGCGCGTGCGCGACGCGCCGCACGAGGATGTGGTAGAGCTCCTCCGGTGAGAAGTCGCCGTGCACTTCCTGCAGGATATCCACGAGCTGGCGACGCTTCTCGGCCTCGGTCCGCACCTGGGCGAGCTCGACCTCGGTGGAGTGCAGCGCGTGGCGTGCGTGCAGGGTCTCGCGGCGCACGCGGAGCTGCATCCGCACACGCGCGAGTAGCTCGCGCACGTGAAACGGCTTCGAGAGAAAGTCCGTCGCTCCGAACTTGAGCACCTGCATGGACATCTCATCGGGCGCCTGCGGCGACATCACGAGCACGGGCATGTCGCGCCACTGCTCCTCACCGCGCATGCGTTCCAGCAGCTGATAGCCGTCTGCGGGCTCTGCGCCCACGTCGATCATCAGCAGATCGGGGGAAGTCACCTTGAGATGATCCAGCACGCCGCGCCCGCCCGGCGCGACGGCGACATCGTAACCCTGATCGCGGAGCAGCCACGTGAGCGTGCGCGAGAGCACGAAATCCTCATCGGCGATGAGGATGCGGGCCCTATCCATTTCCGAGCACGCTTCCGAGCCCGTCGTACTCGATGTTGCCGCCGCTCAATACCGCGACGGTCTTCCCGCGCGGCTCGACACGCCCCGACTGAAGCGCCGCGATCGTGATCGCCCCGCTCGGCTCCGCGACGAGCTTGAGCCTGTCGAGGAGATAGCGCATCGCCGACGCGAGCTCGGCATCCTCGATGGTCACCACCTCGTCGATGTACGCGGAATGATGCGCGAAGGGGATCGTGCCGATCTGCGTCGCCAGCAGGCCATCGGCCATGCCGCCCGTGTGCTCGAGCCGCACCGGTGCGCCCGCTGCGCGCGCCTGCGTGAGCTTCGCGGCGCCCACCGGCTCCACGCCGATCACGCGCGCGCCGGGCGCGAGCAGCTTCACCGCCGTCGCGACGCCGGCGCTCAGCCCGCCGCCGCCAACCGGCACGAGCACTGTTTCCACGTCGGGAAGATCCTCGACGATCTCGAGCCCCGCTGTTCCCTGCCCCGCGATGATGCGCGCATCATCGTAGGGTGGAACGAGCACGCTCCCGCTCTCCTTCGCGAGCTC
>JBBSEY010000127.1:0-8784 GCA_038239265.1 Gemmatimonadales bacterium | reverse complement strand
GATGCGGATGGCCTTACGACGCCCACCATCGATGCGCTCGCGGCGATGGGCTATGCGACGAAGGCGCTCAATCGCGGCGACATCGGCATCGGCGCATCGATCCTGCGGCGCGCGGGCTCCGTGCAGGGAACTCCCGACCCGCGCGTGCGAGGAGCGGCCGAGGGGTACTAATCCGATGTGCGCCAGAACGCGCGTGCAGTCCGCGACCCAGGTCAGGTACGCGACGTCGCAGTCTCGAGCTCGACCGTCGCCTTTCGCTCCAGCTTCCCCCAGCCAACGACGCGTCCGCGCAGGGCGGCGATCACCGAGCGCACGACCACCCAGTACATCACCTGCCGGTACGCGAAGCGCTGCAGGAAGATCAGCCAGGTGAGCCACTTGTCCTCATCGGGCTCGAGCGAAAAGGCCAGAATCGATGCGAGCCAGTCGACGATGAGGAAGACGGCGTAGTAGGTGAGCACCTGTTCCACCGACGTCATCGCGTACGTCGCGCCGTGCGCTTCGCGGAGTGCCCACGCGCTCCAGAGGCTGAGCACGAACATCAGATCCGCGATGGGCGACAGGAACGGGTAGATGATCTGGAAGAGCAGCACGTTCGGCAGCGCGACGAAGCCGAGCGAACCGTAGCGCGAGTGGAAAAAGGTGCGCCGATGCTTCCACAGGCACTGCAGCGTGCCGAACGACCAGCGGAAGCGCTGCTTGGCGAGCCCCCCGAGCGTGTCGGGCGCCTCGGTGTAGCCGATGGCTTCGTCGGCGTACGCGATCGAGTAGCCGCGGCGGCGAATCGAGAGCGTCAGGTCCTGATCCTCCGCCAGCGTATCCTCGCTAAAGCCACCCGCCTTGAGCACGAGCGCCTTGCGCCACGCGCCGACGGCGCCGGGTACTACGGTGATGCAATTCAGCAGCGAAAACGCTCGGCGATCGAGATTCTGACTCGTCACGTACTCGATCGCCTGCCAGCGCGTGACGAGGTTGATGCGATTGCCCACCTTCGCATTTCCCGCGACGGCGCCGACCTTCGGATCGTGCAGCGGCTCCACGAGCTCGGCCACCGCGTCGGGTGCGAACAAGGTGTCGGCATCGAGGCAGATTACGATCTCGCCGCTCGCAAACTCCAGCCCGTAGTTCAGCGCGCTCGCCTTTCCTCCGTTTGGCTTGCGATACACCCGCACCTTCGGATGATCGCCGTACGTCGCGCGCGCAATCTCGTACGTCTCGTCCGGCGACCCGTCGTCGACGACCACTACCTCGAGCTCCCCCGGATACTCCTGCGCGATCAGCGTCTCGATCGTGCGCAGGATGACCTTCTCTTCCTTGTACGCGGGGACGATCACGCTCACGGACGGCGCGAAGGTGATCGGCGCGTCGCGGTTCTGGTGACTCTTCACGTGCTGGACGATCGCGAGAACCGTCATGAAGACCAGTCGCGCGAATCCGAGGAAGATCGCGAGGAAGAAGACCCAGTAGAGGATCCATTGCACGAGGCTCAGCGTCCCCCACCCCAGCAGCTCCCCCGCGCGCGCGAGCTTGTTGCGCGGCGGCAGCCCGGGCATCGCCTGGTCGCGTGTGAGCCCGATCAGCTGTGAGAGCGGCACGACCGTGTCGCCGACGGCGCGCAGCGAGTCGATGAGGGGCCCGAGTGCGGCGACGGTCTGACTCCGATCGCCGCCGCCGTCGTGCAGCAGCACGACGTTTCCCCTCGAGCGCTGCGCCAGCACGGTGTCGATGATCGTCTGCACTCCCGGCGATTGCCAGTCCTCGGCGTCGATGTGCAAGCCGATGATCAGGTAGCCGCGTTCCTTCGCAATCTGCGCGGGCACGAGCTCATCGAGCGTCGTCGGCTCGGCGTCCCCGAAATACGGAGGGCGGAAGAATGCGGTGCGCCGCCCAAGCACGGCTTCGAAGAGCCGCTCCGTGGCATCGAGCTCGAGCTTCGTTCGTTTGTCGCCGGTGAACGCGAGGTTCGGATGCGAGAACGTGTGATTGCCGATCAGGTGCCCCTCGTTCAGGATGCGCCGCATGAGCGGGATGTGCCGCTCGGCGTTCTCGCCAATCAGAAAGAAGGTCGCCGACACGCCGCGAGACTTGAGCGTGTCGAGAATCATCGGCGTCCACTTTCCGTCGGGACCATCGTCGAAGGTGAGCGTGATCAGGTGCGGATCGCTGCTCCCGTACCGGTTGACGATGTACGGTGTGCCGACCTTGTGAATGACCTCGTCGATCACGAGCTTCGTTTGGGGATCGACGCGCACGGTTCGATTCCCGGAGTCGGGACTCGCAAACAGATCGAGGATCTCTCCGCTCCCCTCCATCTCCGCGTCGTATCCGGCCGGGATCACGCTGAGCAGCGCGGCAGAGGAGTCGATGCCGGTCTTGCCGATCACGCGCCAGATCGCGGCGTCCTCCGAACCCATGCGCCAGATGCCCATGCCCGCGGTGCCGAGCGCCTGCGCTGCCACCGACTGGTTGTACGCAGTGATTGCATCGAGATACCACGCGAGATGCTCGGTGGAGTCGCGATCGGTCCACGTCGCGTACGGGTTCAGAGTCGTCGAGTCGAAGTGCAGTGCCTTTTTGTCCGCCTTTCGTACCGCGGACATGATCTCCTGGAAGGTGAGCTGCTGCCCATTGGTCGTGCTGTCACCGTCGTTCCAGTCGTAGCCGTACGCGCCGACGATCGGGATCGCCTTGCTCGCGGGCACGAATCTCAGCATGTGCTTCATGCGCTCGACGAACCACTGCTGGCTCGCGATCGGCCCCGGGTCGCCGGTCCTGCCGAAGTGCTCGTCGTACAGCATCAAAAACAGATAGTCGTTCACCGCTCCGAAGCGCGTGAGCTGATGGTCGCTGTCGTTCACGCTCGCAGCCTGCGTGACGAGCTTCCCCATTGGCGCGAGCCGCCTCCGCAACTCCGCCACGAACGTCGCGATCGATTCGGTGAGCTCCTGGGGCTCCTCCTCGAAGTCGATCGTGACGCCGCCCATGCCATAGTAGGAGACGCTGTCGGTGAGCTGCCTGAGGGCGAGCGCGCGCGAGGCAGAATCGGTGAGCAGATGGCGCAGCCCCGCGGGATCCCAGCGCTTGGCGGCCGAGTCGAAGTTGCTCACCATGATGAAGATCTGCGGGCGAAGCTTGGGATCCGGCACCGCGCTGGCGATCGTCACCCCTACGCGCCGGTCGATGCGCATGCGCAGCCCGTTGCCGTTTGGGCCAAGCCATGCGCATTCGCAGACGACCCAGTCGAGGTCGTCCGCGTGGTGGGCGAGCGCGTCGAGCGAGTTGTCGTCCCAGGTGACGTAGAAGCCGGCGACGATCGGTGCGCCGGGGGGGTGCTGCTTTCCCGGACCGGTGCGCCCGCGAATCGGGAGCACATTGGCGCGCACTCCAGGCACCCGATTTTTTCGCAGCGTGAAGTAGAGCTGCAGCTTCTTCGAAAGTCGCTCGCGCTCGATCTTGCTCGTCGCGAAGCCGGGAGCGCGGGCGAACGGCTCTCCCGTGAGAGGAATCTCAGGAAGCATTGGCGGGATTGCCAACATGGTGATCGTGATCGCGGCCACCACACTCGTGAGCACTCCGACGACCAGCGCGACGCGACGAAGCCGACGCCAGCGGCGCCCGGTCTCATCGAGAAAAATCGGCGCGCGGCGGGGAGAACGGCTGCTGAGATCCACTAGGGTCAACTTAGCGAGGAGGAATGTGAGGCGAAGATGAGACTGTTCTAAGAGAGAGCGGTGGTGCCGATCTATAAGCCGCTTTTAATTGTCTTCGCCGTTAATGAAGAGCCCGCATTGCCGATAATCATGGGAGAGAGAGAAGAAGTCAGAGAGAACGACACGAGAGTCTGCCTCCACCGATTTCACCGAGGACCGGCCGATGCGTCACAATTCACGTCAGTCACGACAGAGCACGACGATCGCTCCGCAGCTCGGCGCGCGCGCGCTGATCCGCGCCGCGATTGCGCTGGTCGCGATCGCCGGGTTGACCGCGTGCTCCGCCGATCAGAATCTCACCGCCGCGCCAAAGCAGAAGTCGACCTCGCAGAGCCCCTCGTCCTCGCCGTCGATCGTGTTCGTGTCCAATGCGAGCGGCGTCAATCAGCTCTGGAAAGATGAGGGTGGTGTCGTCTCGCGCATCACTTTCTCGGACGCGGCGGAGCAGGACCCACATAGTGCAGCCGGACACCTCGTTTTCGCATCCTATCGCGACGGCGATGAAGAAATTTATATGGGCAGGAACGACCTGTCCGGGCTCAAGCGCCTTACTACGAGCAGCGGCACCGACGAGCAGCCACGATTGAGCCCCGACGGCTCGCGCATCGCGTTCGTCAGCGGTCGCTCGGGCACCCCGCGCATTTGGACGATGGACTCGACCGGCGCGAACCAGGCCCCGCTCGCCACCGGCTCGGAAAGCTACGTCCCCGAATCCGCACCATCGTGGAGCCCGAACGGCACCCAGCTCGTCTACACGTCGACGCGCTCGGGGCTATCTCAGGTATTCGTGATCCCGGCTTCCGGCGGAACACCGGTGCAGCTCACGAACGAGATGAACGGCGCGTTCAATCCGGTGTGGTGTGCGGATGGGCGCCAGATTTATTTCGTCTCGGTCGTTGGCGCACCCTCGCTTCGCGCCGTGACGGTAGCTACCAATGAGACGTCAGAGCTGGTGTACGACGGGGCCGGCATCGGCCAGCCCGCGTGCTCCACGAGCGGATGTTTTGCGGTCGAGGGCGCGTACGGCGACAACGGTGACATCGTTTCGGTCGGACAGGATCAGTCGGTGGCGACGATCGTGGGCACGAGCGCGAACGAAACGAGCCCCACGATCCTCGTTCCCTAACTTGCGATGATCTCCGCCCCTCAATCCAAAAGCGCCATCGTGACCGCTCCAGAAATGCTTGTCCCGGATCGACGTATGGTGCGCGTCCTTCTGGTCGACGATGAGGAGGCGATCCGGCTGTCGCTGGGCACGTACCTCACGCGCTCCGGGTACGAGGTGGAGACGGCGGCGTCCGCGTTTCAGGCGCTCGAGATGCTACAGGCAGGACGCTATGCGCTGATGCTCAGCGACATTCGCATGCCCGGGATGACGGGAGTCGAGCTCGTGCCGAAGGCACTCGCCACGAATCCCGACCTCGCCATTGTGATGCTGACGGCGGTGAACGATGCGCCGACGGCCACCGAAGCGCTCTCGCGCGGAGCGATGGGCTACCTCACCAAGCCCGTGGAGCTCCCCGACCTGCAGGAGTCGATTCTCAAGGCCCTGCACCGCCGCGAGATGCTGCTGCAGCAGCGCGAGATCGACAACGTCATTCGCGAAGAAGTGACGATGCGGACCGCGGAGCTCGAGCGCGAGAAGTCCGCCCTTCGCGACCTCACCATCCAGGTGGCCGAGTCGCTGGTCATCGCGATGGAAGCAAAGAACCCGTATATGCGCGGTCGCTCGATTCGCATCGGAGAGATGGCCGCCGCAGTCGCGGACTCGATGGCGCTCGACGTGGACACGGTGGAAGCCGTGCGCCTCGCGGGCCGCCTGATGGATGTCGGCAAGATCGGCATCCGCGAGGAGATCCTGAACAAGCCCGGCTCACTCACGCCCGAAGAGTACGCGCATGTGAAGCAGCACGTCGAGATGGGGATCACGATCCTCGCCCCGATGAAACACCTCGGCGCAGTGCTCGATTACATTCGCGACCACCACGAGCACTTCGACGGTTCGGGCTATCCGCGTCAGCTCTCCGACAAGCAGATCTCGGTCGGCGGGCGAATCCTCGCAGCAGTGGACGCATTCGACGCGTTGACGACCGGACGCGCGTATCAGGAGCCCATGCAGCCGCATAGCACGCTCGACTATCTCTCCGAGCGCATCGGCTCACTCATCGATCCGGAAGTCTTCCTCGGCTTGAGCAGTGTAGTGCGGCGGCGGCGCTCGCTCACGTTCATCACGGCAATCCCGACCTGACCGCGAGCGAACGCCGAGACGATGCGCTCCAGTGGTGCAGCGGGCGCAACTGGATCTGGCGAGCGATGTTGCTCGCCTATCTTGCGTACATCGCCATCCGATCGCTGAACGACTACGAGTACTCGACGATCTTCGGCGGACTCACCCTCGTGGTGCACGAGGCGGGACACGTGCTCTTCAGCCCCCTCGGTGAGTTCCTCGAGGTCGCCGGCGGAAGCATCACGCAGGTAGCAGTACCGCTCGTCGTGGCGTACGCCTTCCTGCGGCAGCGCGAGTATTTCGGCATCTCCGTCGCGCTCGCGTGGCTCTCGATGAGCCTCGCCAATCTCGCCACCTACATCGGCGATGCGCGCGTCCAGATTCTCCCACTCGTGAGCATGGGGAGCGGCGATGCGATCCACGACTGGCACTTCCTGCTCGCGCGCCGCGCGATGCTCGGCGACGACACGGCGCTCGCGCGTCTCGCGAATCTGCTCTCTGTTCTCTCGCTGTCCGCCGCTGTACTCCTCGGCGCCTGGTTGTGCAACGCGATGCGCAAGTCCTCCGGTGCCCCGGTGCCTGCGGACGAGGAGCTCCTGAGTCGCTGACACGCTGCTGTTGCCAAGCCTGACTACAACAACGTTCCGCGCAGAATTACGAACGCCACGCTGAAGTAGATGATCAGACCCGTTACGTCCACGAGGGTGGCGACGAACGGGGCCGAGGCGCTGGCGGGGTCGAAGTTGAAACGGCGAAGAATGAAGGGGAGCATCGAGCCGGCCAGTGAGCCGAAGGTCACCACCCCCACGAGCGCGCTCGAAACCGTCACCGCCACGAGCGTGTGATGCACGCCGTAGTCGTACCAGCCGAATTTCTGCCACAGCATGATTCTGATGAAGCCGATCGACCCGAGAATCAGTCCGAGCACGATTCCGGACGGCAGCTCGCGTGAGGCGACCTTCCACCAGTCGCCCAGCGTCACCTCGCGCAGCGCCATCGCGCGGATGATCAGCGACGTCGCCTGCGAGCCCGAGTTTCCGCCCGAGCTGATTATCAGCGGGATGAACAGTGCGAGCACCACCGCCTTACTGATCTCCCCCTCGAAGTACCCCATCGCCGTAGCCGTCAGCATCTCGCCGAGGAACAGCGCGCAGAGCCACCCCGCCCGCTTCTTGATCATCGCGAGCAGGCTGATCTCCATGTACGGCTCGTCGAGCGCCTCCATACCTCCGAACTTCTGCACGTCCTCCGTCGTCTCGCTCACGATCGCATCGATCACGTCGTCGACCGTCACGATGCCGAGGAGATGTCCGCCTTCATCCACCACGGGCACGGCGAGCAGATTGTACTTGGAGAGCAGCCGCGCGACATCCTCGCGGTCCGTCGTCGGCGATACCGAGAGCGGCACGCGCTGTGGACCAACCTCGAGCACCTTCTGGTTGCGATCCGCGATCATGAGCTGGCGCAGCGAGACCACGTGCACCATGCGCTGCTGCGCATCGAGCACGTAGATCGTGTACACGGTCTCCTTCGCGCCGCCCACGCTCACGATGTACTGGAGCGTTTTCTCCACCGTCCAGTCGTTCGGCACCGTGACCGCTTCCGTGGTCATGATTCCACCCGCCTGCTCCGGCGGATAGCGGAGCAGCAGCGCGAGCGACTGGCGCGTCGGTGCGTTCAGCGGCTTCGCGAGGCGGTCCCGCTCGGCCGGGGTGAGCTCGCGAAAGAGATCGGCCTGTTGATCCGCCGACATCGCCTCGAGCAGCGGCGCCGCTGACGCAGCGTCGATCTTCTGAAAGATTTCCGCTCGCCCCTCGAGCTCGGGCTCGTCGAACACCTGGACGACCAGATCGAACGGAAGCGCCTTGATCAGCTGCGCCGCCGCATCCGGATGCAGTCGACTCAGCGCCTCGGCGACGTCCGCGGGCCGCATCGTGGACAACATCTCCGCCAGCTCCGCCGGGTCGCCGGAGAGCAGATAGAGCAGCTCGGGGGAGTGCGATTCGATCATGTCAGACCTCGACGACCTGTGCGGTTGTGAGCCGGCCACCGCGCCAAGCGGCCAGCATCCATATCGCCCCGCTCACGACGACTGCGACGGGGATGATCAGAACACCCTGCTGTATCGAGCTGTGATCGGAGATCCAGCCGATGAGCGTGGGCGACGGGACATCGCCCAATAAATGAATCGTGGAGATGCAGAGGGCCATCGCCGCGGCGCGCATCCCCGGCGGCACCATGTCGATCAGCTTCGAGTTGATCGGCGCCGTGCAGGTAAAGATGAGCAGCTCCGCCGCGAATAACGTAACCAGATACACGGTGGTATTGGGAGTCGTAAAGGCAATCCATGCGAGGGGCGCCGCGAGCAGCGTCGTCACGGCCGAGAGCCAGAGATACGCCTCGCGTCGCTTCCTGAGCAGCCGGTCTCCGATCCAGCCCCCTCCGAGCGAGCCGGCGATACCCGTGACCACGAGCATGATGGCGAGCTGGCTGTTCGCGACCGCGCTGCTCACGCCGTGCGCACGCTGCACGAAGACCGGCATCCACGCGGCAATTCCGCCTACCGCGAACGTATACGCCGCATAGCCGAGGACCGTGAGGCGATACTGAGCGTCGCGGAGCAGGAAGCGATAGCTCGAGAACGCCCCGGTCGTCTTGCCGGTCGCCATCGCCGTGTTCTTTGGCGCGCGCAGGCGGAGCAGGAACCACCCGGCAACGAGCCCCGGCGCACCGGCCACATAAAAGGCTTCACGCCATCCCCAGTGCGAATCGACGAATCCGCCGATGCCATATCCGAGCGCGGCTCCTACCGGGGCGGCGGCGAAGAAGATCGCGAAGGCGCGCCCG
>JBBSEY010000126.1:0-8926 GCA_038239265.1 Gemmatimonadales bacterium | reverse complement strand
GCGATCAGTCACAGCAAGCGCCGCGCAGACCGCAGCGTAGGTGGCGCCGTCGACGAGCAAGAGCACACACCGGGCTCGCCGGGCGATGCCGGCGGGCGTCGTCGTCGCGCGCACGAGGTGCTCGAGATCCGCGCGCTCAGCGGCGCTGAGCGAGAATGCCATAGCGGAAGTAAACATGCACGCCGTCGCTGCAAGACGGATGCTATCAACATCTCAGATGTGATCCACTAGGGCACCCGCAGACGAACGAACCGCGCTCCCAATGAACCGCGCCGCCACTCTCGGAGTTGCCAATTCCGCATCATCCGTGGCCAAGCACACGCAGCTGGCGATCGTGAGCTCGCGACAGCAGGAGTTGGGAGATGATCGCATCCCCGAGCGCCGTGAACATGTCCCACTGTGTGTCCCAGCTGTCCCCCTGTGTTCCGAGAAAGGCATCTGCCGAGGATCCGCCGAGTACGGCGGTGCCCCACTCGATGAACTCGTAGCAGGCACTGATCGCGAGACAGATGCAGGTGACGATGAAGAAGAGCCACTTGCCGCGCGCGAGGGGGGTGCGGCGTATGAGAATCTCACGCGCGACGATGGCGGGGACGAAGCGCTGGGCGAAGTGGCCGATGCGATCGTAGTTGTTGCGCGCGAGATGGAGGGCATCACGCATCCAGAAGCCGAATGGCACCTTGGCGTAGGTGTAGTGTCCACCGATCATCAGGATGAGCGCGTGCACGAAGATGAGCCGGTACGCGAGTGTCGTGAGGGGAAATCGCCGAGCGTTCGCGATGAGGATCGGCGCGCCGATGAAGATCGGGAAGACTTCGAGCACCCAGGTCCCGGGCTCCAGGGCGCCGATGGAGGAGACGACGAGGCAGACGGCGCCAAGGATGAGGAGGACGAGGGGTTCGACGTTACGGCGCGGCGGCATAACCACACCCGCTCTTCGAGCAGCGCAGAGCGACGAAGACCTCGCCCCGGATCATCCACCGCTCGCCCCTCTTCACCCACTGCGCGGAATAGTCGGCGCTGATCACCGCCTCGCCCGACGCGGATCCCCAATGCCCTGCTCACTTGCCGGTCTCGAATGCAAGCGGCCACGTCCCGCTGATCCTGATCAACACGGGATCCCGTTGACAGACGAGCGCCAATTCATGAGGTCGTCCTGAGTGATCGTAAGAACGACGAACCCTCATTCATCGTCTGCCACCTGGCGCCAGAACTCCGGAAGGGATGAAACCGAGCGAAGCCTGGAAGCAGCGCGCGTGTCGTGCAGCGCCTCGACCATGGTGCGCAGGGTGACCCCGTGCGCCGGCTTGAACGAGACGCGTACCGGATCGCGCGCGCCGACGTCGCCTTCTTCGATGATGCGCAGATACGCGCCCATGCGCGACGCGGCCATGAAGCGCTTCGGGAAATACGGATCGTTCATACGAATGCCGAGCTTGAAGCACGGAAGCCTGATCTGCGCGACCTCGAGCAGGGCCGAGCCGACGCTCCATCGCTCGCCAATGAGCGCATTCGAGAGGTCGAGGCCTTCGGTGGTGAGATTCTCGCCGAACAATCCGTGCGGCGTGTCGATCCCCTGCTCGTCGCGCCAGAAGTCGTAGTCCTCCCGCGCATACGCGTACACGGCCTTGTCGGGGCCTCCATGCACCGTGCGATCAGCCTGGTCATCGCCTGCGAAGTTCACCCCGCGAAGCGCGATCCGTCCTTCGACGGGCTTTTTCCAGATGCCCGTCGTGACCTGTCGCCCGCGCCATTCGAGCTCTCGCACGAGGCCGACGTTCACGGACACTATTCGGGGGGAGCCGGCCAGCATGGCGATTTCTAGGGGATTGGGGTCGCAAAGCGCCGACCGGTGTACGGTAGCCCGCACGCCGGGTAAAACGCGTGCGCATCAGCGCGACGCTCAGCGCTCGTGACCGTGAGGCGAACGCAGTGGTGGCGCGCGGCCCACTCCCTGGCTGCGGTGACGAGCAACTGGCCTACGCCACGGCGGCGCGCGCTGCTCGCCGTCACGAGTGCGGTGATGTATGCGACCGGGCCTGCGGTGTGAAGCGCGGCGAAGCGCGCAACGCAGATGAGGCCCAGGGGAACGTCGTTCGCATCCACCGCGACGAGCGTCGCTCCATCGTCGCTGGCGACGGCCGCCAGCCGCGCTGGGACATCGGCGCTCACGACCGGATGACCCAGCTCGGCGAGGAGAGTCGCGATCGCATCGCTGTCGGCATTCGTGGCCTCGCGAAGGCGGATGCTGGAGTCAGGCATTGAGACTCACAGCGCTGAATCGACCGCAACCTCGCCCCGCGAGTGGTCGGCTCGCCACAGTGCATATGCGAGCAGCGCCGCGCCGACGCTCACCCCTGCATCCGCAACGTTGAACACGTAGAACCGTTGCGTCCCGATCCCGATGTCGATGAAGTCCGTCACGCCGCGCGCGGAGATGAGGCGATCGAGCAGATTTCCAAACGCACCGCCGACGATCAGCGCGAGACCGATCACCGCCAGGGCTCCCTCGCGTATCACTCGCGAGTAATTCCGCGCGATCAAGGCGAGCACCGTGATGGTCAAGCCGATCAGGATCCAGCGCTGATACGGCCCGAGGTACGTCGACATCGCCCCACCGCGATTGTACTCGAGCGTCACGCGCAGCACGTCGTCCAGAATTTTGTGCGGCACACCGGCAACGGGCGCCATTGCCTCCACGACGCGCTTGGTCGTGCAGTCGACCAAAACGAGCGCGATCGACAGTGGCCAGAAGAGTCGCAACGCGGTCACTCCGGTCTGCGACATTCGTTGCGTCATTCGTCACTCGGCTCGCGTGGATTCGGGCGCCCCCGACGGTGCGTCATTGACAACCGATCAGCAATCTGCTGCTTCCCCATCGCGTAATACAGCCCCTTGCGCTCCGGCAGCGCCTCGCGATCCCCCGACCACTTCGACGAGCACTCGATGTCCCGCCCCCTCGAGCGCGCCGATCGCGCGCTCGAGAGCGCCCTGATGGACGAGGATGTAATCCGTATCGAAGGTGGCGATCAGAAAGATCGGCACCTTCGCAGTCGCAAGCGGCGCAGCGAGGACCGTCAGCGTCAGGTGATGCGCAGCGCGATCATCGTTCCCGAGTGCGGTCACAACGATCGCGGCGTCTTCTCGGCCCCTGTCGTGCTGCAGGTGATCATTCCGAAGCTGATGCGCGCGGGCCAGCCGCCTCGCGCGCCCGCATTTCCTGAATCGTCTCCTGCTTCCAGTACTTCCTCGGATTCCCGCACATCGAGCACGAGCACAGGCGGCGGGTGTGCGCGATCCTGCCGATCCGACGTGGATCGCCTGCCGCGTGGCCACTGTAGTACGATTGCACACGAGCCTTCACGCGCTGCTCGTGATGACGCCGAATTCCTCGCGAGCGCATTCGGGTATCCTCCTCCCGTAGATCGTAGTCCAACCGCGCCCCGGCCGCAACTTTTCTCAATCCGAAGCGAGATGAGCATACGCGCACCCCCCGGTGACCGTTGCGCCTAGACTCGAAATGGCGTTCCTTAGCGATCTCCGCCCCCCTTCGCCCGAATCGCCCCTCAATGCACAGTCATCTCAAGCGCATTCTTGCCTTCGACATCGAATCGCTCTACACACTTGAGCAGGCGCCAGGGAGGGGAATCTTTTCTGTTCGTCGACGGGGCCGTAAGGCCTTACAACAATCTCGCGCTACTCGCCGCGCTCATGGCGACACTTCCGGCGCATCGCCTCGAGTGGCCGACGGGGCGCGACGCGCTCCATCTCACGTCGATCGGTACCGGGGGACATCGCACGCGCCTCACGAAGCAGCTTGCGAGCAAGACATACGTGTGGGATGCGCTTCGATTCGTCATCCCGGCGCTCCTCGATGCATCGTCCGTCAATCAGGACATGATGTGCCGCGTGCTTGGCGACTGCCTGCACGGCGCAGAGCTCGACTCAGAGATCGGATCGCTCGAGGCCCCCTCGCTGCTATCGGCAGCCGAGCAGAAGTTCAGCTACGTGCGCTACGACTGCATGATGGACTCGAAGGACGTCGGCAATCGGCTGACGCCGACCGAGCTGCAGATCGACAACCTGCGCGCGATCGACCGGCTGCAGGCGATTGGGCGGGAGTACGCGGCGCGCGTGGTGAAGCGTGAGTTCGGACCCGTTCGCTCGTGAGCCTGCGCGCGGCCGCTAAGCCCTGGACGTCGCAGCCCGCAACGTGAACAGCGTCAACTCCGGACGCACGAGAAGGCGCGCACGAATCAGGTGTCCGACGCCCCTGCTGATGTAGAGCGATCTATCTGCATCGACGGACACTTCGCCCGCCACGTAGCGACGATTCTGCACCGGGAGCAGCGGCGGCGGAAGGAAGGGTGGTTTGCACTGTCCGCCGTGCGTGTGCCCGGCCAGCATCCAGCCGCGGAATCCCGGCCACTGCTGCTGATCCGCCGCATCGGGATTGTGCACCAGCACGATCGCCGCCTTGCTCTCGCGCGCCTCGAGTGCCGCAGCGGGATGTCCGCGATGCGACCAGAGATCGTCGACGCCAACGAAGTCCAGCCCCGCCACAGCTTGCGACTCGTTGCGAAGTATGCGTACACCCGCGCGCTCGCCCTCGGCCATGACCCGCTCGGCGACGCCCGCATCCCCCACCGGTGTCCATAGTCGTGATTGCCGAGGATGCCGAGGGTGGCGAGCCGTGCGTGTGGGAGCTGTGCGAGGACGCCGCGCAGTTGCTGAAACTGCGCTTCGCCGCGCGAGTGACGGTGAGTGATGAAGTCGCCCGTGATCACGACGATGTCCGGCGCAAGCGCGCGCAGGCGATCGAAGGTGTGAACGATGTACTCGTCGGAGACCTGCGGTCCGATGTGGAGATCGCTCAGCTGCGCGAGCGTCGCCCCTGCGAGTGCGCTCGGGAGATTTTCGATTGCGAGATCGCGCTCGACGATCTCGAGCCAGTGCGGCTCGACCTCGGTGGCGTAGGCGAAGCAGCCGATGGCGGACGTGCCGAGCGTGAGAGCGGAGCGGGCAAGAAAGGTCCGGCGGTTCAACGACGCGCGGCTATTGAGAGTGGGAGCCGAGAAAGCTACACACGATCCGTGCGTTGCGGCGCGGGCGGCACCCGCGCCGCGTCTCGCTGCGCTGTGGCGAGCTCGAACGTTCCCCATACGCCGGTCGCGAGGCCGCCGGCGATCAGAATCGTCCACAGCGCGCCCGCCCAGAGTGGCTGTCCTCTGAGCAGGCGAGAGCCATGCTCCGCCGCCAGGAAGAGTACGATGAGAAAGCAGGCGGCGATTCGGCTCCCCGCCTTCATTCGCCCGGTAGCGAAGAGGATCGCCGCCGCCAGTACGAGCGGGCTCAGAGCCGACTTCCACACCATGGTCTCCCTCCATCCGCTGAAGAGTGGGAGGATCGCGCTGACGGCGTAGATGACCGCGAAGAGGCGGCCCGACCACACGCCGCTTTCGATGCGCCATCGCGCAAGCGACTCGCGCCCGCGAATCTCGGCGCGACGGCGCGTGTCGGAGCTATCGGCATGGGTCATCCTACCGTTGGTTCGCCGGAGCTACTCGACGAGCCGATCACGCTACTGGCCGCGCGTCCACCCCGAAAGCCGCCTGCACGCGCGCGTACCACGCCTCGTCGTCGAGCGCGCCGACCGTCACCCATTCCTCGTCGGTCATCCCCTTTCGCCAACCAACGAAGAACGCCGCATCGGGCCCCACGAGATGCCGTAGCTGCCACGAGCCACTCGTCGCGACTTCGACGCTCTTGTCGGCGACCAGCGTCGGCGGCGTGGGCTGCTGGAGCACCGCGGTGTACAGCGCGCACATTCGATTCCGCTGCGGATACGGAGACGGATCGTTCGTCGCCTCGATATGGCGCGCCATGGGAGTGTCGATGACCCCCGGTTCAATGATGGCGACGCGAACGCAAAACATCTTCGCTTCCTGCGCGAGACATTCGCTCAGCGCTTCCAGGGCAAACTTCGTCGCCGTGTACGAATGCCATCGGCGCGACCGCCACGTGCCCCGCAACAGATGCGACGTTGATGATGCATCCGCTGCCGCGGTTGCGCATTTGCGGCATCACGCCCTGCACGCAGCGGATGACGCCGAAGTAGTTCGTCTCCATGACGGCACGGAAGTCGGCGAGCGGCAGCTCTTCGACCGATTCCATGCGGTCGATCTCGGCGTTGTTCACGAGCACGTCGATTGCCCCGAGCTGCCCGGCAACGGTAGCCAGTGCAGCAGCGACGGAGGCATCGTCGTCCACATCGAGCGTGACCACGGTGATCGCGAGGCTCTCGCGTGCAGCAATGCTCGCGAGCTCAGGGGCGCGCGCGGGATTGCGCATCCCCGCTGCCACCTTGTGCCCCGCCCGCGCAAACGCGAGCGCCGTCGCGAAGCCAATTTCGGTGCTGCAGCCCGTGACGAGGACCGTCGACATGTCTTTTCCCTCCGAAGTGTGAATCGCGGGAAGGTCAGGAACATGCTCGTGGCGCCGAATGCTGGCAGCACGAACGACCTCCTGCGAAGGTCGATCGTATTCGAGACTCGCTAGCTCCTCGCCGCCTCCAACCGCTCTCGCATTCGCAGGAACGGTTTCTCGACGAGATAGTACGAGACCACCGCGAGCGCGCCAATGCACAGGATGCTCAGCGGAAATGGCAACGAGTGTTTTGGGCCCAGGAGCGGCTGCTGCCAGAGGTAGATCGAATAGCTGAGCACTCCGACGAAGACGACTGGGCGCGCGTTCAACACACGACCGACCCAACTCTCCGGATATCGCAGGCACCAATCGATCAGAATCGCGATCGAGATGTTGAGGAGAGTAATCCCCGCGACCGCGCCGAAGAACAGCCATTGCGCATTCGCGGCTGCCACTATCACGAGCACCAGGGGCCAAAGCGCCATGAGTCGGCTTTCGAGCATCCGCCGGTAGAAGTCCCGGGCCCAGAGCCACGGTCGCGCGTGGGCGAGCAGACAACCGGTAGCGAGGGCATCCGCCACTCCCTCGAAGGCGTATCGAGTATTGGTCGGCCAGTGCCCGACCACGTGGAGCGCTCGCACGAGCGGCGAGAACGCGAGCATGAGCGCCGCGCCGTAAAACGCTCGCCGCACCCCGAGTAGCAGAATGAGGCCCGGCCAGAGGAGATAAAACTGCTCTTCGACCGCGAGCGACCATGTATGACCGACGGCCCAGACGAGGTGCGTGTAGTCGCCGGTGTACGCCGCGGCGAGAATTATCGAGGAACGCGGTACGTCGATGACTCCCACGGCCCCCGCCATCGCCATCACAGCCAGGAAGACGTAAAACACCGGCATGATTCGAAATGCGCGCCGGATATAAAAACGGCGCAAATCGATCGTTCCCATGTGTCCGTACTCCGCCAGCAGCACGGATGTTATCAGAAACCCCGATATGACGAAGAACACGCGAACGCCGAGATTTCCGGTGTCGACTCGCTTGAGCGATTCGAGCCACGGCGCGGTGCCGCTCGAGCGCAGATGCCACGCGATGACGAGCACAATGGAGATCGCGCGCAACCCATCGAGGCTGGGAATCCGGCGCGATGTGCGCGGCGCGGAGTTCGGCGAGTCCGGAACCGGAACCGGACTGATACTCGATGCCAGTTCGGCGACGGCTGACGCCATCGTAGGGGCCGATTCGCTTTCGAGAGTCATCCCACCGGGGGCGATAGAAACAAAACGCAACCGTCTGGACCACCAAGTAGGGTCGCGAAAACGGTTGCAATCTTGGATAATGGGCCAGCGAGGAGTTGAACCTCGGACCTCACGCTTATCAGGCCGATAATACATCGCACTCAAGTCCGGCAAAATCACGGATTACATAGACAATCCGCGTGATTTGTCCGGCGGGCTTGGGGGCGAGGGCGGCGGGAAAACGGGGTGAATCGACACCACAATCGACACCACGGGGATCCAGATCATTTCAATGCGCGGGACTCGGAGCGACCGATCGGTGCAATCTACTCATACCGCTCACCGCTTCTCGCCGCGCGCCTCGGCTCCACCGCTTTACTCCGCGCAACGGGCATGAGGTCGGCCGAGCAGATATTCGGGGAAGGCGAGGGCGTAGCTGTATGAAACAGACCCGGCAACTTGCCATTCATGTTGGCCATTACCCCTGCGTCGGCGACCTCGTTCCCAGGAACTCGTTCAGTCGATCGGCTATTCGCCGGCGTCGCTCGACGAGAAAACTCTTGTATCTCTCGGTTCCGAGAAGGTCGTCATCCAACGGAATACATTGTGCCTTGAATGAAAGTTCTCCAGCGCTTCCGATCAGCTTCGGAAAGTATGCGGCGGGCGCTTTGTCGCTGATCGCCCGGTTCGTCTTGCCGCCTATAAAGGCAAGATTGGCTATGTCATCGGCTTCGCGCGACGAGTATGCCTTCTTCAGGACAGCTTTCGGGAAGATGTGGTGGAATTGCAGACGATGTTGCGTTCCCGAGTGATCGAGGGCAATAGCGAGGTTTGAACTCCAGTCTTTCGCTCCGCCGTCGCGGAACGCGAGGAACATTGTCTTGAACAGCGCACTGCGCTGATTGCGTCCTTCCAATTCCTCCGGCGCGATATCAAGGCGGCCCACCTGGAGCCGCAGGCGATCGACGAGCGCCTCAACACTTCCGCCGTCCCGGAGTGTTGCGAGATCTTGATCGAGGATTGTCTCGCTTGACCCTCTAGAGAAGCGGCCCTTCGCATTGGCAACTAGCGCCCAGAATCTCAGACGCTCGGATTCTTCAGGTGTGATTTGGTATCCTCGCTCATGACCAAAGTAGGCGAGCGCGACCAAGATGAATGGTGAGGAGAGAAAAGCTGGGCTTTCGATTCCAGCGTTGCTCTTCAGAAAGTTTATCGCGAACTTCATCCCTTCGCGGCTTTCGTTCCAGGCGGATTGTAACGTCTCG
>JBBSEY010000125.1:0-9029 GCA_038239265.1 Gemmatimonadales bacterium | reverse complement strand
GATTGCCGAGGGTACGCTCTCGCGCTGGCTCATGGCGGTTGGGGATGAAGTAAAGCGCGACGAGCCGATCTTCGAGATCTCCACGGACAAGGTGGACGCGGAGATTCCGGCGCCAGCTGCGGGCATCCTGGCCGAGATTCTGGTGGTGCAGGGGCAGACGGTGGCGGTGCAGACGGTGGTGGCGCGGCTCGAGACGGACAAGGCGGCGTACGCGGCGGGGAAGGGAGCGCCGGCTGGCGGGCCCGCGGCGAGCGCGCCGGTTGCGGCGACGGCGACGGCTGGGGGGCCCCCCCCGAAAAGCGAAGGTAGTGCACTTTCCTCAGCTCCCTCGCATCAATCCCCCTCCACCCCGGCCATTTCCGCCCCATCGGGGAATGGCAACTCATTCGAAGAACGCGTCCGCACCCGTTCCTCCCCCCTCGTCCGCAAGATCGCGGCGGAACACGGCCTCGAGATTACGGCGATGCAGGGTAGCGGGGTCGCGGGCCGCGTCACCAAAAAGGACCTGCTCCCCTATCTCGCGGGCGGCGCCAGTCACGGCTCCACCCCGTCGCGCCCGCCCGCTCCGCCCTCGATGCACGCGCCCTCGGGCGCCGGCGCCGAGTCGCACGGGCCTGCGCCAGAGGCGTGGGCCGGAGATCTCGTCGAGCCGATGACGCCGATGCGTCAGCGGATCGCGCAGCACATGGTCCAGTCGCGCCGCACCGCCGCCCACGTCACCTCGTTCTTCGAAGTCGACCTCACGCGCGTCTCGCGCATCCGCGCCAAACAGCGCGCGGCCATCGAGGCCTCCACCGGCTACAAGCTCAGCTATCTCCCGTTCATCATCAGCGCGGTCGTCGACGGGCTCAAGAAATTCCCCGTCATGAACGCCTCGGTGAGCGGCAACAACATCATCTACCGCAAGCAGTACAACATCGGGATCGCGGTTGCGCTGGATTGGGGACTCATCGTTCCCGTCATCAAGAATGCCGACGACCTCTCGTTGTCCGGCCTCACACGCTCGCTCAACGATCTCGCGTCGCGGGCGCGCGCGAAGAAACTCGACCCGCGCGAAGTACAGGACGGCACCTTCACCATCACCAACCCCGGCATCTTCGGTTCGGTGATGGGCACGCCGATCATCAGCCAGCCGCAGGTCGCGATCCTCGGACTCGGCGCCATTGAGAAGCGCCCCAAGGTCGTTACGGGCGCGGATGGCGAGGACACGATCGCCATTCGCACCTGCGCTTTCTTCTCGATCTCCTTCGACCATCGCATCATCGACGGCGCCGTTGCCGATGAGTTCCTCGCCTTCGTCAAGAAAACGCTCGAGAGCTTTCCCGAGTCGGGGAGCTGATCGTGCCGCGATGGCTCACGCTGCAACGGTCCATCGTGCCGGCCGGCGAACGCAAGTCGTTCATGGAGCGCCTGCGCGCCCGTCGCGCGTACTACGCGGAGGCCAAGTGCGGCTTCTGGATTTTCGAGGAGAGCGGCCTTCCCGGCGCCCTCATCGAGTTCGTCGAAGCTCCGGATCGCGAGACCCTCCAGAGCGCGCTCGCCGGTGCGCCCGACCACATCGTGGACACGGGCCGAATCTATCGCGAAGTGGAGAGCAGCTGATGCCCGTGCGCACTGTGGAGATCGCCGGTCACACGTGGGAAGTGTCGCCGTCCGGCCGCGTCACCCCCAACGATCGCGATGAGTTTTCCCTCGTCTTCGCCCGGCGGGATGTCACGCCGCACGAGATTCGCGTAACGCGCTACTCGCCAGTGGGGGCGCGGTGGCGCGAGCAGTCGCTTGCCGAGCTCGGCCCCGACGACCTCGCGCGTCTCTTCGCGCAATCGCAGCCCGGAAGCATGTCGCCCGAGCGCGGCTATCGCGCGTGAGCGGCGAGAGTGGCAATCCCGAAGCGCCTCAGGCGCAATTCGTGGATCTCCACATGCACTCCACCGCGTCCGACGGCGCCATTGCGCCAGCGGACGTCGTCGCCGCGGCACGGCAGGCCGGCCTGTCGGCGATCGCGCTGACTGATCATGACACCGTCGACGGCGTTCGCGAAGCACAGGCGGCCGGGATCGCGCTCGGCGTCCGCGTCGTCGCGGGAGTCGAGCTGAGTGCCGTCGACGATGGAGATGAGATCCACGTGCTGGGGCTGCATCTCTCGCAGCCGGAGCACATCGCCACCGCGCTCGCGGAGCTCAGGGAATCGCGTCGCGATCGCGCGAGGCTCACCGTCGAGAGACTCAATTCGCTGGGTGTCCCCGTCACGCTCGAGGCGGTGTTCGCCGCCGCCGGCGATGGCGCCGTCGGCCGCCCGCACATCGCGAAGGCGCTCGTCGCCGGCGGGTGGGTGCGCGACTTTCGCGAGGCCTTCGACAAATGGCTCGGCAACGGTCGCCCCGCGTGCATCGAGAAGCGCACCGTCACCTTCGAGGAGGCGGCGCGGCTGATCCATGAAGCCGGCGGTCTCGCGGTCTACGCGCATCCCGGCGGAGACGCGTCGCGCGCCGAGCTCGGGGCGCTCGCGTCGCTCGGACTGGATGCGGTGGAGGTGCGTCATCCCAGTCATACGGCCGATGAGATCGCGCGACTGGCAGCATTCACCGAGGAGCTCGGGCTGGTGCCGAGCGGCGGATCGGACTGGCATGGTGCGGCGGAGGGCTATCGTGCGCTCGGCAGCATGAAGGTGAGCATTGACTGGCTCACGCGGCAGGACGAGCGCGTCCGGCAGCGCGCGGTGCTGCCCGTATGAGCGAAGATCTTCCGACGATCGGCAGCGCCGCGCCGGACTTCACGGCGACGACCGACGGTGGCGCGAGAGTCTCGCTCCACGAGCTGCTGAAGAGCGGCGCAGTCGCGCTCTTCTTCTATCCGGGCGACGATACCCCTGGCTGCAATCGCCAGCTTTCCGCCGTGCGCGACGATCTCGCGGACTTTCGCGACAAGGGGATTCAGCCGTTCGGGGTGAATCCCGCCGGAATCGAGAGCCACGCGAAGTATGCTGCGAAGTTCGAGTTCGACTTTCCCTTGCTCGTCGATGCGGACCGCGCGATCGCGAGCGCATACGGCGCGCTCAAGGCAAACGGGAAGAGCATTCAGCGCTCCGTGCTCGGCATCGCGCGCGATGGCACCATTCGCTTCGCCGTGCGCGGCGCCCCGCCGCCGGCGGACGTGATCGCCGCCCTCGCGAGCTAGCGTGGAGCTCGAGGGACGTGTTGCGCTCGTCACGGGCGCGGGGCGTCGCGTCGGTCGCGCCATCGCGCTCGCGCTCGCAGCGAGGCGGATGCGCGTTGCCGTGCACTACAACGCTTCGGCGAGCGAAGCCGATGAGACCGTGCGTCTCGCGCGCGATGCCGGTGCTACCGATGCGTGGTCGATCTCCGCGGATCTCCGCGATCCCGCTGCGATAACGAGACTCGTCGATGACGTCGCGGCGCACGGGGGCGCGCTCGACGTACTCGTGAACTCGGCCGCCGAGATGAAGCGCACGCCATTCGACACCGTGACACCCGAGCAGTGGGACGACATCATGGCGCTCAACATGAAGTCCCCATTCTTCTGCTCCCAGGCGGCCGCGCGGCACATGACGGCAGGGGGCGCGATCGTGAACATCGCGGACCTCGCGGCACTCGAGACGTGGCCCGAGTACATCCCGCACGGCATCTCGAAGGCGGGAGTGATGCAGATGACGCGTGCGCTCGCGAGGAAGCTCGCTCCTGCGATTCGCGTCAACGCCGTCGTCCCCGGAGCCGTGCTCCTTCCGGAGCATTGGACGCAGGACGACGCGGACAAGCTCATTCGCACGACGCCGCTCGCGCGTCTCGGTGCGCCGGAGGATGTCGCGCACGCCGTGGTCTATCTGCTCGAGTCCGACTATGTCACCGGCGATGCGGTGGTCGTCGACGGCGGCCGGCATTTGCGCTGAGCGCAGCGATGCTCCCGCTCGCTCCGATGCAGCGCTACGGCACGATCGTGATCGTCGGCGGTGGCTGCTACGGATCGTATTATCTGCGGCAGCTCGGGCGCGCGGCGCGCGCGGGAGTGCTCGCAGCCGAACGCGTGGTGATCGTCGATCGCGATCCGCACTGTCGCGTGGCAGGGGAGATCGATGCCGCGGGTCCGTTCGTCGCGGCGCTCGTCGTCGACGAGTGGACTCCATTCTTCGATACGTACCTCGGCGCGGCAGCGGATCACCCCGCGCCCGAGTCCCCGCGTGCGCCCGATGCGATCGTCCCGTCACCGCTCATGCCGCACCTCATGTCCGAGTGGCTCGCGCGACGCGCCCGTGCACGCTGGCCCGCGCGCGTCGTCGAGTCGCGCCCGCTGGAAGCGCCATCCGGCATCCCCTGGCAGCGGCGCGGCGACGATGGCACCCAGTACGTGAGCTTCGCTGAATGGATCTGCCCCGTGAATTGCATCGAGCCGACTTTGTGCCCGGCAACCCGGGGAGAGCGGAGCTGGAGCATGCCCCCTGCCGTTCGGGCAGCAGCAGAGGAGGCGCGGCGGCACGGGCGGAACCTTGCGGGTCCTGTCATCTTTCATTGTCAGCACCGGGCGTACGGGGTGGGAATGTTCGACACGAGCGCGGTGGTCGCCGGAGACGCACTCGTGCGGAGCGCGGCGGTTGCGGGCGCGGTCGAAGTGCTCGTGGGAACGGTCTCGCACTGCCACGGCGCGTTGAGCGTGCTCGCGGTGGGCGCATAGAGTCGGCAGTCTCCAGTAGAAAGGGGAAACGTGGGACAGACGTACGAGTACGACGTGGTGATCATCGGTGCGGGCCCCGCGGGGCTCACGGCGGGCTTGTACGCCGGCCGCTCGATGCTGAAGGCCGTAATGCTCGAGCGGCTCGGAGAACCCGGCGGCGAGATCCTGAACACGGAGCTCGTCGAGGATTATCCCGGCTTCGAGTCGATCTTCGGGCGCGAGCTCGCCGAGAGATTCGCGAGCCACGCGGCGAAGTTCGGCGCGGAGCTGCGTACCTTCGTCGTCGTGGAGCGCGTCGAGCGCGGCGAGGATGGCATCTTCACCACGACCACCGATGACGGCGACATCTATCGCTCGCCCACCGTCATCCTCACCGCGGGCGGAACGCCGATCAAGCTCGGCGTCCCCGGCGAAGAGGAGTACGCGGGGAAGGGCGTCTCGTACTGCGCGATCTGCGATGGCGCGTTCTTCAAGGGACACACGATCGCCGTGGTGGGGGGCGGCGACGCCGCGCTCGAGGAGGCGGACTTCCTCACGCGCTACGCCGAGAAGGTCTACCTGCTCCATCGACGCGAGGACTTTCGCGCGTCGAAGCTCGTGCAGCGCCGCGTGTTCGACAATCCGAAGATCGAGATCGTGCGCAACGTCGTCGTCGAGGAGATCGTGGGCGACGACACGGGGCTCGTCACCAGTGTGCGCCTGCGCAACACGGTCACCGAGGAGCGCTCGCCGCTCGCGGTGAGCGGCGCCTTCATCTTCATCGGCTTCCGACCGAACACCGGCGTGCTCGTCGATCATGTTCAGCACGATCCGGGCGGCTACATCATCACGGATGCGAACATGGAGTCGAACGTCGCCGGCCTCTTCATCGCCGGGGACGTGCGCTCGCAGCTCACGCGGCAGGTCACCACCGCGGCGGGAGACGGCACGACCGCGGCCATCGCGGTCGAGAAGTACCTCACGGCCTTCCGCCGGCACGAGCCCACCGAAATCACCAGCGCGGGCGGCTACACGGTATGAAGATCGAGATGCTCACCGTTGGCCCGCTCGAGGAGAACTGCTATCTCGTGATCGATGAGGCGACGAACCGCGCGGTGCTCATCGATCCGGGGGACGAGCCCGAGCGCATTCTGGCGGCGCTGCACGAGTCGGGCGCAACGCTCGAGAGCATCTGGCTCACCCACGCCCACTTCGATCATCTCGGCGGGCTCGCCGGCGTGCTGCGCGAGCACCCGGTGCCCGTGCACATGCATCCGCTCGACGAGCCGCTCCACTCGCGTGCCGTCGATTCCGCGCTTCGATACGGCATCCGCATCGAGGCGCCGCCCCCGGCGAGCCACGCGCTCGCCGAAGGAGACCGCGTGCGAGTGGGTGCGGAGGAGCTGTCGGTCATGCACGTCCCCGGACACGCGCCCGGGCATGTGATCTTCCATAACGAAGAAGTGATCTTCGGCGGCGACTGCCTGTTTGCGGGTTCGATCGGCAACACGGAGATCGAGTACGGCGATCGTGATACGATGGACGCATCGCTGCAGCGGATCGTCTCGCTCGGCGACGACCTCACGGTTCTCCCCGGCCATGGCAGAGCGACGACCATCGGCCGCGAGCGCGCGACGAATCCCTTTCTGCTCGGTCGGGCGCGGCTCCTTCGCGTGAAGCGGTGACGGCGCGGGGAGTCGATGCCCTGCGCCTGCGCGCGGGGTGGCCCGCGCCGGTCGGTGCGATGCTGCTCACGGCGTGGCTCGGCGCCTCGCTCTATTTCACCGTCGCCGTCACGCGTGCCGCCTTTGCCGTGCTCCCATCGCGTACACTGGCGGGCGCTCTCGTTGGGCAAATACTCCCGGTGCTTTTCGACAGCGGGATGCTGGTTGGCGGCATCCTCATCGCGGTCGCGCGCATTGCTGCGGGCGGCGTCGTGCGTTCCACGACACTTGTGGGCGGCTTCGCGATCCTGCTGCTCACGGCACTCGCCCGCTTTGCGATTCTGACGCGTATTGCCGCGATCCGCGCGACGCTCCGCACTCCGATCGATGCGCTCGCGGTCACCGATCCCGTGCGCCGCACCTTCGGCCAGCTCCACGCACTTTCCGTGGGCGCCCTGGGACTCGCCATGCTCACGGGAATGGTCGTCGCGGTGGTGCTCGCACACTCCCTTTCGAGTCCGTCTCATGACGAGTGATGCTCCGCGCGTGCCGCTTCCGGAAATCGAGGCCGCGACCCCCGATGTGCACAAGCTCTTCGATGCCTTCATGCGCGAGCGCGGCAACGTTCCCAATCTCTTTCGCGCCGCATCGCTGCGCCCGCCCATCGTACTCACGCTCTTCGCGCATCTGCGTGCCGTCACGGGACCCGGAGAGGTGCCCGTGCTCCTCAAGGAACTACTGACGGTTCGGGTGTCTCAGTTGAACGTGTGCGCGTACTGTTTGGCGTCGCACACCGCGTTGTCGCGAAAGCACGGCGCGACGGATCAACAGATCGCGTCGCTGGAAGCCGGGCGCTTCGACGTCTTCGAGCCGGGATGGCGAGCGGCATTGGCGTACGCCGACGCAATGACCCCCACCAACGGCGATGTGACGGACGATATCTACGCCGAACTGGCCAGATGGTGGACACCGCCCCAAATTATCGAGATCACGGCCGTGATCGGATTCTTCAACTACTTCAATCGATTTGCTGAGGCGTTGCGCATCCCCGTCACGCGGTGAAGCACGCGCCAGGAGGAGTATTCATGAAGCGCTTCTTGTTCGTCGCAACCGCCTCTCTGCTCGTGTTGGGGGCCTGCAAGTCCCTCGACAGCATTCCCTCCAGCGTCCCACTCGGTTTCGTCACCGTCCAGATGGGTGATGCCCCGAGCGTACACCGGACGAGCCCCTCTGCGTACTTCGTCGACGCGACCAACGTCAAGATCCCGAATAGTGGTACGAGCGCGGATACATGCGCGGAGATCGGCTATCCGGGATCGCAGAACATCTCGCCGCTGTCACAGATCGATGCGGGAACGCCGGTCATTCTCGCGACGACGCTCGACACCGCCCAGCTGACGCCGACCGCTGCGGATTTGAACGGCTACATCTTCTACCGTATGCCGGCCGGCGATAGCATTCGCATTGTACCGGGAAGCACGAACCGCGTCACGATTCCGGGCGCTACCAAGGCCTTCCACGCGTTCAACTTCACCTTCGTGAACGCCGATTCGCTGAAGATTCAGCCGCTGCAGGCGAGCCCGGACAGCATCCACGAGCTCCCCGTCACGTGGAATCCGCAGGCTGGGGCATCGGTCGTGCTGCAGTTGGAGTTCGGCAACTCTCCGACCACGATCAACACCCAGATTTTCTGTCAGTTCACCGACAATGGTTCGCACGCGGTGCAGGCCAGCTACGCCAATGCCTGGCGCAAGGCGGGCGCGCGTCGTGTCCACGCCTATCGCTTTCTCACGACGTTCAGCAACGACGGCACCGATGAAGTCGTCGTCGTCTCCACGTACGGGACGGACAGCACCACGATAGTTCCCTGATCGTGGATTCGCCGACCGCCAGCAGCAAGACCAGTAGCGGGTCGGCGACGCGCACCGAGAAGGATCCGCTCGGTGCGCTCGCCGTCCCCTCCAGCGCCCTCTACGGCGCGCAGACCGTGCGCGCGACGCAGAATTTTCCGATCAGCGGAATGCGTCCGCTCCCGATCTTCGTGACCGCCGTCGTCTGGATCAAGAAGGCCGCGGCGCTTACCCACAAGCAGACCGGACGACTCGACGCCAAGCTCGCAGACGCGATCGCGGCCGCTGCAGACGAGATTCTCGCCGGCGCGCATCGCGAGCACTTCGTCGTCGATGTCTTTCAGGCCGGAGCCGGCACGTCGCACAACATGAACGTCAACGAGGTGCTCGCGAATCTCGCGAACGAGCGCCTCGGCTTCGCGCGCGGCGGCTACGCGCCGATCCATCCGAACGACCACGTCAACATGGCGCAGTCCACGAACGACGTGATCCCGACCGCGATCCGCCTCGGCGCGCTCGCACTCGCTCGCGATCTCGTGGCCGTGTTCACGGAGCTCCGGGACGCGCTGCTCGCGAAGGGCGAGGCGTTCGACGATGTGCTCAAGAGCGGGCGCACGCACCTTCAGGATGCGATGCCGATCCGGCTCGGCCAGGAGTTTCGCGCCTACGGCGTGAGCATCGATCGCAACGTCCAGCGCATCGAGATGGCAGCGAGCTTTCTCCGCGACCTGGGCATCGGCGGCAGCGCGGTGGGCACCGGCGTGACCGTCGAGAAGGAATATCCGGCGCTCATGATCACGCATCTGCGCGCGATCACCGGACTGGAGCTGCGCGTCGGCACGGACCGGAT
>JBBSEY010000124.1:0-9118 GCA_038239265.1 Gemmatimonadales bacterium | reverse complement strand
GAGCGTCCGCTTTTCGTATGCAATGCCATTCACGGTCCTGGCGAGCTTGTCGAAAAACGAATCATCGAACTTCGACAGCGCATCCTTCAGCTTGTGAAAGCGGATGTGATCATCGCCGAGCATCTTCATCCACTCGTCGTGGTAGCGCTCGAGCTTCCCGCAGCGGACATCGCCCTCGCGCAACGCTCGCACCCCCACCTCCGCTGCCAGCCGCCCCGCCTTCATCGCGTTGACGATGCCCCCGCCCGAGAGCGGATTGATCATGTGCGCCGCATCGCCCACCGTGATCATCGCATCGGTGACCGTACGCTTGATCGTCGGGTGCACGATCACGCCGCCAACGGTGGAGCTCACGCGGATCCCCGTCGGGAAGGAGCGCTGCACGTAGTCATCGAGCCACTGCCGCGCACTCCGGCCACCCGCGCGCAGCGCTACCGTGCCGAGCCCAATGTTCGCGCTCTCGCCGCCCTTCGGAAACACCCACGCATAGCCGCCCGGTGCGACATTATCTCCAAAGTGCAAATAAATCGCATCCTGATCCACGTTGACGTTCGTCATCAGGTCCTGCGCGCAGCTCTCCATGTCCCGCGACGGCACACGCGTGTCGAGTCCCGCCCAGCGCCCCACCATCCCGTCCACGCCATCCGCGGCGATGACCAGGCGCGCACGAATCACATACGCGCGTCCCGCCCCTCGCACCGCCACGAGCCACCCGTCGCCATCTTTCCGCAGCCCGGTCGCCTCGGTGCCAATCAGGATCTCGGCGCCCGCCAGCCCGGCGTCCGTCGCCAGCGCCGGCTCGAAGCGCGTGCGATCGAGCACGTAGCCCACGTCGCCCTCGGCCACGCGCACCTCGGTGCCATCCGGCGCCCAGAAAATCACCTTCGTGATCTTCCTGGACACCCATGACGCATTCGCCGGATCGATGAACTCCGAGAGCCCGCCGCTCCCCACTCCCTCTCCGCAGCGCACGGGCGCTCCGATCGCGCGATCGCGCTCGAGCAGCACCACCGAGAGTTCGCGATCGCGAGTCGCACACTCGCGCGCTGCGATCAGCCCGCCGGGTCCCCCGCCCACCACGAGCACGTCGACGCGACGACTCGCCTCGGGCCACGCGACGCCCGGCTGCAACCCACTCTGCGCTACGCCGCTCACGATGCCGTCGCGGGAAGAGTCGGCGGCTCATCCACCGGAGAAAAAGAGAGCCGCGATACCATCGCCAGCGCACCAATCGGACACGGCGCCACACACTTCCGACACCCTGTGCAAATTGAATCGTCTATGAACAGACCCTCCCGTCTCATCCCGATCGCGCCGGGCGGACAAAGGGGCAAACAGAGCCCGCAGGCATCACATCGATTAAGCTCCACAATGGCCATCTCGAGCGACTCCCGCATCCGTCCTCGCACGCTGGGATTGTGATGTCTGACACGCCCTAGGTTATGTAACTCCAACGTCTTGCCGCAACTCACGTGTGCGGCTAGCTTAACCCCCGACCGTGCACTTTCCTACCCGCCGCCAACAGCGTTCCGTCAGGAACGCGAGACAGATCTCCTAGATGCGCTGGCCCTTCAAACCGGGATCCCTTTTTCCCGCGAACGCGATTGCCGTCGACCTCGGCACCGCGAACACCCTGATCTACGTCAAAGGCGAAGGGATCGTGCTCAACGAGCCGTCCGTCGTCGCCATCGATCGCGCCACCGGCAAGATCAAGGGTGTTGGACTCGAAGCCAAACGCATGCTTGGCCGCACGCCCGAAGGCGTCATTGCAGTTCGGCCAATGAAGGACGGCGTCATTGCCGACTTCGACGTCACCGAAAAGATGCTGCGCTACTTCCTCACCCTGATCATAGACAATCACGTCTTCAAGGTGAAGCCGCGCGTCATCGTGTGCGTTCCCTCCGGCATCACGGAAGTCGAGAAGCGCGCCGTCCGCGACTCCGCGCTCGGCGCCGGCGCGAAGGAGGTGTTCATGGTCGCGGAGCCGATGGCGGCGGCGATCGGCGTTGGTCTCCCCGTCGAAACGCCCACGGGGAACATGGTCATCGACATTGGCGGCGGCACTACCGAAATCGCGGTCATTGCGCTCTCCGGCATCGTCAGCGACACCTCGATCCGGACGGGCGGCGACGAGCTCGATACGGCGATCGTGCAGTTCATGCGCAAGAACTACAATCTCCTCATCGGCGAGCCGACGGCGGAGCAGATCAAGATTCAGATTGGCTCCGCTGCACCCGTGGGCGAAGAGCGCGAGATGGAAGTGAAGGGGCGCGATCTCGTCTCCGGCATTCCGAAGACCGTGCGCGTGCACTCGAGCGAGATCCGCGAGGCGATTCAGGAGCCGATCCAGCAGATCGTCGACGCGGTGCGTCGCGCGCTCGAGATCACGCCGCCGGAGCTCGCGAGCGACATCGTCGATCGCGGCATCGTCATGACCGGCGGCGGCGCGCTCATTCGCGGGCTCGATCTCCTCCTGAGCCAGGAGACGAATCTTCCGATTCACGTCGACGAGGATCCGCTCACCTGCGTCGTCCGGGGCACCGGGCGCATTCTGGACGACGAGGACAAGTACTGGTCGGTCCTGCAGACCTGACGAGCGCGTGCCCCCCGCCGCTCGCGCGTTCACCCGCCGGGACACGGTCCTCTTCGTCTCGTGCATCGTGGTCGCCTTCGCGGCCATCCAGCTCCCCGATCGCGTCCGCGATCCCTTTGCCTCCGCGCTCCGGCAAACGATCCTCGCGCCGCTCGTCTCGCTTCAGAGCGATGCGGAACAGAGCCGCCGCTCCTGGCTCACGCGCGAAGTGCGCGAGGCGCAGCGCGACAGCATAGCACTCCGCGCGATGGCGCTCGACGCCTCGCTCGCCGACAACACCCGCCTCCGCAAGCTCCTCGGACTCGGCGAGGCGCTTCGCTGGGGCTTCGTTCCCGCGGAAGTGCTGCAGGGTCGTGGCGTCGGCGAGGAGTACACCGTCGCGCTTTCCGCCGGCGCCAAAGCCGGCATCCGTCCATTCAGCCCCGTCGTCGCGCCAGAGGGGCTCGTGGGGATGGTCAAGAGCGTCGACCCGACGATGAGCATCGCGATCGCGTGGGCGCATCCGGACTTCCGCGTGAGCGCGATGACGGTCGACACCGCGGCGTACGGGATCGTCGGCGCGCACCTGGGGAGCGAGCCGGAGCGCTACCTTCTCGAGATGCGCGGCGTCACCATGCGCAGCAATCTCAAGCCGGGCACGCTGATCGTGAGCTCGGGGCTTGGCGGCACGTTCCCGCGCGGCATTCCCGTCGGAACGGTGATCGCCGAGGTGAAGACGTCTGAGCTGTGGGCACGTACATATCTGCTGCGGCCCGCAGTGTCGCCGGCTGATGTCTCGGATGTGATGGTACTGCTCCCCGCGCGCACGACGGCAGGGGTGCAGTCGGTGTGGAAGGTGGGACCGTACGCCGATTCCGCCGTGAAGAGCATCGTTGCGGCCGGCGACTCGCTGAACCGGTTGCAGGCGCGCAAGGATTCCTCCGCACTGCCCCCGCGCGACACGGCCGCGCGGGTGGTTACGACGGTGCCCATCGCGAAGTCTCCGCAGCGTGAGGCGCGGCCGGCGCGGACCCCGTTCACCACGCCGACTCCGCCCGCCGCACCCGCAGCGCCTGCGTCGACGAAGCCCACTCCATGAGACCGACGGATTTTTTTCGCACGCTGATCGCGTTCATCATTCTCGTCATGCTGCATTACACGCTCCGCCCGCTCCTTGGCTGGCGCGCGGGCCCCGACTTTCTCGTGATCGCGACGCTGCTCGTCGCCATTCGCGTGCGCCCGGGGGCTGCGGCGCTGATCGGCCTCTGCGTGGGGCTCGTCTCCGATTCGGTCGACGTGCACGTCTTCGGCGCCGGTGCGCTCGCGATGAGCATGATCGGTTTCACGGCGTCGTGGCTCAAGGCCGTCTTCTTCGCCGACGACGTGCTGCTCAACGCGCTCTTCTTCTTTCTCGGCAAATGGGCATTCGACATCCTCTTCGTGCTCGCCGGACATCGCGGTGACCTCGGGCAGCTCGCGATCCAGCTCTTCGTCTGGTCGCCGCTCACCGCCGCCGTCACGGCGCTGTTCGGACTCGTGACGCTCCTGATTCTGCGCCCCGTGCTGCGCGCGTCGACGACGTGAGCTTCCACCCCAACGAGATCGCGCGCCGTGCTCGCGTCGCCTCGTTGGCGCTCGTGGGGATCTTTGCGCTCCTCCTCTCCGCCTTCTTCAAGACGCAGGTCGTCAACTACACGAAGTACTCGCAGCAGTCGGAGACCAATCGCCTGCGCGAAGTGCCACTTCCTGCGCCGCGCGGGATCATCTACGACCGCAACAACCAGGTCATCGCCGAGAATGTGCCGGGGTATGCGGTGTCGATCCTGTCGGCGAGCGCGGACTCGTTGCGCGCCGCCCTCACGCGTCTCTCGGCGATCATCCAGATCTCCCCCGAGCAGATCGATCTTTCCGTGCGGCGTTTCTCGCGAGCGCGCAATCGCCCGGTCGCGGTGCTCGCCGATGCGTCGTTCGACATCGTGTCGGTGCTCGAGGAGCGGCGCATCGATTTTCCGGGACTCATCATTCAATCCGCGCCCAAGCGCTACTATCCGGACGGCGCGGCGGTCTCGACGTTCGTCGGCTACGTCGGCGAAGTCACCGAGACCGAGCTCACGAATCCGCGCTACCTGGGCTACAAGACCGGGCAGTCGGTGGGGAAGAACGGACTCGAGCGGCAGTACGAGACACGTCTCCGCGGTCGCGAGGGCGTGCGCTACGTAGAGGTCGATGCGCTCGGGCGCGTGGTACGCGAGGCCGGCGCGCGTGAGGAGGTCTCGGCGTTGCCCGCCGCACCGCTGTACACGAACATCGACATGCCGCTGCAGCGCTACATGGCGAACATCTTCGCGGACTCGCTGCAGGGGGGCGCGATCGCGATCGATCCAAAGACCGGCGCGGTGCTCGCGATGTATTCGGCGCCGAGCTACAACCCGAATTCGTTCGTCGGCGGAATTCCGCCCGAGCTCTACAAGGCGCTGCTCGCCGATCCTCGCAGGCCGTTGTTCAACAAGGTCACCTCCGCCCGCTATCCGCCGGGCTCCACATGGAAGCTGGCCACGGCGACGATCGCCTTGCAGCGCGGATTGGTGAAGCTCGACGATCGAATGCCCGTCGCATGCACGGGCGGCTACCAGTTCGGCAATCGCTACTTCAAGTGCTGGGAGCCCAAGGGGCACGGGAGCCTGACACTCGCGCAAGCGATCGAGAAGTCGTGCGACACGTATTTCTATCAGCTCGGGCTCAAGGTGGGGCTTTCCGAGCTCGTCGCAGGAGGGATCAAGCTCGGCGCGCGCGAGAAGTCGGCCATCGATTTGCCTGAGGAGACGCGTCCGAGCTTTCCGTACTCTCCGGCAACGAGCTACTACAATCAGAAGTATGGGAAGAACGGCTGGAGCCAGGCCGTCGTCCTCAATCTCTCCATCGGGCAGGGGGAGAACGCGCAGACCATCGTCAACATGGCGCGCTTCTACACCGCGCTTGCGACGGATGGCAGCGCCGCCAAGCCGGAGATCGTTCGCGACAAGCCCGAGCGCACGCAGATTCTCCAGCTCTCCGCCGAACAGCTCTCGGGGCTGCGAGCGGCGCTCGCCGGTGTGATCTCGAATGGAACCGCGGGTAGCGCGCGAATCGAGGGGGTGGTGCTCGCGGGGAAGACCGGCACAGCGCAGAACAGCACGGACCCCATTCACAACCACGCGTGGTTCGTCGGCTACGCGCCAGCGGGCGATCCCAAAGTCGTCGTCGCGGTGATGCTGGAGTTCGGCGGACACGGCGCCCGCGCCGCGCGCATTGCCTCGAAGATCATTCAATCGTATCTGCACGTGGAGCCGACTACTCTCATCAACACCGACGGCTGATGCGTCGCGTCGTCGCCGACTATCCCCTGATTCTCGTGGCGCTGCTGCTCTCGATCTACGGCGTCGCGATGGTGTACTCCGCGGGGCAGACCGACATTCCCACGGTAGCCACGCACGCGTGGACGGCACAGATCCGATGGGTGCTCCTCTCGATCGGGCTCGCCTATGTCGTGAGCCGCGCCTCCGTGCGCTTCTTCGAGTGGGCGGCGCTCCCGGTGTACATCATTACCTGTCTGCTTCTCCTCGGCCTCCTCAAGTTCGGTGGCGGTGCGGGCGACGCGGCGAGCTCCAAGAGCTGGCTCGTGATCGCGGGACACCGGCTCGGGCAGCCGGCCGAGCTCGCGAAGGTCGCCGTGATCCTCATGCTGGCGCGGGAGCTCGGGGCGCGGCGTGAGGCGCCGCGATCGCTGCTCGAGCTGTGGAAGCCTGCGGTCGTCGTCGGCATCCCGTGGCTGCTCATCATGCTGCAGCCGGATCTCGGCAGCGGCATGGTCTTCATCGGCATTTTCTTCGCGATGCTCTTCTGGTCCGGCGTGCCGTTGCCACTGCTGGTGCTCATCGCGTCGCCCGCAGTGAGCCTCGTCCTCGCCTTCAACACGAGTCTCTGGGGGGCATGGTTCCTCGCGCTCCTTGCCCTCGTGCTCTGGTACCGTCCGTACATGTGGGAAGGCGTCACGCTGATGCTCGCCAACGTCTTCATGGGGGTGCTCGCGCCGATCCTGTGGGAACGGCTCGCTCCGTATCAGCGCCATCGGCTGCAGGTCTTTCTCGATCCGTCGATCGATCCGCGCAATTCCGGCTGGCACGTCATCCAGTCGCAGGTCGCGATCGGGTCGGGCGGATGGATCGGGAAGGGCTTCCTCGGCGGCACCCAGAAGCGACTCGCCTTTCTCCCCGAGCAGCACACCGACTTCATCTTCGCCGTCGTCGGCGAGGAGCTGGGCCTGCTCGGCGTTACCGTCGCGCTGTCGCTCTTTCTCTTCCTCGTGCTGCGCGCAGTGCGCACCGCGTCCAATGCCAACGACTCGTTCGGCAGTCTCGTCGCCTTCGGCCTCGCCGCGAGCTGGCTCGTGCACGTGTCGGTGAACGTTGGGATGACGCTCAATCTCATGCCGATCACGGGAATTCCGCTTCCATTCTTCAGCTACGGTGGATCGTTCATGCTCGCCTGCTGGCTGTCGATCGGCGTAATGATGCGCATCTCGAGCGAGGGGCGCGGCGGCAGGGTCGGAGAGTTGGCCATCTGATTCCGCGGGCAGCAGTTAGCCCACTGCTCGGCTTGCCCGAAGCTGACCGATCGGCCAGATTTCGCCAATGGCCTGGTTTCGAAAAGAGCGGAAGCCCCGGCAGCCGCGACGGGAAAAGCTGGAGATCCCGCCGGACGCATGGGAGAAGTGCGAGGCGTGCGGGCACACGGATCTCCGGGAGAAGTTCGTCCGCAACCTCAATGTCTGCCCGAATTGCGACTTTCATCGTCGAATTCGTGCTGTGGATTACGTCAACCTGTTGCTCGACGACAACAGTTATGATGAGCTCGATGTAGACATCCGGTCGGTCGATCCGCTGTCGTTCCCGGAGTATCCCGCGCGGCTCAAGAAGGCTCTCGCCAACGCCGGCGATTACGACGCGCTGATGTCCGTCTCCGGGAATCTCGGCGGCATGCCGATCAACCTCGGCGTGATGGACTTTGCCTTCATGGGCGGCTCGATGGGCTCCGTCGTCGGCGCCAAGATCGCGCGTCTCGGACAGCGGTCGCTCGAGCGCAAATATCCTCTCGTCCTCATCTCCGCGTCCGGCGGCGCGCGCATGCAGGAGGGCGTGCTCTCTCTCATGCAGATGGCCAAGACTTCGGCGCTCCTCGCCCAGCTGGCGGAGCGCCGAATCCCGTACGTGTCGATTCTCACGAATCCGACCACGGGCGGCGTCAGTGCGAGCTTCGCGATGCTCGGCGATGCGATCGTGGCCGAACCCGGGGCGGTGATCGGCTTTGCTGGGCCTCGTGTGATCAAGCAGACGATCGGGCAGGATCTACCGGAGGGATTCCAAACGGCGGAGTTTCTGCTGGACCACGGCATGCTGGACGTCGTCTCTCACCGGCGCGATCTCAAGAGCTCCGTCGGCGGGCTGCTTCGACATATGAGCGGGCAGCCGGCCGCGACGAGCTGGGTGTCCACCTGATCCAGGCGGCCACGCAGCGCGCCCGCCGCGTCAGATGGTGCTAGCTTCACGCGAATGAACGAGTCGTCCGAAACGTCCCGCTACGCGCTCGCGCTGGACTATCTCTTTGCGCGCGTCACTGGCGGATGGAAGATGGGGCTCGAGCGCACCACCGAGCTCCTCGCGCTGCTCGGCGACCCGCACACGCGCGTCCCCGCGTTCCACGTGGCGGGGACGAACGGGAAGGGGAGTGTGATCAGCACGCTCGAGGCGCTGCTGCGCGGGCAGGGGCTGCGCGTCGGCAAGTACACGTCGCCGCATCTCATCGACTTTCGCGAGCGCATCGCGGTGAACGGCGTGCCGATCAGCGAGGAAGATGTCGTTGCCTTCATCGAGCGCTGGACTCCCGACGTCGAGCGCCTCGGCGCGACGTTTTTCGAGGCGACGACGGCGATGGCATTCGACCACTTCGTGCGAGAGACGGTGGATGTCGTGGTCATCGAGGTCGGGCTGGGGGGACGTCTCGACAGCACCAACGTGATCACCCCCGTGGCTGCGGGGATTTCCTCGATCGGGATCGACCACGTGCAATATCTCGGCGACACGCTGGAGCTCATCGCGCGCGAGAAGGCGGGGATCTTCAAGGCCGGCGTGCCGGCGGTAATCGGTGAGAGGGACGCAGAGCTGCGCGGCTATCTCGCGGAGCTCGCGCGCAAGGCCGACGCATCCCTCGTGCACGTCGTGGCGGACGAGTGGAAGATCTCCGACATTCTGGTGTCGCTCGGCGGGACGAGCTTCACGCTGTCCACCAGCCGTGGATCGCGGACGCTTCGTACGCCGCTCATCGGCCGCCACCAGGCAATGAACGCTGCGACCGCGCTCGCGATGATCGAGAGCGCGGGGGCGCCGTACGCCGCCGCCGCCGCCGATCCGCAGCCGGCGCTCGACGACGTGCGCATCGCGGGGCGCTTCCAGAGTGTCGGGTCGATCATTTTCGATGTGGCGCACAACCCGGCGGGGTGCGAAGTGCTCT
>JBBSEY010000123.1:0-9126 GCA_038239265.1 Gemmatimonadales bacterium | reverse complement strand
GCTGGGAATGCTTTTGAAGCAGGGCTGGCATCCGAAGCGCACCCTGATCTACGCTGCCTGGGACGGCGAGGAGCCCGGACTGCTCGGCTCCACCGAGTGGGCCGAGGCGCACGCCGATGAGCTGCGCACGAAGGGTGTTGCCTATCTCAACAGCGACACCAACGATCGCGGCTACCTGAGCATGGAAGGCTCGCACGTGCTCGAGAAATTCATCAACGGCGTCGCGCGCGACGTTGAAGATCCCGAGACGCATCTCACGGTGTGGAAGCGCCTGCAGGCCGCGATCATCCAGAACGGCGACGCTGACGAGAAGAAGGATGCGCGCAGTCGTGACGATCTTCGCATCGGCGCGCTTGGCTCCGGCTCCGACTTCACACCGTTCCTGCAGCACCTCGGCGTACCGTCGCTCAACCTTGGTTACGGCGGCGAGGATGACGCGGGCATCTACCACTCGATCTACGACGACTTCTACTGGTACACGCACTACAGCGACACGTCGTTCGTCTACGGTCGCGCGCTCGCGCAGACGATGGGCACGGCGTCGATGCGCATTGCGGACGCGGACGTGCTCCCGTACGACTATACGAATCTCGCCGAAACGGTGCACGGCTACATCGACGAGCTCCAGAAGCTCGCGAGCGGCGCGGCCGATGCGGCGCGCGAGCGCAATCTCGAGATCGAGGAGGGAGGGTTCGCTGCCACGAACGACCCGCACTCGCCGACGATTGCGCCCCCCGTGCTCGCAGTGCCACCGCACCTCTCCTTCGCGGCGCTCGAGAATGCGGCCGACTCGCTCACGAGGGCGGCGGAGCACTACAGCAAGGCGTACGACAAGGCAATGTCGAGCGGCGACGCCGCCCGCGCGGCGAGCTCTCTCTCGGCGGTGAACGCGATCCTCGAGCACAGCGAGCACGTGCTCACCGATTCGAAGGGGCTCCCAATGCGGCCGTGGTTCCAGCATCTGCTCTACGCGCCGGGCTTCTATACCGGTTACGGAGTGAAGACCGTACCGGAAGTTCGCGAGGCGATCGAGCAGAAGAAATACGGCGACGTCGACGCGGCGATCACGCGCGTTGCGGGTGTCGTGAATGCAGAGGCAGCGCTCGTCGAGTCCGCGGCGACCGCCCTCGGCAAGTGATCGTGAGCAACCGGGATTATCATTTGACGATGGAAGATTCGCCGATCGACCCAGGAAATCTGCCGCCGCCCGGCGAGCTCCTCGATGGGGAGCTCGACATGCTGGTACGTGCAGAGGGCGAGCCCGAGCTCCAGTCGATGTTGCTCGCCACCACCTCCCCGCTGCGAGTCGCTTTTCAGGGAGAGTCGGGGGCGTTCAGTGAAGAGGCGATCGTGCAGCTCTGGGGCGCGGAGGCAGAGCCCGTGCCGATGCGTACCTTCGCCGATGTCATGGACGCCGCCGAGACGGGCGCCGTGGAATACGGACTTCTCCCCATCGAGAGCACGTTGATGGGAGGGGTGGATAGTGCGTATGATCTTCTGGCGATGCACGAGCGGCTGCAGATCACCGCGGAAACCATCGTCGCCATTCGCCTGTGCGTGCTGGGCATCCCCGGCGCGAAGCTCGCCGACATCACGCAGCTGCACAGTCATCCGCTCATGCTCGCGCAGTGCGCACACTTTCTCGAGCGCTACAAGCACATTACCCCCGTGCCTGCATGGGACACCGCCGGCGCCGCGCGTGCGGTGATGCAGGCAGGGGACCCAACGCGCGCCGCGGCGGGGAGCCGCCGCGCTGCAGACCGCTTCGGGCTCGAGCTCCTCGCCGATGGCATCGAAGATCGCGCCGACACGCAGATGCGCTTCCTCGCGGTCGCGCGCGATGCCGCGCAGCTCCCTGAAGGAAGTCCGGTGCGCAGCACGGCGCTCTGCACCGTGCGCGATGTCGCGGGCGGGCTGATCGCGGCGCTGCAGCCGCTCGCCAAGGGCGGCTTCAACGTCTCGCACTTCGTCGCCAGACCGACGCGCGAGCCGTGGCGCTACATGTACTACATCGAGTTCGAGCACGACGCCGGCGACGCCGCAGCGAAGCGCGCGCTCAAGGCCGTCCGCAAGGCGAGCCTCACGTACCGCCTGCTCGGCACCTTCCCGCGATGGATGACGATCGTCGCGCCGCCCGGCGATCCGCTCATCCCATGAACACGCCGCCGGCCACGCCGCTCACTGCCCGCCCCGCGTGGCTGGCGCTCGCCGCGCACCACGAGGCGATCCGCGACGTGCATCTGCGCGAGCTCTTCGCCGCCGATCCCGATCGCGGCACGCGCATGACGGCGGAAGGGGGGTCGCTCTTTCTCGACTACTCCAAGCACCGCGCAACACCGGAGACGCTCTCGCTGCTGACGAATCTCGCGCGCGAGTGCGGGCTCGTCGAGCGCAGGCGGGCGATGTTCTCGGGCGAGAAGATCAACCTCACCGAGCATCGCGCGGTGTTGCACGTCGCGCTGCGCGCCGCGCGGGATACGACCATCATGGTGGACGGCGCGAACGTCGTTCCTCTCGTGCACCAGGTGCTCGATCGCATGCGCGCGTTCAGCACGGCGGTGCGCGACGGGGCGTGGAATGGCTATACGGGCAAACAGCTTCGAAACGTCGTCAATATCGGCATCGGGGGTTCGGATCTCGGCCCCGCGATGGCGCATCGCGCGCTGGCGTACTACACCAAGCGCGATCTCATCGTGCGATTCGTCTCGAACGTCGACGGCACCGACTTCGCCGAGGCGACGCGCGACCTGGATCCCGCAGAGACGCTGTGCATCGTATCGTCGAAGACGTTCACGACGATCGAGACGATGACCAACGCCGCGCGCGCGCGGGACTGGATCGTGGGCGCGCTGGGCAATGAGGGTGCGGTAGCACGCCACTTCGTCGCGGTGTCCACGAACGAGAGCGCGGTGCGAACGTTCGGCATCGATCCCGCAAACATGTTCGGCTTCTGGGACTGGGTGGGCGGTCGCTATTCCATGGATTCCGCCATCGGGCTTTCCACGATGCTCGCGATCGGAGCGGACAACTTCGACGCGATGCTCGGCGGGCTTCGGGCGATGGACGAGCATTTCAGGGATGCGCCGCTCGAGCGGAATCTCCCCGTCATCATGGCGATGCTGGGTATCTGGTACACGGATTTCTTCGGCACGGAGAGCGCCGCGGTGCTCCCGTACGATCAGTATCTCTCGCGCTTCCCCGCATATCTCCAGCAGCTGATCATGGAGAGCAATGGCAAGTCGGTCACGCTCGCGGGAGATCGTGTCCACTACGCCACGTCGCCGGTCATCTGGGGAGAGCCGGGTACGAACGGCCAGCATTCGTTTCATCAGCTGCTGCATCAGGGCACGTCGCTCATTCCCGTCGACTTCATCGGATTCTCGACGTGGCTCAATCCGACCGCCGAGCAGCACGATCTGCTGATGGCGAACATGTTCGCCCAGGCGGCGGCGCTGGCGTTCGGGAAGACGGCGGCGGAGGTGCGCGCGGAGGGGACGGCGGCGGAGCTGGTGCCTCATCGCGTGTTCGAGGGAAATCGGCCGTCGAGTGTCATTCTCGCCGATCGACTCACGCCGGCGACGCTTGGGGAGCTGATCGCGCTGTACGAGCACTCGACGTTCACCCAGGGGGTGATCTGGGGGATCGATTCGTTCGATCAGTGGGGGGTCGAGCTTGGGAAATCGCTCGCGAATCGCATCTCGGCGTCGCTTACGCCAGGCGCCGATACGCCTCTCGCGCATGACTCGTCTACTAACGCGCTCATCACGCGCTACCGCGCCAGGCGACACTAGTAGAGCGCGTTGGTGGGGAGTCCGGAGCAAAGTGCGAGAGTGGGTGCAGATCGCCTCCCGGTAAACGGATGGAAATCAGGTCATCTGATTGTAAATCGTTGCTTCATAATGACTTGACATGGCGGCCCCAGCTGGATCGAAAGTCGCATAGTGGTGTACGCGGAAAGACGTCTATCACCCTCAGCCCCTCCCCTCCTGTCCTTTATGGCGCGTTACGCCGACTCGGCGCAGAGGCGTGAGCTGGACGACATCATCATCGTCGATCCGGTGACGATGCTCGAGGATGTGGGCCCGGATTCGCGCCCTTTGGCATCGAGGAGCGGTGCGCCGGCACTGAGCGCGGCGACGCTGCTGGCCACGCCCGGCGGTGACCCCGATGCCGTCGCGCTCGCGATGCAACTGCTGGGCGACGCGGCTCCACTCGCGGTAACGGCCGACGGGATGTCGTTCACCGTCCCCGGCTGGGAGCTGGGCTCACAGTCCGCGGATTCGATGGACGCCGAGGGGCTCGCGGTGTGGGTGAGCGTCGACATTCTTCTCCTCGAGAACGGCCGCTACGTCGTGCGCGAGCATCGCGCGAGCGAAGGGTCGGACGGCATGATCGCATCTGACGCGAGCGGCTCTATCATCGAGAGCGGAGCCGAGGTGCGCGCGTTCTGCACCGAGTACACTCCCGATTCGTTGCTCGCGGCGTCGCGCGGCGCGGCGCTCGACAACGCGATGCGACGCTGGCCGCCGCTGCGCACCCCCTCCGGGCGTGCCCGCAAGACGCCGCTCGTGATTCCGTTTCTGATCGACTAGGGAGCGGGGCGCATAAAAAAGCGGGGTGACGCTCTCGCGCCACCCCGCTTCGTTAGCTACGCCCGCTCAACTCCACATCACTGCACCGACGACACCTTCACGTCGACATAGTTCACACTGCCGCGATCACGAGCCCGAATCGCCAGCGTGTTGTTCCCGCCCACGTTCAGGAGCGAGAGCGGCACCGTAAAGGTGAGCGAGCCCTTCGTTGCGCAGTTCTCGTGCGAGATCAGCCCCGTCTGCACGTTGAATGAGTAGTTCCCCGCATCCCATCCGATGAAGTTGTACAGCGTCGCTCCAGACGGCAGCATTGTAAGCGCGGTGCCGTTCACGTACACGGCAATATCGTTGTCGATCGCCGCCGTGATCGTGAGCGGCGACGTCCATCCCGCTGGCAGCGAGAAATTCTTTCGCAGCAGAATGTCCGTACCAATGGTCCACGACGGGTTCAGCGTGAAGCCAGGCTCGCTGTTGAGCGGGCACGCGGTTCCGCCCTGGCCCCCGCTGCCGAACGGTCCGGCACCCGTGTTCCACTGCACCGTCGAGAACTTCGGCGCCTCGAAGCCCGCGTCGTGGCCCTGCTGTCCATCGAGATAGAGATACGACGAGCCGTACGGAACGATGTCGCCGCCGGTCGCCGTGTACGGCACGCCGTTCGCTGGATCCACTGACACGTTCTGCGGGAAGCCCGAATTCGGCGGCGCAGGCGCGAAGGTCACCGTCGGATCGACGAAGGTGCCCACTCCCTGCACGGAGTTCGCACCTGGGCCGACGACCCAGCTGCTTGCCGTCGCGGTCCCCGTCGCATCCGTTGCGACGGTGGTGCTCGTTCCACCGCCGACCGTGCCGCCGCCGCTCGTGACCGAGAACTGCACGTTGACGTGCGGTATCGGTGTTCCACGCTGCGTCAGCACGCGCGCAGACGGCGGACTCGCAACGGCCGAACCCGCGGGAGCCGTCTGCGACGGGAAAGGAGTTGGATTCGTGGTGAGATAAACCTTGGTATCAACTCCTCCGAACGGGCTGAACGACCTCGTCGTCCCCGTCTTTCCGCCGCTCCCCGCATACGCATCCTCGGGAAGCAGGAAATTCGCGACCGCAGTGCCGAGCTCCGAGCCCCCGCGGCGAAGCTCACCGCGGATCGCGAGATCGAGCATCTCGCGTCCGCCCATCGAGGCCGATTGCGTCGTGCACAGTCCGGAGATCGTGCCGCCCGGAGGGAGCACCTCGATCGACGTGGGGGAAACGTTGTGCGCGAGAAAAACCGTAGGAATCTCGACACCGCTGGCGAGGCAGAGGCCGACGGTGAGACTCGTCGTGAGAGAACTCTCCGGAGAGACCTTGATGTCGTAGTATGGCCCGTACTGGTCGAGCGTGGTATGGAGGGGCGGCACTGCGGGCAGCGCGCTGATCGCGACGACCAATGCGGGACCGGTGAACGAGTTCGGCGGAATCTGCACGCCGGCGTTTCCGTCTCCCGTCACTACGTTCTGGGTGGTGTTGCTCGGGAAGATCACCTTGTTCACCGTTCCGGCGTTCCCCGGATCACCGGGCAGCGTGAGTCCGCTGGTCGGCAACCCGACGGTGCAGTACAGCCCCGCCTCGAACGCGAGGAGCGCATTGCGCGTGGGGAGCGACCAGCCACCCACGAGCTTCCCGGCATTGAACTGCTTGAACGTATAATCGAGCAGACGGAAGACCAGCGTCTGCGCGTCCGCCTGGCGGCGCGTGTTGATGTAGAGCAGCACGACGGCGTACGTCGCGGCGGCCACGAGCCGCTCTCCGCTGCGCGCCGGAAACAGCGTCGTGATCATGTTCGCCGTCTGCGCGACCGTCGGGCAGCCGCTCGGCACGATGCTCTCCTGTACTGCCGGGGCGACCGGCTCGGTCGGGCTGCTGCTATCCGAAGAGCACGCATTGATGAAAAGTGTTCCGGCCGCGATGGCCAGACACGCGGTAACTCGCAAGCGCCACATTCGTTCGTCCCCCCAAGGTTCTGATTGGCCTGCCTGTCGCACTCTGTATAGCGGATTTTCTACTGCTTACCGGTCGAAACGAGGCGAAGAAAACGCGGATCGTCTGCAATGCTCCGCCAGCGCCAGTTGTTGTCCGAGTTGAAGCCCGATGCCACGTTGGGATTCGCCGCCAGGTAGATCGACAGCGACTTGATCGCCGCAGTCTTGTCCCCGAGAAGCGTCCACGCGAAGGCGCGGTCGTACTCGAGATCGCGCGTCGGATCGACGTCCGCCGGCGCGCGCACGCCGGCGAGCAAATGCTTCGCGCTGTCGGCGAGCGGCCCGCGCGCCAGCACCGCTGCCACTCCGATCCGTGAGGCGGCGGCGGCGTAGCTGCGCGACGATTCCGGCGTCAGCTTGACGATGGAGTCCGCCAGCTTCCACGCCGCCGGCACATCCGGCTCGGTCGCCTTCGTCGCCATGAGGCTGAGCCGGCACTCGACGAAGTGAGGATCCGACGGGAAGCGCTTGCTACCGACATCGCACCAGTGAATCGCCTCCGGAAACTGCGCGTCATCGAGCGCGAGGTTGAACAGCCGCCACACGATGACGTCGATGTTGCTGAGATACGCGTCCTGCTCGTAGGCGCGGCGCGCCGCGAGCCGCGCGCTCGTCACATCATCGGTGTGCGTGAGCAGTGAGCTGAGCACCCCCCACGCGCCGGCCTGCGCCGGGTTGATCTTCACCGCCTGCTCGAGATCGCTCTGCGCATCGGCGAGGAGCTGCTTCGCCGCAGCCGCCCCGGGCTCGAGCCCGAGGAGGTAGCGCCAATAGCGGAGCGTGCCACGGAGCTCGAGCGCATCGGCGCTCGTGGCCGACAGCGAGAGCGCGCTGTCGGCGTACGCGAGCCCGGTGCTCACCCACTTCGAGGCCTTCGTCTGATCGTCGCCGAAGAAGCGTGAGGCCCTGTACGCGAGTGAACCGCGCAGTGTCGGCACCGCGGACCACTCGGGATCGAGCGCCGATGCCTGCGCGAGCAGCGTGTCGCCGTTCTGCACCTCGCGCAGCACCGCCGCGGTATCGCTCGCCTTGATCGCACTCTGCTCGCCGCGAAAGTGCTGTTCCGCCTGCTGCAGCAGCGCCCACGCATCTGCGTTCGTCGTCCCCTCGCGCTGCTCGCGCAGCAGCACCTCGGTTCCGAGCCGCCGGCGCAGAAACTCGGCGACGCGATTGGCGAGCGTGTCGCGGATCGCGAGCGCGTTCCCCTTCGGCTGCTCGAAGCTCCCGCGCTCGAAGTCGCTGCCGGTGCCGTCCTTGAGCCGCACGTTCACGCGAAGCTTGTCCTTGTCCGTCTCGATCGAGCCGACGACGAGCGTGCCCGCGCCCAGCGCGCGCGCAATGCTGTCGGGGGCGACGCCGCCATCGCGATACAGCGCAGCGCCGTTCGTCGAAACGACGTCGAGTCCCGGCACCGCGGTGAGACGCGAGATGAGCGTCTCGGTGAGTCCGTCCGCGAGATAGGAGAGCTCGTGATTCTTGCTGTCGTCCTCGAAGTACATGACCGCAATGCGGCGCGGGTCGAGCCCGGTGCTGCTCCCTGCGTTCCGAATGTGCGCGCCGCGCGTGAAGTGCCATGCGCTCCACCCCGCGAGCGCCAGCACCGCGAACGCCGATCCCGCGGTCATCAGGAGGCGCTTCCGCTTCGCCTTCGGGTCGAACGTGCGCATCGACGCGGTTGCGCTCCGAGCGGCCATCACGCGCCGCGAGTACGTTGCTCCCGCTGGGCGCTGCAGCGCCTGTGCGAACTCACCTGCGGTCTTGAAGCGATCGGCCGGAACCTTGGCGAGCGCCTGGAGCACCGTGTCCTCGAGCTCGTCGGGGACGTTCTCGCGCACTATCGCCAGCGACGGCACGCGGTCCATGGTATGCCGCGCGATGATCGACGCCGCGGTGGGGCCGACGAACGGCGGCGTCCCCGCGATCATCTCGTAGAGCACACAGCCGAGCGCGTACACGTCGCTCCGGCCATCGATGTCCTTCTCTCCCATCGCCTGCTCGGGGCTCATGTACGTCGGAGTGCCGAGCGTGATCCCGGTCTGCGTCAGCTTCTCGTCGCCCATCGCGCTCACGGCATGCGCGATCCCGAAGTCCGCGACGATGGCGTGGCCGTCCTCGAGCAGGATGTTCTCCGGCTTGATGTCGCGATGGACAATGCCGTTTCGATGCGCGTAGTCGAGGGCGGACGCCACCTCGATTGTGATCTGCACCGACTCATCCACCGAGAGCTGCTGCTCGCGGTCGAGACGCGCGCGCAACGATTCCCCGGGAATGAAGGGCATGACGTAGTACAGCAAGCGATCCGGCGTCTCTCCGGAATCGTAGAGCGCCAGGATGTGCGGATGGCTGATCTTCGTGGCGAGCTGGATTTCGCGGCGGAAGCGTTCGGGTCCGAGCGCCATCCCGAGATCCGGAAGCAGCACCTTGATCGCGACCTCGCGATCATTTTTCAGATCTTTCGCGAGATACACGGTCGCCATGCCCCCACGGCCCAACTCGCGCACGACTTCGTACCGCCCTTC
>JBBSEY010000122.1:0-9474 GCA_038239265.1 Gemmatimonadales bacterium | reverse complement strand
CCTTCCTTGCGCTCGAGACTGCCTGCTGCAGCAAGTCGGCCGCCAACACGAAGTTGCCGTGATCGAGCGCTGCGCGCCCATAGTTGTTGTGCGCGAACGCCACGCCTCGCTGATAGCCGGCGGCCTGGAATCGCTTTACCGACTCCATGAAATTGGAGCGTGCGAGCTCCCAGGCGCCGCGCTCGGCAGCGATTGCTCCCAGATTGTGCAGCGCGAGTCCGGTGATGCGAGGATCATCCGTGAGCGTTGCAACACGCTCGAGCTCCGATATTGCCTGCGGGTGTTCTCCTCGGGCGACGTGCACCCACGCCATGGCGACGAGAGCTTCCGCATGCTGCTCGCGCAGGCTCGCGGTGTCCGCGACCGTCGCGGCGCGACGTGAGAGTGCGAGGCTCTGCTCCCACTCCGAGCGCGCATGGAGGAGATACGCCTGCCGCCTGAGCACTTCGCTGAGGAGCCACGCATCTTCTTCCGCAAGCGACTCCGCCACGCGGTAGTGGGCGAGCGCGTCGTCCACTTCTCCCTGCCGCTCGTGAATGACCGCGGCGTCGAGCTCGTCATACGGGTCCACGTTTCTGTCGCGTGCCCTGTGGAAGGTGGCTCAGGATGTCGCTTTACACCGGACGCCGCAACGCGAGAACAAAAAAAACCCCGCGCCGTTTCGGTGCGGGGCCTTCTCCATCTCTCCAGTTCGATCAGCTCACGCGGCTGGTGCGCTCTCGGTAGCCAGGGGATACACGCTCACCTTGTATCGCGCCTTGCTCTTGTGCTCGAATTTCACCACGCCCTCGATCAGCGAGTAGATGGTGTAGTCGGAGCCCAAACCCACATTGCGCCCAGGGTGGAACTGGGTGCCGCACTGACGGATAATGATGTGGCCCGGGTGCACCTGTTCGCCGCCGAACTTCTTGACGCCCCGATACTGCGCATTGGAGTCGCGACCGTTGCGGGTCGAGCCTACTCCCTTCTTGTGAGCCATTTGAAAAGCCTCAGCCGAGCGTAATGTCGTTGATCTTCACTTCCGTGAAGCCTTGACGATGTCCCTGCTTTTTCGCGTAGTTCTTGCGGCGCTTCATCTTGAAGACGACGATCTTGTCCCCCTTCCCGTGGCGCACGACTTCGCCCGTCACCTTGGCGCCGGAGAGCAGCGGAATACCCGCATGCACATTGGTTCCGTCGGATCCGAGAAGCACTTCCTCGAAGGTCACCGTCGAGCCAACCTCGGCGTCGAGCGATGGAATGCGAAGCGTCTTCCCTGGCTCGGCCCGGAACTGAAAGCCGGCGGTGCGAATGATGGCGTAAGACATGTCGTGAACGATGCTGGAAGGTCAGGGTAACTGGTACAGACTGAACAACTTAAGGGGAGCAGAGTCGACTGTCAACCAAGGTGCGGAAACCTGCCATGGCGCGCGCGTAGAGAGCGCTGAAGCCCACCGCCCCTCACTCGCACCAGCACTCCAGGCAATGCACATCTTCAGGCTGCTCCCCGCCCTCGCGGCGCTCGCGGTCGCGCTGCGGCTCCCATCCCAGGAGCTTGCCCTGACCTCCGCGGACATCGCCGTCTCGGCAGCCCTCGCGAAGTCGATGCCTCGGCTCGCCGTCGAGGCGCTCCGGCAGAATCCGGAGCGCGGCACGCGCGCTGCGCTCGGGACGCGCTTTCGCCTCGAGCTCGTCGCCGCGCACTGGGACGGTGCGGCGGCTACCCTCGCAGCGCTCCACGCGTTCCGGGTCGCCCGCGGCGCTGCCACCTCCGCCCAGGATCGCGCGACGCACGTGCAGTTCGAGATCTATGTACGCGCGCGCCGCGAATCGTCGCGCAGCGGGCGCCCCTTCGAGCAGACACTCCCCGCCGCGTTCCGCGAAACAGTCTCGAAGCTCGACGACCCCACTTCTGCGATGGTGATGCGCGAGTTCGTCGTCGGCGGCGTGCCGGATCTCGAATTTCCGTTCAGACGCGCACTCGGCGGCCGGAACGAGAAGTCGACCATGCCCCTCCCCGATGCGATTCGGTTGCTTCGTGCCTATCAGATGCTCGATGTCTATCGAGCGCTCGCGCCGTACGCGCAAGCGCTCGTCGCCGAGGAAGATGCGCGCAGATACCTGATCACGAAGGATGTGCTCGTGAAAACGCCCGACGATGCCGCGATCTGCGCGCTCGTCGTGCGTCCGCGCCGTGCGCCCGCGCGGCGCGCCTCCCTGCTCGAATTCACCATCTACGCCGACTCCACGACCATCCTCAACGAAGCGCGTCGCTCCGCGTCGAACGGCTACGTCGGAGTTACCGGGCTCACGCGCGGCAAAGGGTGCAGCCCCGATGCGCCGGTGCCCTACGAGCACGATGGCGCGGACGCATCGGCGCTCATCGACTGGATCGCTGCGCAACCGTGGAGCGACGGCCGAGTGGGGATGTTCGCCGGAAGCTACGATGGCTTCACGCAGTGGGCCGCGGCGAAGCACATGCCAAAGGCGCTCAAGGCACTCATGCCGTCGGTGAGCGCGGCGCCGGGAATCGACGTGCCGATGGAGGGGAATGTCTTCCAGAGCTTCGTCTACTACTGGCCGCTCTACGCGGCGGGCGAACACGCAATGCGCGACTCGCTCCTCAATGATCGGCAGCGCTGGCGGAAGCTCCAGAATGACTGCTACGTGAGCGGCCGGCCGTATCGCGACCAGGACAAGATCGATGGGACGCCCAATCCGTTCTTCGATCGTTGGCTCGAGCACCCGGACTACGATGCGTACTGGCAGGCGATGATTCCCTATCGCGAGGACTTCGCGAGCATCGACATCCCCGTGCTCACCACCACCGGCTACTACGACGGCGGCGAGATCGGCGCGCTGTACTATCTGGCTCAGCACTACGCATACAATCCGCGAGCGGAGCACTACCTGGTGATTGGCCCGTACGATCACGTGCACGCACAGCGCGGCACCACGATGTCGCTCGGCGACGAGTTCAACGATCTCGACGGCTATACGCTCGACTCCGTCGCGCACATGGACCTGGGCGAGCTTCGATATCAGTGGTTCGACTACACGCTCCGCGGCAAGGCGAAGCCCGCACTGTTGCAGGACAGGATCAACTTCGAGGTGATGGACGCGAACAGGTGGCGGCACGCGCCATCGCTCGCGGCGATGAGCCCGGCGAGAGCGCGCTACTATCTGCACCCTGCGCGCGCCGAGAGTCTGTACGCGATGCGCGGGACGCAGGCGCGAACGGACAGCTTCGTCGAGCAGCGAGTGGATCTCGCCGATCGAAAGGATATCGACCACCTGTACGTTGGCGGCTCGACCGTCGACAGCGCCCTCGACCTGCTCAACAGCGTCGCGTTCGCGACGGAGCCGTTGAACGAGCCGACGGAGGTGAGCGGCCTCTTCTCGGGGCATCTCGACTTCGTGACCAACAAGCGCGACTTCGACATCTCCGTGGCGCTTTACGAGCTCACTCCCGAAAGGAAATACATCTCGCTCACGTACTACATGGTGCGCGCGAGCTACGCCAGCGACCGCACGAGGCGCGCCCTCCTCGAGCCCAATCGCCCGCAGCAGCTCGACTTTGCGAGCGGGCGTCTGACGAGTAAGAAGCTCGCGAAGGGGAGTCGGCTCCTCGCGGTATTCACGGTGTTGAAGCAGCCGAACGTGCAGCTCAACTACGGCACCGGGAAAGACATGAGCGACGAGAGTGTGGCCGACGCAGGTGCGCCGCTCTCGATAAAGTGGTCCACGAATAGTTATCTCGAGTTCCCGGTGCGGCGCTGAGCCGCGCGACACCGCCTCGACGAGCTCGAACAACCGCTATTCTGTGCCGGGTTTGGGGCGGTGGCGTGCCAGGGCCATCGAATGCAGGTCGACTAATCGAGTCGATGTCGGTTCGCGTTTCATGGTCGAGCGGCGCCTGGCACGACCAGTCCGGTAGCAGTCGCCTCCGCAGCCTGCGCACTCACCGGCTGCAGATGCGCCGCGCCGAGGCTCCGGCGGAGCGCCGTGAGCATACGCCCGACCTCGTCGCCGAGCCCCATGGCGATTTGAATCTGATCGCCGGACAACAGACACATGCGTGTGCCCGCGAGCAGCAGTGTCTCGACCTCGCGCAGCGACGCGGTGGCGACGGTGAGCGATTCGAGAAAGTCGCTACGCTCTCGCGCATGACCGGCCGCGATGTGGGCCGCGACAGCCACCGCCGATCGCTCGATGTGCGCGCCCAGCGCGTACGTCTCGCTCGGCGGGAGCAGCCTCGCCACGCGGTAGCATTCCGTGAGCAGATCCATCGCCCGCTGCCAGACGATGAGATCGCGATAACTCTGTATCGGCATCTGAATTCCGGCGAGGGTGGCAGCGCGTACGTCACGCCACCAGAGTATCGACTCTGTCCCCCCCGCGGGCATCAGGCCATTGCGTATTGCTGCGTTACGTCGCGTTCCGCTCCCTTCACCACGAGCTTGAACTCGTCGGGTTTGAGCAGTGGATCGTCGCGCACGTCGAGCGAGAAGCCCACGGACTTCTCGAGCCTGTGGATCATGTCGTGCTCGTGCTCGAGCACGTACAGCGCGACCTCGGGGTGCACCTTCACGATCAGGCCATCCTTCTTGCCATCGCTCGCCATGCGCCGCACCGAGCGTTCGAAGCGCCGCATCGTGCTCTCGGGAGTGAACACGCGCCCCGAGCCTCCGCACACCGTGCAGAACTCGGTCATATTCTGATAGTGACTCGCGCGCACGCGCTGGCGGGTCATCTCGATCAGTCCGAGCTCGCTGACTGCGAACGCCTTCGTGCGCGCCCGATCGCGCGAGAGATTGGTGCGCAACTCCTGCAGGACCTTGTCGCGATTCGCCTTCGTCTCCATGTCGATGAAGTCGCAGACGATGATCCCGCCGATGTCGCGCAACCGGAGCTGCCGCGCCAGCTCACGCGCGGCCTCCGTGTTCGTCTTGAAGATTGTCTTCTCAGGGTCCTTCTTCCCCGTGTAGCGCCCGGAGTTTACGTCGACCGAAACGAGCGCCTCCGTCTGCTCGATGATCAGATAGCCACCACTCGGCAAGTCGCAGCGGCGCTTGAAGAGATCGCGGATCTCCGGCTCGATGCCGGCCTTGTCGAAGATCGGAATCGTGTCCTCGTAGAGCGTGACGCGATCCTGCAGCTCCGGTGCGATCCCCTTCAAATACTCGGTGATCTCGTTGTAGACCTGCTTCGAATCCACCTGCAGTCCATCGATCTTGGTGCTGAAGAGATCGCGGATGAGGCCGCGCGTGAGGCTCGTCTCACGGTGCACGAGCGCGGGCGCGTGCTGGAAGTGCGACTTCCGCTTGATCTTCTTCCACTGCTGGATGAGCGTCGTAATCTCGCGCTTGAACGTCTCCTGCGTGACGTCCTCGCCCACCGTGCGCACGATGACGCCGCCGGAATCCGCCGGCAGCACGGCCTGGACCTGGTCGCGCAGGCGGCGGCGCTCCTCGCGCTCGCCGATCTTGCGGCTCACGCCCACGCGCGACGCGAAGGGCATGAAGACGACGAAGCGCCCCGCGAGCGAGACCTGCGCGGTCACGCGCGGTCCCTTCGTCGAGATAGGCTCCTTCGAGACCTGAACGATGATGTCCTGCCCGCGCTTCAGGACGTCCTGGATGGGCGGTGCCTTCGCGCGACCGCCGCGCGGCGCCGGAGCATCGGGCTCCTCGTCGTCGTCGGACTCCTCGTCCTCATCGTCGTCGTCGTCGCCCTCGTCGAACACGAGATCCGACGCGTGAAGAAACGCGCTCTTCTCGGTTCCAATCTGGACGAACGCGGCCTGAATTCCCGGCAGTACGGCTTCGACTTTTCCCAGGTAGATATCCCCGACCATACGTCGATTGTCGGGGCGGTCGATCATCAGCTCGACGAGCTGGTCATCCTCCAGAATTGCTACGCGCGTCTCGCGTTGAGCCGCGTTGATCAGAATCTCTCGCTTCATTCACTGGGACGTCACGCATGCCGGGCGGCGACTCCGCTCTGGATGCGCTGACGTTTGGAGAAATGTGGGAGGACAGCACCCGAGGCATCGATGACGCGTCGGCCAGCGGCGGAGCTCCTCCAGGGGAGACTCCGGCGCCCAGCACGATCGTCCACGCCGCTCCCGCCGCGAACGACACGGAGCGACCATGACGCGCCACCAGGGCGCGCACCGTCGTCGTGACGCTGCGAAGAAATCGGAAGAGCGGGCGATCTGACATTGTCATCATGTTTCGGTGAGCGTGACGCGGCGAGCACTACCGCTCCGCCGGCCAACACTGCGGGCCCTGGTGCAGCCGCGAGTCGCACGGCGGGCACAAGCGCAGAAGCATCGTTGTGGCTGGAAGTTACCCTGTCGGCCGCGACTCCTCCAGTGCTACGCTGCTGCTGTCTACGCTCCCACACCCGCGAGCAGGTGCCGCGCGATGACGATTCGCTGAATCTCCGACGTCCCTTCGCCGATTTCGCAGATCTTCGCGTCACGCATCATACGCTCCACGGGAAACTCGGTGGTGTAGCCACGCGCGCCATGGATTTGCACGGCGGCGGTGGTCGCACGCATCGCCAGCTCGGAGCAAAAGAGCTTCGCCATCGCCGCTTCCTTCGCGAACGGCTGGTTGTTTTGAGACAGCCACGCCGCGTAATACACGAGGTGGTAGCCCGCACTGATCTCCGTCGCCATGTCCGAGAGTTGGAACTGCACCCCCTGAAAGCCGCTGATTGCCTGGCCGAACTGCTTGCGCGAGCTCGCGAACTCCCTCGAATGCTCGAAGGCGCCCTCGGCGAGGCCGAGTGAAAGTGCCGCGATCCCAATGCGCCCCGAGTCGAGGGTGCGCATGAAGTTCGTGAAGCCGAGCCCTTCGCCGCCGAGCAGATTCTCGGCCGGCACTTCGACGTCCTGGAAGAGAAGCTCGCGGGTGTCCGATGCGCGCCAGCCGAGTTTGTCTTCCTTCTTACCCGCCCGGAAGCCCGCCATCGGCACCAGCGACGCATCGTGACCGATCCCGTGCTCGGCGGCCGCGTCGAGGTCGCTGTTCTCCTTCGTGAGGATGAAGGAGCTGATCCCCTTGGCGCCCTTCGCCGGATCGGTGACCGCCGTGACGACGAACACCTCTCCGATCCCCGCGTGGGTGATGAAACGTTTCGAGCCGTTGAGGAGGTAGCCACTCCCCTTTTTCACCGCCGTCGTCCGCGTGCCGCCGGCATCGCTGCCTGCGCTTTCCTCGGTGAGCCCGAAGCCACCGATCACCCGTCCCGAGGCGAGCGTCGGCACGAAGCGCTCGCGCTGCGCATCGGTGCCGAAGTTCACGATCGGCGACGTGCCGAGTGTCGTGTGCGCCGATATCGTGATCGAGTGCGATGCATCGACCTTCGCGAGCTCGTGGATTGCGATGATGAACGACATCAGATCACGACCGGAGCCACCGAGCGACGTGGGCCAGGGAATGCCGAGAAGTCCGAGGTCGGCCATCTGCTTGACGGTCTTCCAGGGGAAAGTCGCGTCCGCATCGTGCCGCCGCGCAACGGGCGCCACGATCTCGTGGGCGAATTCGCGCACCTCGGCCCTGAAGTGCTCGTGCTCTTTGGTGAAGTACGGAAGATTGCAGTGTGTCATGCCGCCTCTGTGTCGTCTGATTCGCGGATCACGGCCAGAATCTTCTCGCCGTAGCGCTCGAGCTTCGTCGGACCTACCCCTCGTACCCCACTCAATGCATCGAGCGAGCCAGGACGCCGCACGGCCATCTCGACCAGGGTGCGATCGGCAAAGATCACGTAGGCGGGGACCTTGGCTGCGCGAGCCAGCGAGGTGCGCAGCTCGCGAAGGGCGGCAACCAGCTCCGGCTGCGCCGCCGATAGTTCGACATCGGTCGAACTATCCATGGCACTTTCGGTCCTGCTGGATCGCGACGCTCCACGCGTCGCACCGCCCGCCACGCCGCGCCGTTTGCGTGGAGCGGACGCCCGCGCGGCGGGGGCCTCCTTTTCGTGCGTGCCGAGGCAAATGTCGCACCCAGTGCACGAGTTGCTCGCGGCAGGGTCGCCGAAGTAGCGCAGAAGAAAGCCGCGCCGGCAGCCAGCGGTGTACGCGTACTTCTGCATCGCGTCGAGCTTCCCCATGTCGCCGGCGCGGCGACGATCCAGCTGTTCCCAGTTGATGCGAAGCGCGGAAAACGGCCGCCGCACATCGGGAACGCGGAGCCCGCCGCCGCTCCGCTCCCACACGATGAACTGCCGGTCCTGAAGCGCGTCGAGCAGCGCCGAAACTCCCTGGGGGCCGCCGAGTCCCGGCGCGAAGCCGTTGGGATCGACGGTGATGCCGTCGTAGCTACTTGCGCCTCCGGCGCGCCAGATCGAGCGAAGCACCTCGCGCTCCGCCTCGAATCCCTCGCCCAACTCCGACTTGATGCGGAGAGGCGTGGCGAGCAAACGAACGAAGAGCTGTGTCGTGCTCGCCAGCTCCAACACGACGGATCCCGACTGCACGAGGATGCGCAGCGCTGATTCCACTTCACGCTCCTTGAGCTGCCCCCGGGCAGCGGAGGTGATATCCGCGGGCGCCAGCCGCGCGAGTCCATTTCCGTCTGCCGCGCGCACGATCTCATTGTACACCCGCTCCACGAGCGCCCGGTCCGGGTGCGCGGTCTTGATAAAGAACTCGTGTGTGAAGCGATCGGAGAAGGCGTGTAACAGAACGCACACAGATGGCAGCCCGTCGCGCCCCGCGCGGCCGGCCTCCTGATAGTACGCCTCGAGCGTCCCCGGCATCGCGTGGTGCACCACGAGTCGCACGTTCGGCTTGTCGATACCCATGCCGAACGCATTGGTCGCGACGATCGCGCGCACGCCGTCGCGCATGAAGGCGTCCTGCACATCGCGTCGGTGCTCGTCGTCGAGCCCGGCGTGATAGCCGACGGCGGGAATGCGCGCCCGTTCGAGCACCTGCGTGATGCGCTCGACGGCCTTGCGCGTTGAGGCGTAGATGACGGCGAGCCCGGGATGCGCCTCGAGCGCGGCGATCAGCGCTTCGTCCTTGTCAGCTTCCGTGCGCGTGCGCACCACTGAGTACGAGAGATTTTTCCGATCGAATCCGGTGACGATCGTTTCCGGAGTCGCGAGCTGCAGCTGCTTGATGATGTCCGTGCGGACGTCACCCGTCGCCGTCGCGGTCAGCGCGATCGTTGGGGGCATGCCGAGCCGCTCCCGCACCGAGCGGATCCGCAGGTAGCTCGGCCGGAAATCGTGTCCCCACTCGCTGATGCAATGCGCCTCGTCCACCGCCAGCAGCGACACGCCGATCGCGCGCAGCCGCTCCGCCGTGGTGCCCGCGTCGAAGCGCTCGGGCGCGACGTACAGCAGCTTCACCTCGCCACGCTCCGCTCGCGACAGCCTGCTCGAGACCTCTGCGCCCGACAGCGACGAATTGATGAAGGTGGCCGGAAGATTGCGCGCGGTGAGCGCATCAACCTGATCCTTCATGAGCGAGATGAGCGG
>JBBSEY010000121.1:0-9484 GCA_038239265.1 Gemmatimonadales bacterium | reverse complement strand
TAGCGGGCTGCTGAAACTGATAGCCATGATTCACGCTGTCATCGAACACGAGACCGAGGATTCCCGAGGGAATGACTCCGCGAACGTTGTTGTCGTTCTGTGGCAGTCGCAGTCGATTCTGGCCGAAGGAAGTGTTCACCGTAAGGTCGAACCTCGGACCGAGATGCGCAGTGGCATTTGCGCGGAGTGTTCCGTGCCGAACCTTGTTGATCGTGTAGACGCCCTGGTCCTTGTCGAACTGTCCGCTCAGATAGTACGTCATCGCCTCGCTGCCACCGCTCACGGCGAGACCATATGTCTGCGTGTAGCCGGTGACGAAGGGGCTGTTCACCTCGAGGGGATTGAACGTCTGCAGCCCGGTGTAGGTGCAGAAGCCGGCGGCCTGAAAATCCGTGATGCACGGGGCGCCCTGCGTTGCCTGCGAGAAGACCGTGTCGGCGCCCTCTACATCCACGACGCCATAGTTGTTCGGAAACTTGATGTAGTTGGAGACGGTGCCGCCCCCGACGTGCGCGCTCCACGTCTGCTTGCCCGATGAGCCTCGCTTGGTCGTGATTTGAATGACGCCGTTCGCAGCTGCCGTACCGAAGAGCGACGACGCCGCCGGCCCCTTGATGACGTTGATTGTTTCGATGTCCTCGGGGTTGATGTCGTCCAGTCGCGACGGCACCTGCCCGCCGACACCGAGAGTGCTGGAACCCTCGTTTCCATTCGCACGCACACCGTCGATGATGATGAGTGGGTCGTTGTCGAGCGAAACGGAATTCGAACCGCGGATGCGGATGCGCGTGCCGGCGCCGAGCGTGCCCCCGTCGGACATCGCGACGACTCCCGGCGTGCGCGCGGTGAGGAGCTCCGAGAAGCTGTTAACCGGCGCGAGATTGACGGAGTCCATGTTGATCGTGCCGATGGACACGGGTTGCTCGCGCTTCGTCTCCTGCTCGCCGCTCGCGCTGACGATGATTTCGTCCAGCTTCGATGGCGTGGATGTGAGCGCGAAGTCCGCGGTGACGGTGCCGCTCTCCGGGACGATCACCTTTTGTGTACTCGCGGCGTAGCCGATGCGTGTGGCGCGGAGCGTGATCGTGCTTGCGGCGACGGCGCGGATGGTATACTCGCCCTTGTCGCCGGTGAGCGTACCTCGCGTGGTGCCCACGATCGTCACCTGCGCGCTCGCAACCGGATTGTTCGTCGCTTTGTCCGTGACTCGTCCCGAGATCGTACCTTCCTGCGCGAGTGCCGTGGCGGGCAGTAGCCAAACGCCAGCGGCAAACGCGAGCGGACAGAATCGATTACGCATGTGCGGCCTCTCCTTGGCCGCGCTCGATGCTGACTCTCGAACGCGATTGGCTGTGGGGCCGGATCGTGAACTGATCCGGCTAAGAAGATCGTGCCGATTCCTCCTCGTAAGCGCGTCACCTCATTGTGCGAGTAAGAGCGGTCCGTCGTGTGCGCCGGAGGCCCGACTGGGCGCGACACGGGTGAAACCGTGCTCGGGCTGAGCTCTGCTCAGGTCATGGAAAGGTCAGAGGCCGGTTTACTCTGTGCGAATGCAACATTGGCGCAGCCAAGTCAACCCATCGGGCGTCAAAAGTCGTCGCGGCGAGGTGAGGAATACTCGAATGAATGCGTTGAAACGCCTCCACGTGGTGGGGCGAATTTGCACTTAATTCGTTGTGTAAGCGGGCCGAGCTTGAAGAGGATCTAGCGCGTTCGCTTCCGCTTCAGCCGCCGACCTCCGACAGCGCGCGCAACCCGCCGACCTTCATCTGCAGCAGCGCATGTTCGCGCGGCTTCGCTGAGAGCGCCTGCGCGTACAGCGGCGCCAGCGGCTGGCCCGCCCGGAGCGCATCTCGGAAATTCACCTCTTCGTCGCCGTACAGACACGTGCGCAAACGCCCATCGGCGGTGAGGCGCACGCGATTGCAATCGCCACAGTATGTATGGCTCATGGGCGTGATGACCCCGATGCTCCCCGGTGCGTCCGCAAATCGATAGTACGCCGCCGGTCCGTTCCCGCGCTCGGGCCCCGCATCCGCGGAAAGCGGCGCGATGCGGGCCAACCGCGCAAGAATCTCATCGCTCGCCACGACGCGATCGAAGGTCTCCCCCGCCATCTCGCCAACCGGCATCAATTCGATGAACCGCACGTGCCACGGGTGATCGAGCGTGAGCCGCGCGAAGTCCTCGAGCTCATCATCGTTGATCCCGCGCATGACGACGGTGTTGATCTTTACCGGACCCAGCCCGGCGCGCTCAGCCGCCAACGCGGCATCGACGGGAGAGAACGCGATGTTGCGCCGCGCGATCTCGCGAATGCGATCGGGGCGCAGCGAGTCCGCGCTCATGTTCACGCGATCGAGCCCCGCCTCCTCGAGCGCGACCGCCATTTCCGGCAGCTTCACACCGTTCGTCGACAGTGCGATATCTTGAATTCCAGAGACTTTTCTCAGCATCGCGATCAGCGTCTCGAGCTGTGGGCGGATCGTCGGCTCGCCGCCGGTGATGCGCAGCCGGCTAACCCCGAGCGGTGCGAGCTGCCGCACGACTTCGGTGATCTCCTCGTAGCTCAGGATCTCCTCGCGCGGCAGCCACGGCAGCCCCTCGAGCGGCATGCAGTACGCGCAGCGGAAGTTGCACCGGTCGGTGACGGAAATGCGCAGGTACTCGATGCGCCTCCCGAACTGATCCATCGAGCCCGCGATCACGGACGCTCCTGCGCGCTGGCGCTCTGGTCCGCCACCCCGCCCGCGTTCACCCACTCGCTCGTTCCATCGACGTAGCCCTCGCGCTTCCACACGGGAAGCCTGCGCTTCACCTCTTCGATCACGTAGCGAGACGCCTCGTACGCCTCGGCGCGATGCGGATGCGCGACGGCGATGGCAATGCTCACCTCCCCGAGCTCGAGCGCGCCAAGACGATGCTCCGCCACGAGATGCGCGATTCCGAACCGCGACGCGCCTTCGCTCGCGATCGACGCGAGCTCACGCTCCGCCATCTCGCCGTATGCGCTGTACTCGATGCCGTGCACGCGCCGGCCGTCGTTCATCTCGCGGACGTGCCCCAGAAAGAGAATCGTTGCCCCATTCGCCGCACTCCCCACCTCGGCGAGCAGCGCTGCGCCATCGATCGCGCGCCGAACGATCGCGGTGCGAATGCTCATCCGCCCGCCACGGGCGGGATGATCGCGACTTCGTCGCCGCTCACAACTCGTTGGTCCGCCGCCGCATACGTCTGGTTCACTGCCACAAGCGGCGTCGCCGGCAGCGCCGCTCCGCCGGGCATGGCGCGCAACCGATCGATCACCTCTCGCACCGTGGTGTTTCCGGCGAGCGAGATCTCGAGGCGGTCAGCGCCGAGCGCTTCGGCGTATGAGGCGAACAGCAAAGCGGTTACGGTCATCAAATGAATGTTGTAGCAGGGCGAGAAGTGCGACAAGGCGGTGCGAACGACCCACGCCGAGTCTGCGGAGCATGTTCATTCCGGTGCACGTCACTGGTAAACGAAAGCGCCCCGTTCGTGGTTGCTCGACTCGGGGCGCTCATGGCAATCGAAGCGCAAGTTCAAACCGGCGAATCGGAGAACGACGCCTCATCCTCTTCGGCAACCAGAGCGCGCAACTCCTTGCTGGGCTTGAACACAGGCACTGGGCGGGCGGAAACTTCCACCGGCGATCCGGTGCGCGGGTTGCGCGCCATGCGCGTCTTCCGCTGACGAATCTTGAACGTGCCGAAGCCGCGCACTTCGATGTTCTTCTGCTCTTTCAGAGCGTCTTTGATCGCGTCCAGAAAGGCATCGACGACGCGTGCGCAGTCCTTCTTCGAGATCATCGGCCCTGCTGTTTTGGAGATCTGGGCCGTGACGTGCTCGACAAGGTCGGCTTTGGTCATTCGTAACCTCGGGTTGGCGATCGCCGAGTGGCCGATCGTGCGACGAAAGTATGACGTTAACCGTTGTGTGTCAAGCGTTTGGCTCACTAGGAGCCCCGCCGGAACGCACAGCCGCGAGGAACTCGCCGAACAGCGGACGCGCGTCGTGGGGCCCCGGCGCCGCCTCCGGGTGGTACTGAACCGCGAAGATCGGCAACTCGCGGTGCCGAAGCCCCTCCACGGTGCCGTCGTTCAGATTGACGTGTGTCACGCGGAGCTCGGGGGCGCCCGGAATGCCCGTTTCATCTCCGACCACGGCGAATCCGTGGTTTTGCGAAGTGATGAGCACCCGATCGGTGTCGACCTCCCGAACGGGGTGATTCCCGCCGCGGTGGCCGTACGGCATTTTGGACGTCTCGGCCCCGAACGTGAGTCCCAACAGCTGATGTCCCAGGCAGATACCCAGAATCGGCATTTGCTGCGCTGCGAGCGCGCGAATGATTCCCGGGGCGTACGAGACTGCCGCCGGGTCACCCGGGCCGTTGGCGAGGAAAACGCCATCGGGATCGAGCTCGAGCACCGCCTGCGCTGGCGTGTCCGCCGGGACAATGGTCACTCTGCAACCATTCTCTTCGAAGAGCCGCAGAATATTTCGCTTGATCCCATAGTCGTAGGCGACGATGTGCGACCGTGCGTCCGCATCACCCCACGTGTAGCGCTCCCGGGTGGACGCTCGCGACGCGAGGTCGAGCCCTTCCATGGACGGGCAGGCCTCGAGCGCAGCCCTCGTTGCATCCGAAGGCGCCTCGCCGTTCCCGATCACCCCGCGCATCACGCCCGCCGACCTCAGATGACGAGTGAGACGACGTGTGTCAACTTCCTCGAGGATTGGGACTTGCGCGTCGCGGAGCCAGCTCCTGAGATCGCCGTTCGCGCGCCAGTTCGAGGGATGGTCGGTGAGCTCGCGCACGACGACCCCCGCCACCTGCGGCTTCCCCGATTCCGGATCGTCGGCATTGACGCCGTAGTTGCCGATCATTGGCGTCGTCATCACGACGATCTGGTCGCTGTACGAGGGATCGGTGAACACTTCCTGGTACCCCGTCATGTTCGTCGTGAACACGACCTCCGCCACGCACTCCACGTCGGCGTCGCGGCGCACGCCGCGAAAAAGGGTTCCATCCTCGAGGAGGAGGAACCCGGATCTCGCGCTGGAAGGCGTCACGGCGCTACTTGGGCGGAGTCTTGGTTGGCGGTGCTGCCGGTACGGATGGCGGTGTGGGGTTGATCGGCGTGAGCGGCACTGCCGACGGGGCAGAGCTCGCGGGCGCCGGCGCCACGGGCGCCGCCTGCGTCTGGCGCGAGAGCGGATCGAGCACCGACGTCGGGACGCGAGTGCGCGTTCCCATGATCTGCAGCACATAGGCGAGCACGAGGAAGATGCCGCCGCCCCACCAGGTGATGCGCGTCAGCAGCGTGGCCGCCTGCCGCGTGCCCACAAACGAATCCGACGACGACGAGGCGCCGCCGAAGTTGGCCGAAAGGCCACCGCCCTTACCCGACTGCAGCAACACAGCCGCGATGAGCACGAGGCTGTTGAACACGAGCAGGACAATCAGGAAAGTGTACATCGCGCCGAGATTGGGTGGGGAGGCTAAGTCTTCAAGCTTACGTCAGTTAGGAAACTCGGTCAAGTGCGCGCAATCGCCGCCCACGTCTCGGGGTCGAGCGACGCGCCCCCCACCAGAAGTCCGTCCACCTCATTCGCCTTGAGCAGCGATTGCGCATTCTCCCGGGATACCGACCCGCCGTAGAGAATCGGGATATCCGCGCTCTTTGCACTCACCACATCCCGGAGCGCTCGGCGAATCGCGATGTGGACGGTCGTCGCATCGTCCGGCGTCGCCGTCCTCCCCGTACCGATGGCCCACACGGGCTCGTACGCCACTGCGATCTGCGCTACCTGCGCCGGAGTGAGCCGGCTGATCCCCGCCTTGAGCTGTCGGAGCACGACGGCCTGCGTCGTATTCCGATCGCGCTCCTCGATCTTCTCGCCAACGCAGAGCACGACGCTGAGTCCCGCCTTGAATGCGGCCGCGCACTTCTTCGCCGTGATCTCGTCACCCTCGCCGAAGGTGTGGCGGCGTTCGGAATGGCCCACCAGCGCGACCGTCGCGCCCGCATCCTTCGCCATCGCGGCGCCGTTCTCGCCGGTGAAGGCGCCCTTTTCTTCCCAGTGAATGTTTTGCACGCCGAGCATGATGTCGGGGCGGTCGCGAAGCGCGAAGCCGGCGACGACGAGTGAGATCGCCGGCGGGAAGATCATGACCGTGCGATCCTCGGCGGGCGGGTACGCGTCGAGAAAGGTCTTGAGGTAGCTGCGCGTCTCCTGCGGGCCCAGATTCATCTTCCAGTTGGCGGCGAAGACGGGCTTCTTCATGCGTGACCTCTGTCATCGAGCGCCGCCACACCGGGGAGCTCTTTGCCTTCGAGAAATTCGAGCGACGCGCCGCCGCCTGTCGAGACGTGACTCATATTCGCCGCCAGACCGAACTGCTCGACCGCGGCGGCGGAATCTCCACCCCCCACGATCGTCGTTGCGCCGCGCGCGGTCGCGGCCGCGAGCGCATTCGCCACCGCCCTCGTACCCTGATCGAACGGAGGCGTCTCGAACACGCCCATGGGGCCGTTCCAGAGAATCGTCTTGCCCCGCGCGACCTCGTCCGAGAACGCCTGGGCAGCTTTCGGTCCGATGTCGAACATCGCCTGATCGGAAGGGATCGCATCGCGCGCCACTCCCTTGGCGGACGCACCATCGTCGAGCGATGCGGATACGAGCGCATCGCCCGGGAGGACGATCTTGCCGCCCGCGCGCGCGAGGAGCGCCTTTGCCATCTCGACGCGATCCGCCTCGACGAGCGACTTCCCGGTCTCCAGCCCCATCGCCCTGAAGAAGGTGCACGCCATTGCGCCGCCGATGAGGAGCGTGTCGACCTTCGGCAGTAGCGCCTCGATGACGTCGATCTTTCCCGAGATCTTTGCTCCGCCGAGAATCGCAACGAAGGGTTTCGTGGGATTCTTCAGCGTCTCACCGAGGTATGTGAGCTCGCGCTCCATTAGAAGGCCGGCGACCGCGGGCTTGAGATAGTGCGCAACGCCTTCAGTGGACGAGTGGGCGCGATGCGCCGAGCCGAATGCGTCGTTCACGTACACATCGCCGAGCTCCGCGAGCGAGCGCGAAAGGCGCTCCTCGTTCTTCTCCTCGCCGCCGAGGAAGCGCGTGTTCTCGAGGAGGAGCACCGTGCCCGCGCTCGCGTCGTGCGTCGCGCGGAGCGCCTCGTCGCTGTCCGTCGTCTCGACGAAGTCGACCTTCGCCGTGATCAGTGTTTGGAGATGCTTCGCTACCGGCCCGAGCGTGTACTTGAGGTCGGGCTTTCCCTTGGGGCGCCCGAGATGCGACATCAACACGACGGTCGCGCCGCGCACGAGCAGCGCCTCGATGGTGGGGATCGCGGCGCGGATGCGCGTGTCATCGGTGACGCGGTCTCCCTCGATCGGGACGTTGAAGTCCACCCGCACGAGCGCGCGCTTGCCGCGCAGCTCGGCGTCGGAGAGATCGCGAATCGTCTTCTTTGAAGTCATGCGGGAGTATCGACGCGTCTGGAGAAGCTCCAGAAGGACCACGCGAGCGCGACGGCGCCGACGATGAAGAACAGCTTCGCCACGCGGAACAGCTGCCAGTACGTGTCGAAGTAGCGCATCGCGGGAACCCCCTTCGGAATCACGAGCTGGTGCGTCGCCAGGTTGTGCATCCCGAACCAGGCGTACGCGTAGAGCGCCGCACCGGCCAGAAGCACGAGCACGGCCACCACGTCGCGCGAGCGATCCGCGCGCGTCACCACCCGGCTCACAGCCGCGCGCCGATGAAGCGAAGGAGATCCACGCAGCGGGACGCGTACCCCCACTCGTTGTCGTACCACCCGCAGACCTTCACCAGCGTGCCGTCGATGACGTTGGTCGTCTTCGCGTCGAGCGTGACGGAGAACGGGTTGCCCGTGTAGTCGACCGACACCAGCTCCTCGTCCGACACCGCGACGATTCCCTTGAGCGGCCCATCCGCCGCCGCGCGGAAGGCGGCGTTCACGGCGTCGATCGTGGTCGCACGCTCCACTTCGACCACGAGATCGGTGAACGAGACATCGGGAGTGGGCACGCGTACCGAGATGCCGTCGATCTTCCCCTTCACTTCCGGAATGACGAGCCCCGTCGCCTTCGCGGCGCCCGTCGTCGTGGGGATCTGCGACAGCGCCGCAGCGCGCGCCCGGCGGAGATCCTTGTGCGGAAGATCGAGGATGTTCTGATCGTTCGTATAGCTGTGGATGGTGGTCATCGACGCGTGCCGGAAGCCGAAGGCATCGCGCACGATCTTGACCATCGGCGCAACGCAGTTCGTCGTGCACGACGCGTTGGAAATGATGGTGTGCTTCGCCGAATCGTACTTCGCCTCGTTGACGCCGAGGACGATGGTGATGTCCTCGTCCGTGGCCGGGGCGGAGATGAGCACCTTCTTCGCCCCGCCCGCGATGTGCTTCCTGGCGTCCCCCGCCTTGGTGAACTTCCCGGTCGACTCGAGCACGATGTCGACGTTCAGCTTCTTCCAGGGCAGCGCGGAGGGATCCTTCTCGGTGAGCACCTCGATCTCGTCGCCATCTACCTCGATCGAGCCGGAACCGGCTGAGACGCTCCCCGCGAAAATGCCGTGCACCGAGTCGTACTTGAACAGGTGCGCGAGGGTCTTCGTATCGGTGAGGTCGTTGACCGCGACGATCGTCACGTCCGCGACGTTCTGCTCGCGCAGCGCGCGAACCACCTGCCGTCCAATGCGGCCGAAGCCGTTGATGCCAACGCGGATTGCCATTGCCGTTAGTGCTCCTGTTCAGTGTGCACGGTCGCCAGCTGCCGGCGCCCGTCCAAAGGTCACGATACTTATGATTCGCGCGCCGCTTTCGAAGAGCGTGGTCGCGCATTCGGAAAGCGTCGCGCCGGTGGTGATGACGTCATCCACGAGCACGACATGGGCGCCCTCGAGCCGTTGCCGGGCGTTAGGCGCCGCACGAAACGCGCCCGAAACGTTGCCCCGTCTCTCCTCTGGTGTCAACCGCGTTTGCGTCGCCGTCGCGCGTGCACGAACCAGGCAATCAGGGACGAACGGGACGCGCCACCGTGACGCGAGCGCACGCCCCAGCAGTGCGCTCTGGTTGAAGCCTCGCTCGCGTTCCCGCACCGGCGCAAGCGGCGTCGGCACGACCATCGAGCGCTCGGCCACCACGTCCGCGGGCCACGAGAGGCGCGCCATGCGGCTCGCCATCCCGAGAGCCACCCCGTGCCAGCCGCCGTACTTGAGCGCGTGTACGATCGCGGCGGCGCTCCCGCCCGGTATCCAGTAGACCGAGCGCGCGGCGCGCACGAAGGGCGGAAGCTGCTCGCACCAGCTGCACTTCGGGCGCGTCTGCGGATGCCCGCACCGTTCGCAGCGCGGATGCGGAAGCTCGTGCGCTCGCGCCCAGCATCGCCCGCACACGAGACTCGTGTCCCCCGCGTCGATCGACTGCTCG
>JBBSEY010000120.1:0-9604 GCA_038239265.1 Gemmatimonadales bacterium | reverse complement strand
CAGGGTGTGTCGGTCACGGGTATGGTCGCGGATGCGAAGGGCTGGAAGGGTACGGCGAGCCACAGCGCGACGACCAAGAAGTGCTACGCGGGCTTTGGTAGCCAGGCCGCTGCGACGACCCTCGACGGTATCATCACCTGCGACCCGTGATCTAGGGAGCTGCTCCCGCAGCTCGCCCGGAACGCATGAACGCCTCGCGCTGATTCAGCGCGGGGCGTTTGTGCATCTCGCCACCCGACGCTGCCATTCGCGCGTGAAAGAGCCGGTTGAGCGCCGAGAGATAGGCCTCTGCCGCGGCGACGACGATGTCCACGTGCACACCGTTGCCGCTGTACACGGGGAATCGCTCATTCCGCTCGAGATCCGCAATGTGAACGTCGGGCGCCTCCGTGGAATGCAGCGCCTCCTGCGCTCGCCGCTCGCGCACACGCATCGTCACTTCGCCCACCGCGCTGATCCCCTCGGTCACCGCCGTGACATCGAACTCCACGAGCTCGCCCGGATCCCCGACGATACGGTTGATCGCCGCGCACACCGCGTCCACCGGCCCAGTCCCCTGCGCGGACTCCGTCCGCACCTCGCCGTCCGGCCCAACGAGCCGCACCGTGGCCGTGGGAATGAGCTCCGTGCCGCACGACACCTGCACGTGGCGCAGCACGAACAGCGGAGGGGGCCGGCGCACCTCGCCCACCACGAGCGCCTCCAGGTCGCGCTCCTCCACGAGCTTCTTCCTGTCCGCGATATCCTTGAAGCGCGTGAAGACGTGACGGAACTCGTCGTCGTTCAAATTGTGACCCATTCCCTCGAGGCGCGCGCGCAGCGCATGGCGCCCCGAATGCTTGCCGAGCACGAGCGCATTGCCATCGAGCCCCACGGTCTCTGCGCGCATGATCTCGTAGGTCATCGGATTCTTGAGCACACCATCCTGATGAATCCCCGCCTCGTGCGCAAAGGCGTTCGCACCGACGATCGCCTTGTTCGGCGGCACCGGCACGCCAATGATCGCCGCGAGCAGCCGCGACGTTCGCGCGAGTTGCCGCGTCTGCACGTTGGTCTGTACGCCGAAGTGCTGCGCGCGCGTATGCAACGCCATCACGATCTCCTCGAGCGACGCATTCCCCGCGCGCTCGCCGATCCCGTTGATCGTGCACTCCACCTGCCGCGCCCCCGCGCGCACCCCGGCGAGCGAGTTCGCGACGGCGAGGCCGAGGTCGTCGTGGCAATGCGTCGAGATCACGACATCCTTCGCCCCCTCCACCGTGCCGAGAATCCCGACGATCATCGCGAAGTACTCGTCGGGCATCACGTAGCCTACGGTGTCCGGAATGTTGAGCGTCGTTGCGCCTGCGTCGATCGCTGCGGTCAGCACCTCGTGCAGAAAGGCGGGATCGCTCCGCCCCGCATCCTCCGGCGAGAACTCGACATCGTCGCACCGCGCACGCGCGAAGGCGACCATCGTGCGCACCGCCTGGAGCACCTGCGTGCGCGACATTCGCAGTTTGTACTGCAGATGAATGTCCGACGTCGCGAGAAACGTATGGATGCGCGGCTTCGATGCCGTCTCGATCGCGCGCCAGCAGCGGTCGATGTCCTCCCGATTCGCGCGTGCCAGTCCGCAGATGATCGGCCCGTCCGCCGTCCCGATCTCACCCGCGATCGCCTGTACCGCCTCGAAATCTCCGCGGGATGCCGCGGGAAAGCCCGCCTCGATGATATCCACCTGGAGCCGGGCGAGCTGTCGCGCGATCGCCAGCTTCTCGTCACGCGACATCGTGCACCCAGGCGATTGCTCGCCGTCCCGAAGCGTCGTATCGAAGATTCGAACCGCACCTTCCATGATCAGGCGCCTCCCTGCCCCGGAATCCGTTCGCGCGGCTCGACGAACGGCATCTTCCGCCGGAGCTCGCGCCCCACCTGCTCGATCGGATGCTCCGTATCCTTCTTGCGGAACTTCGCGAACTCCGGGCGGCCCTTCTTGTTCTCGTCGATCCAGTTTTTCGCGAAGCTTCCATTGCGAACTTCCTCGAGGAGCACACGCATCGTCGCACGCGTCGCGTCCGTCACCAGCCTCGGCCCCGCCACATAGTCCCCATACTCGGCCGTGTCGCTCACCGAATAGCGCATGTAGTTGAGCCCACCCTGGTAGAAGAGATCGACGATCAGCTTCAGCTCGTGCATGCACTCGAAGTACGCGAGCTCGGGCTGGTACCCCGCCTCCACGAGCGTTTCGAAGCCTGCTTTCACGAGCGCCGACACGCCCCCGCACAGCACCGCCTGCTCGCCGAAGAGATCCGTCTCCGTCTCCTCCGCGAACGTCGTGAGCAGCACCCCTGCGCGCGTGCACCCGATCCCCTTCGCGTACGCGAGCGCATCGGCGAGCGCATGCCCCGACGCATCGACGTGCACTGCGACGAGCGCAGGCACGCCGCCGCCGTGCTGATAGACCTCGCGCACGCGATGGCCCGGCGACTTCGGCGCGACCATGCTCACGTCGACACCCGCGGGCGCGACGATCTGGTCGTAGCGGATGTTGAAGCCGTGGGCGAACATCAGCGTCTTCCCCGCGGTGAGATGCGGCGCGATGTCGCGATCGTAGATCTCCTTCTGCGAGGTGTCGCCCGTGAGAATGAAGACGAAGTCCGACTGCTCCGTCGCGTCGGCGACGCTCAGCACCTCGAGCCCTGCCGCCTCCGCCTTCGCCTTGCTCTTCGACCCCTCATAGAGCCCGATCACCACGCGCACGCCGCTCTCCTTCAGATTGAGCGCGTGTGCGTGCCCCTGGCTGCCGAAGCCGATGATCCCAACGGTCTTGCCCGCGAGCTGCCCGAGATCGGCGTCGCTGTCGTAGTACATCTGCGTCATGTCATCTCCGCGACCGTGATGGTCAGTTCGTACCGTTGATGCCGTCTGCCTGAGACAGCCACTGCTCGGGACTCTGCGCGTTCGGCGTCGAGGCGAGGAGGTCGGACATGAGCTCGGACGCCGAGTGCGTGGCGCGTCCGCGCACCATCGCGATGCGCCCCGTGCGCGTGGCCTCGAGAATCCCGAACGGCGCGAGCCGCTGGAGAAAGCCTTCGACCTTCGCGGGCGATCCGCTCAGCTCGAGCAGCATCGTTCCCATCCCCACGTCGGCGATCGTCGCTCCGTAGCCGAGCGCCACCGACACGATCGATTGCATGTTCCCTCCCGCCGCGACCTTCACGAGGATCACCTCGCGCTCGATGGTCGGGTCGTGCGTCACGTCATCCACTTGCAACACCTCCACCAGTCTGTTGAGTTGTTTGACTACCTGCACCACATCGTCCTGCTCGACCACGAGCGTCATGCGGCTGACCCCCTCCGCCTCGGATGCGCCCACCGCGAGGCTCGCGATGTTGTAGCCGCGGCGGCGCAGCAGGCTCACGGCGCGATGGAGCACGCCGGGATGATCCTGCAAGAGCGCGACGATCGTGTGCGTGCGCGGAAAACCAGAGGTCGTCTTCATGCGTTGGACGTCGCCGTGACCATCATGGTGCTGATGCTCTGCCCGGCCGGCACGATCGGGAACACATTCGCCTCACGCTCCACGCGGAAGTCGATCACCACCGGACCGTCGTGCGCCCACGCACTTTCGATCGCCGCATCCGCATCCTCGGGGCGCTCGACCTTGATTCCACGCACGCCGTACGCCTCGGCCAGGAGCGAGATGTCCGGACCCGAAAGCCTGGTTCCGCTGTAGCGCGCGCCTTCGAAGAGCTCCTGCCACTGGCGCACCATGCCGAGATAGCCGTTGTTGATGACGGCGATCTTCACGTTGCGCACCTCCTCCTGCACCATCGTAGCGATCTCCTGGTTGGTCATCTGGAAGCCGCCGTCGCCGACGATCACCCAGATCGTCTCGTTCGGAAAGGCGAGCGCGGCGCCGAGGGCGGCGGGAATGGAGAAGCCCATGGTTCCTGCGCCGCCGCTCGTGATGTGCGTGCGCGGACGCCCCCACTCGATGAGCTGCGCCGCCCACATCTGATGCTGCCCGACATCCGTGACGACACGGTAGCCCGTGTGACTGTGGAAGGCGCGGTCGAGAGACGCGAACACGTCGTGCGGCATGAGCGTCGGTGTGTCGGGGCGCCGGCGATATGCCTGATGCGGCTCGTGCTGCCGCTGATTCGCACGGATGCGGCCGAGCCATTCCTCCCTGTTGCCGGCCGGAGCGAGTTCGAGCATGTACGCAAGCGCCGCGCGCGCGTCGGCGCGGATGCCAATCGAGGTCGGCACGACCTTCCCGATCTCCGAAGGATCGATGTCGACGTGGATGATCTGCGCCCGCGGCGCAAACGTCGACACCTTCCCCGTAACACGGTCATCGAACCGTCCTCCGATGTTGAAGAGCACGTCGCACTCCTGGATCGCCTTGTTCACGTGCACCCAGCCGTGCATCCCGCTCATGCCGAGACTGAGCTCGTGCGACTCGGGGAAGGCGCCCTTGCCGTGCAGCGTCGTGATCACCGGAATTCCCGTGCGCTCCGCCAACGCGCGCAGCTCGCCGGCGCCTCCCGACTGGATTACACCGTTCCCCGCCATGATGAGCGGCCGTTGCGCGCCGCAGAGGAGCGCGGTCGCGCGCTCGACTGCTCGGCGATCGAGGACGCCGACACTCTTGTGGCGTGGGAGGCGGAGGGGCCGGTCCCATCGCGGGATGGACCTTGCCTGTTGCGCATCCTTGGTGACGTCGATGAGGACGGGGCCGGGGCGGCCGCTTCGCGCGAGGTAGAACGCTTCTTTGACGACATACGGAATATCCTCGACGTTCTGAACGAGATAGTTGTGCTTCGTGATCGGCACGGTGATGCCGGTGATGTCCGTCTCCTGAAATGCATCCGTGCCGAGCGCCACGCTCGACACCTGTCCGGTGATCGCGATCATCGGCGTCGAGTCCATCCAGGCATCGGCGATCGGTGTGACGAGATTGGTCGCGCCCGGGCCACTCGTCGCGATGCACACGCCCACACGGCCGGTGGTGCGCGCGTAGCCTTCCGCCGCGTGCCCTGCGCCCTGCTCGTGGCGGCAGAGCACGTGGCGCAGCTGATCGCGGTACTCCCACATCGCGTGGTAGAAGGGCATGATCGCGCCGCCCGGAATGCCGAACATGATCTCGACCCCTTCGCGCACGAGCGCCTCGCAGATGAGCTGCGCGCCGGTGCGCGAGCCGTCGGCGCCGGGGTCCTTTGCTGCGGCGGTACGAGCGGTGAGTGTCATGCGAGCACCGCCCCGCGACTCGCGTTCGTCACCATGCGCGTATAGCGCGAGAGCCAGCCGCGCTGGTACTTCGCGGCAGGCGGCTCCCACCCTGCGCGCCTCACCGCCATCTCCTCCTCATCCACCTCGAGATCCATTTTGCGAGCGCCGAGATCGATCGAGATGAAGTCGCCGTCCTCGACGAGCCCGATCGCGCCCCCCTCTGCCGCCTCGGGGGCCACGTGCCCGATGCACAGCCCGCGCGAGCCCCCCGAGAAGCGACCGTCTGTGATGAGCGCGATGTCGGCGCCCAGCGGCATCCCCTTGAGCATCGACGTGAGCTGCAGCATCTCGCGCATTCCCGGCCCCCCTCGCGGCCCCTCGTTGCGAACGACCACCACGCACCCCGGCTCGAGATCGCCGGCGCATACCGCGTTCACCGCATCCTCCTCGCACTCGAACACCCGCGCCGGCCCGCGGAACACCATCTGGTGCGCATCGACCGCGCCCACCTTGATCACCGAACCCTCCGGCGCGAGAGAGCCGAAGAGCACCGCAAGCGCGCCGCGCGAGGCGTGCGGATTCGAGACCGGACGGATGCAGTCGCGATTGCGGTTCGTCGTCCCCTCCAGATTCTGCCCGAGCGTCTTCCCGGTCACCGTGCGCGCATCGAGGCGCAGCGCGCCCGGCTTCCGCGCGAGCTCGGCGAGAATCGCCTGCACGCCGCCGGCCGCGTCGACGTCCTCGATGTGCCACTGGCGATCGCCATCCCATGCGGGGCTGATCTTCGTCAGATGCGGCACGCGTTCGGCCACTTCGTTGAAGCGCGACACGGGATAGTCGAGCCCTGTTTCGTGCGCGAGCGCGAGCACGTGCAGCACCGTGTTGGTCGAGCCTCCCATCGCGACGTCGAGTGCCATCGCGTTGTCGATCGCCGCGGGGGTCACGATGTCGGCGAAGCGCACGTTGTCTGCGAGCAGCGACATTACGGCGCGCGCCGCGTTCCGAGCGAGCTCCTCTCGCGCGGGATTCGTCGCGAGGATCGTCCCGTTGCCGGGGAGCGCTACGCCGAGCGCCTCGCAGAGGCAGTTCATCGAGTTCGCGGTGAACATCCCGCTGCAGCTGCCGCAGGTGGGGCACGCGATCTCCTCGAGCTCGAGCAGCCGCGCATCGGTGATCTCTCCCGCCGCGAGCTTCCCGACCCCCTCGAACACGGTGATGAGATCGACCTTGTTGCCGCTCGCATCCATCCCCGCGCGCATCGGACCGCCGGAGATGAACACGGTTGGCAGATTTGCGCGTGCGGCGCCCATGAGCATTCCGGGAACGATCTTGTCGCAGTTCGGGATGCAGATCATCGCGTCGAAGCAGTGCGCGGCGATCATCGTCTCGACGGCGTCGGCGATGAGCTCGCGCGACGGCAGCGAGTAGCGCATCCCATCGTGCCCCATCGCGATCCCGTCGTCCACCGCAATCGTGTTGAATTCGAAGGGAATTCCGCCAGCCTGGCGAATGGCATCCTTTACCACCCGGGCGAAGGCCTGGAGATGCACGTGGCCGGGCACGATGTCGCAGTACGAGTTGCAGACGGCCACGAACGGCTTGTCGAAGTCGCGCGCGTCGCGAATCTGCCCCGTCGCCCGGAGCAGGCTTCGATGCGGCGCGCGCGAATTCCCCTTCTTGATGACGTCCGATCGCATTCCAGCGTTCATGACCATCCCGGTGAGCAGAAAACAAAAAAGCCCCTTCCGCGCAGGAAGAGGCTTCGTGTTTCGCCTCTCCCGTTTTTGTGGGAGAGGCAGATCGGCAGTTAGTGTCTCATGCCCGTCGCCTCGATCCCACGTCGATAAGCCCCACGATAAGGAGGGGAATAAGGACGAGCGAAATGAGGACGAGCGACGGATTCACGATTTTATTCTCTTGAATTCAAGACAAGTATGGTCGACCGGAAGTGCATCGCGCTGGCGGGCCGTTCGAATTAGATAGTGCGTCCCGGGAGGCCTGTCAACGATTATTTCACATTTCTCGTGTTACCGGCGCTGGCACTCGACCATTGGCCAGTCCCGCAATGATCGCATCCGCCACCTCGGTCGTGCTCCTCGCGGTAGTTCTCTTCGGCGCGAGATCGGAGGTGAGAGCACCCGCGGCGAGCGCCGCGTGAATCGCCTCTTCGACCGCCGCGGCCTCTTCTCCGAGCCCCAGCGAGTGTCGCAGGAGCATCGCGACGCTGGCGATCATGCCAACGGGATTGGCGAGCCCCCTACCCGCGATGTCCGGCGCCGAGCCGTGGATCGGCTCGTAGATGCCCGGGGTGGCGAGCCGGCCCTCGCGCTCGACCCGCGCGCCGAGCGACGCCGAGGGGAGAAGGCCGATCGACCCAGCCAGCACCGAGGCCTCGTCGGTGAGGATATCACCGAACATGTTCTCGGTCACGATGACGTCGAACGATGCGGGGCGCTGTAGCAGATGCATCGCGCACGCATCGACGAGCAGGTGCTCGACCTCGAGCTGCGCATACTCCTCGGCGAGCACGCGCATCGTCACCTCGCGCCACAGCCTCGAGGTCTCGAGCACGTTCGCCTTGTCCACCGACGTGATCTTCCCGCGCCGCTCCCGCGCGAGCGTGCCGGCTACGCGCACCACGCGCTCGATCTCGTGAGTCGAGTACGAACACACGTCCACCGCGCGCTCGCCGTCGACGCCGAGCGATGTGCGCGATTTTTCGCCGAAGTAGATGCCGCCGGTGAGCTCGCGCACCACGACGAGATCGACACCCGCAAGCTTCTCCTCCTTGAGCGGCGACGAGGCAGCAAGCGATTCGTGCACGGTCACCGGCCGCACGTTGGCGAAGAGGCCAAGCACCTTCCGAATGCCGAGCAGCCCCTGCTCGGGGCGGACCTTGGCGCGCGGATTGTCCCACGCGGGGCCGCCGACGGCGCCGAGCAGCACGGCGTCGCTCGCGCGGCAAAGCGCCGTAGTCTCGTCCGGGAGCGCGCTACCCGTGGCCTCGATCGCTGCCCCGCCGATGAGTGCCGCCGTCGTCTCGAAGCTGTGTCCCCATCGTTCCGCGACGGCCTCGAGCACGCGCACACCCTGAGCGAGCACCTCGGGGCCAATGCCATCCCCCGGAAGAAGCGCAATTCGCGCGCGCATCTCAGCGCACTCCCGCGCGGGCGCGCTCGTAGGCGGCGATCTCGGGCTCCTTCGCCGCAAGGTAGCCGAGCTGGTCGACACCCTGCAGCATGCAGTGGCGCGCGAACGGATCAACGTGAAAGTCGAAGTGCTCGCCGCCAGGGAGCGAGAACGTCTGCGACTCCAGATCTATCGTGAACGTCGCGGACGGATCGTTCGCTATCAGAGTGGAGATACGGTCGACGACCCGCTCCGGCAGCGCCACCGGGAGGAGCCCGTTGCCCAGCGCGTTGTTCCGGAAGATGTCGGCGAACTCGCTGCTCATCACAGCGCGGAAGCCGAAGCCAAGCAACGCCCACGGCGCGTGCTCGCGCGAAGAGCCGCAGCCGAAATTCCTTCCCGCCACGAGTAGCTGCGCGGCCTTCGCCTCGGGACGATTCAGCACGAACTCCGCCCTGGGCGCGCCCGTCGCGTCATAGCGCCAGTCTGCGAAGAGATCGTTCCCGAGCCCCAGACGATCCGTCGTTTTGAGGAAGCGCGCAGGGATGATCTGATCGGTGTCGACGTTCTCGAGCGGGAGCACGACGCCGGTGGTATGCAGCGTGACGAACGACTCCATGCTCAGCGCCCTCCGGATCACGTGCGCGCGTCGGTTGCGCGCACGGTGACGATCGTGCGCGCGTCGGCGACGACGCCGGCGATCGCGGTCGCGGCAGCGGTGAGCGGGCTCGCGAGGAAGGTGCGCCCGCCCTTCCCCTGCCGTCCCTCGAAGTTGCGATTGCTCGTGCTCACCGCGTACTGGCCGGGACGCAGCTCATCGCCGTTCATCGCGATGCACATCGAGCAGCCGGCCTCGCGCCACTCCGCCCCCGCCGCGCGGAAGATCGCATCGAGCCCCTCGGCCTCCGCCTGCCGCTTCACCTCCTGCGACCCGGGTACGACGAGCATCCGCACCGTCGAGGCAACGTGCTTGCCGCGCATCGCTGCGGCGGCGAGGCGAAGATCGGAGATGCGCGAGTTGGTGCAGCTGCCGAGGAAGACGACGTCGACGGCTTTGCCGAGGAGCACCTCTCCCGGCTCGAGCGCCATGTACGCGAGCGCCTTCTCGAGCGCGCGCCGCTCGGAGGGGTCGGAGATGTGCGAGGGGGTTGGCACGGGCGCGTCGACGGCGATCCCCATACCGGGATTGGTGCCGTACGTGATCATCGGCTTGATGCTGGTCGCATCGAGAATCACCGTGCGATCGTGCGTCGAGCCT
>JBBSEY010000119.1:0-9688 GCA_038239265.1 Gemmatimonadales bacterium | reverse complement strand
GAAGCGGTTCGCGCAATTCCCGGCAGCAAGCCCGGCTACCTGCGACTTCCCGTCCGCGTGACCGACTCGCGAAGCGAGCGCCCGGCGCTCGGGATCGTGCACGGATATCCGCGCACGCTGGCCGAGCTTCCGGAGCTCGGGGCATTGCTGCTCGGCGACGAGCCGTTGACGGGCTCGCGAACGCTCGCGCGCACGCTCGTGACGCTGCCCACGCACGCGATGCTCACAGAGCACGACCTCGTCCTGCTCGCGGCATGGATTTCGGAGCTCGCAAGCTGACCGAACGGCGGGGTTGACGAGAGTCGGATTCGTAATGAGGTTGCGCACGTCGGCGCGCCAGCGCCGATCGCGGTGCGCGTCTCGCAAGCGCGCGCCGACTCGATAAGACGGAATCGCCCTCCGCTGGCGATCTCCCACCGCACGATCACCGAGCGGCGCGATCGACGGGCCCAGCTGCCCGCGACAAAGGCAAAGCCGTCGAAAGGCGGCGACGCAAAGCCAACGAGGCTTCGGCGCCCAGTGTGCGCGCCATGCCGGTCGGGTTGCCGTTGACCGGAGACTCAACCAATGCGCGCAACACGCATCGCATTCGCCGCGATCCTCATCGCGGCCGTGGCCTGCACGGACGCCACGTCCCCAGCTGCACCAGATTCCCTCACCAGCGCCCGCTTCATCAAGCCGCCCAACAATTACGGCGCGGTCGTCACGTCGAGCGTGCCTGCATCGTTGTACTCCGGCTATTCGCCGACGTCGCCGCACTGGTCGCACATCACGACGATGATGACCGACTTCTACTACTCGTGGACCACGACCGAGCGCGCGTGGGCGGGCGCGCACTACGACGACGCGATGTCGGGGACGGGCTCCGCCTGGCTCGCGGCCAATCCAGCCGTCGGTCACTATCCGTACGCACTGTCGTGGACGATGATGACTTCCGCGGGCGGGCTTCCTTCCTCGTACTATGCCGACATGAAGAGCTGGTTCGCCGCGCACCCGCAGTACGCGCTCGAGAAGGCGTTCGTGCACAGGAAGGGGAGCGCCGGCGACTCCGCCAGCCGCATCTACTTCAGCAGATGGGGCTCGCACCGGTGGGCGATCAATCCGGCATATGCCGGCGCGACTGCCTACAACGCGAACCGAATCGCGCGCGTCGTCGGCTCCGAGAGCGGGGTCTTCTTCGATGAAGCGTCCTCGGGGGACATCAACAACTGGCTTCCGCCCACCCGGGAATTCACGAGCGGCGCGACGTACTTCGCATCGCTGACTTCCATGGTGGCTGCGATGCGCGCAGCGATCGGCGGCAAGCGCATTCTCCTGAACCTCGCCGAATACATGACGGATGGTGATTACGCCGCGGCGGTTGCAGCGGGGGGCGTCCACCTCGAAATGTTCAACAACTTCAAGCAGTCGTCGATGATCTCGCGATGGGTGTGGGTGGGCAGGCTCACCACGGCCGGCGTCTTGGTCGACTTCGTGAGCACGTACAGCACCCAGGATATGGCGGGGATGGCCATATCGTACCCACGGGGAAACTCTCCGACGAACGTGCAGCGTGCGAAGCTCTGGGAGCTGTCGAGCTACTACATGGCCGTGCCTCAATCCTCGGCGCTCTTCGCGATCCAGCTGGAGAACCAGTGGAACACGCCGTACTCCAGGCTGTGGACGAAGGCGCAGGAGGCGAACATCGGACATCCGGTTGCCATCCGAGTACAGGTGGCGCGCGGCACGGATCCGCAGGGGAATCCGTACATCGTCTACAACCGTGACTTCGACCGTGCGCTCGTCATTCTTCGCCTGCAGACCGGGTGGAATCCGCAGACGTACGGGGATGCCACGGCACTTCCCGTCGCGCTCCCCGCCGGCGAACGGTGGCTCCCGCTCAACGCCGATGGAACCGTCGGAGCTGCGATCACCTCGCTCCGGCTCCGCAACAGTGAAGCGGCCATTCTCCTGAAGGGGAGCAGGATGTAGGCAACGCGTCGCGCGCGCGCGTGAGCCGATTGATCCTTAGCTTTCGATCTATCACGAATCAATCGGCTCGGCACACACGTGTAGGGAGCTCGATCGCACTTGTCTCACTTATCGATCGTATACGTGTGGGACGCCGACTATCCATGGGACGTCCGCACCGAAAAGATCTGTCTCGCGCTGACGGCCGCCGGTCATCGCGTGACGATCGTCTCGCGCAACCGGAAGTGGCAGCCGGAGCGCGAGGAGCTCGCGGAAGGCATGGTGCGTCGCATGCGTCCGTGGCGGTGGGCCGGCGCGTCGGTCGACGGCGCGCTCGGCTTCCCGGCGTTCTTCAGCCCCCGCTGGTCGCGGCTCATTCGAAGCGCCGTTCGCGAATCGAGCGCGGAGCTCATCATCGTGCGCGACCTCCCCCTCTGCCCCACGGCGATCGCGGCGGCCCGCGCGTTCGGGATCCCCGTCGCGCTCGACATGGCGGAGAACTACCCCGCGCTGATGCGCGACCGCCGCCTCGGCTCGCGCAACGCCGTCGTCGATTTCTTCGCGCGAAATCCGAAGCTGACGGAGATGGTCGAGCACTACTGCGTCGCGCACGTCGACTGGACGTTCACCGTCGTCGAGGAATCCTCGGCGCGGCTGATTGCCGATGGAGCGAAACCGGAGAAGATGAGCGTGGTTTCGAACACACCGCCGCGCGCGCGCGCCGAGCGTGGCGGCCGCGACGGGCGATCCTCGCCGGGTACGGTGACGGTGGCATACCTCGGGCTTCTCGAGGTCGCGCGCGGCATCGGCGAACTGATCGATGCGGTCGGCCTTCTGCGCGAGGCGCACGGCGGCGCCTTTCGCGCGATCGTCATCGGCGGCGGTCGCGACGCCGAGCTTTTCAGGGCTCGCGCGCGGGCAGCGGGGTTGCTCGACACGTCGATCACCTTCCTCGGGCTCCTTCCGCACGCGGATGCGCTCGCCGCGATCGCCGCCGCGGACATCGGTGTGATCCCGCATCACGCGACGGAGCTCTGGAACTCCACGATCCCGAATAAGCTCTTCGACTACATGGCGGCGGGACTGCCGGTAATCAGCTCGGACACATTCCCATGTGTGCGTATCATTCGCGAGACGAAGTGCGGCGAGATCTTTCACTCGGGCGATGCGCGCTCGATGGCAGATGCGATCGCGATGGCGTCGGCGCCGAGCGAGCTCACGCGAATGGCGGCGGCTGGTAGACGCGCGGTTCTCGAGCGCTACAACTGGGAGCGCGATACCGCCACGCTCCTGGAGTCGATCCACACGTTTGCATCATCGAAATAGGGGTGCAGGTGGTGTTGCACGAGTGCTACATGCCTTCTCTCACTGATAGTTAGCGACGGCCAGCCCCTGGCACTCAATTCGCGGGCAGTACTCCCGATGTCCATACCTGCCATGACTTTCCAGCGTCCCGCCACGGGGCGCCATCCCGTCGTTACGCCCGCAGCGGCCAACGCCGAGCCAAAGCCCGACCGCCTGATGCGCGCCGTCGCGCTCATGCTATTCACCTACGTCTGGCGCATCCAGGATGCCTTTCCGATCCTCGGCAAGCTTCAGCTCGCGCTGCTCGCACTCGTTGCAGCAGTGGTGATGTTCTCCGGCGTTCGTCACCCCGCTCGCACCGTCAATGCGATCCGCAATCAGCCCACATCGAAGCTGATCATCGCGATGGCGATCATCATGCTCGTAGGCTTGCCCTTCAGCCTCTGGCGGGGACACAGTGCCGAGTTTTTCCTGAAGAGCTACATTCCCGATGTCGTGTTCTACGTACTCGTCGCGGCAACCGTGCGCACGATTCGCGACGTCGAGTGGTACGCGTTGATGAATCTCTACGGTGCGCTCGTGTTCGCGACGGTCGTCGCGCTCTTTTTCCACGTTGGCGGCGACGGGCGTCTCGGCGGTCTCATCTACTACGACGCCAACGATTTCGCGCTCGTAATGGTCTGCACGATCCCCTTCGCGTTCTACTTCCTCGGCAAGGGACAGCGCGGCTCGCGTCGCCTCGCCGCGCTGGTGGCACTCGGGATGTTTCTGACCGCGATGGTGAAGAGCGGTTCGCGGGGAGGGTTCATCGGGCTGATCGCGGTAATGCTCTACATCCTCCTCTTCTATCGCGCGATCCCGAGCCGCACGCGCCTGCTCATCACGATCGCTGGCGTCGTGCTCTTTTTCGGATTCGCGAGCGACAAGTACTGGAAGATGATGAGTACGATCCTTCACCCGACGACGGACTACAACTACACGTCCAACGAAGGGCGCGTCGAGGTGTGGAAGCGCGGGATGACGTACATGGAGCGCAATCCGATCGTCGGGGTTGGCGTGGCCGCGTATCCGATGGCCGAAGGAGGGTCCGATCTGGCGCTGAGCCTTCAGGCGCAGGGTGTCGGCTTCAAATGGTCGGTCGCGCACAACTCGTTTCTGGAGACGGGTGCCGAGCTGGGGTTTCCGGGGCTGGCCGTCTTCGTCGCGATACTCATCATGACCGGCGTTTCGCTCTCGCGCATCTCTCGACGCGGGCGATGGGCGCGCTGGGTGTCCACTCGGGAGATCTCGCTCGCACAGATGCTGCTCGCCGCGATCGTGGGCTTTGCCGTGTCCGGGATCTTCGTGTCTGCGGAGTACTTCGCGTATCTCTACTTCCTGCTCGCGCTCTCCGTCGGCCTCGTCAAGCTCGTGCGCATGCGAGCGATGGCGTTCCCCGGCGCGAAGCCGCAGATCAACGTGCGATTGGCGCCGCGCGCGCCGCCGGCGGACGCGGACCTCGCCACCGTGCGCAACACGATCGAGACGAGCATACACGGCGCAGCCCCCAGGCGCTGACGATCGCTCGCTCGGGCGCCTGATGACTCTCCGTGGCATCGTGAAGAGCACGATCGAGCATGGCGCGCTGTGGAGCGGAATTCCGCGAGCGCTCCGCGCGCGCCGGCGCGGCGAGGTACTCGTGCTCGCATACCATAATATCGTGCCGCACGGCGCGGCCGTGTCGGGAGACCGCTCGCTTCACCTCGCGCAGGCGCGCTTCGCCGCGCAGCTCGACGCGCTCGCGAGCACGCACGACATCATCCCGCTCGAGCGCGCGCTCGCGGGCCACGCGGGTGAGCGCCCGGCCGCGGCGATCACCTTCGACGACGCGTATCAGGGCGCAGTGACGGCGGGGGTCGCCGAGCTGTCGAGGCGCGAGCTGCCGGCGACGATCTTCGTCGCGACCGCGTTCGTGAACGGCGGCGATTTCTGGTGGGATGCGCTCACGGCCGCGGGGGCGGATGCGCCTGCACCTTCGCTGCGGGTGCGCGCGCTCGTGGAATGCGCCGGTGAGGACGCCCGCATCCGCGCACTGGCGGCGCGCGAGCAGCTGGCCACGCCGCTCTCGCCTCCTGCGCACGCGCTTGGTGCGAACGAGCGCGAGCTCGCGACCGCAGCGGGAGTGGAGGGGATCACCTTCGGATCGCACACGCACGGGCATCCGAATCTCGCGCGGCTCACCGGCGACGCCCTGCGTGCGGAGCTCGAGCTTCCGCTTGGGTGGCTCCGCAAGCGATTCACGAACGTGCTCCCGATGATCTCGTATCCGTATGGGCTCAGCTCCCCCGAGGTCGAGCACGCGGCGGCGCGTGCGGGCTACGTCGCGGGCTTTCGCATCGACGGTGGATGGCTCGAGCGCCGCGCCGCGAATGCGTTCGCGCTTCCGCGGCTCAATGTGCCATCCGGGCTCTCCGACGCCGGCTTCGCTTTGCGCGCAGCCGGGGTACTCGAGCGATGAAGGCGCGGCGCATCCTCGTCACCGACGGAACCCAGCGGAGCGCGCTCGCCGTGGTGCGCTCGCTCGGCAAGGCCGGCCACACCGTGTTCGTCTGTTCGCCGCGCGTGCCGTCGCTCGCGGGTTCGTCGCGCTACTCGTTCGCCGAGGCGCGGGTGCCCGACGCGCTCATCGCACCGGCGGACTACGCGACGGAGGTGACGCTGCTCGTGGATCGATGGCGCGTCGACACGCTGATCCCGATCACGGAGGCCTCGCTGCTCGCGCTACTCCCCGAGCGCTCGACCCTCGGCGCCGCCATTCCCTTTCCCGAGGAGCATGTCTTTCGCGCGATCACCGACAAGCACGCGGTGCTGACCGCGGCGAGTGAGCTTGGCATCGCAACGCCGCGTCAGCTGGTGCTCGGCGCCAGGAGCGATGCGAGGCTGATCGACGCTGCGGGGATCGAATTTCCCGTGGTGCTCAAGCCCTCGCGCTCCGTGGGCGAGCACGATGGACATCGCCACGCGCTTGCCGTAATGCACGCCGCCACCGCCGATGCCCTGCGGCTGGCGATCGACTCGCTCGACGACGCAGCGTTTCCCCTCCTCGTGCAGCAGCGCATCGTCGGCCCCGGCACGGGGATCTTTCTGCTCGTGTGGGATGGTGTCGTGCGCGCGGCCTTCGCGCACCAGCGCCTGCGTGAGAAGCCGCCCTCGGGCGGCATCAGCGTGTATTCGCAGAGTATTGCAGCCAATCCCGCGCTCCTCGAAAAATCGAAGCAGCTGCTCCAGCGAATGGACTGGAATGGTGTCGCGATGGTCGAGTACAAGCTCGACGCGAGCACCGGCGTTCCGTATCTCATGGAGGTGAACGGACGCTTCTGGGGCTCGCTGCAGCTCGCGATCGACGCGGGGGTCGACTTTCCCGCGCTGCTCGTGGCGGCGTCGACGGGAGAGCCCATGCCTCCGGTGACGACGTATCGCGTGGGCGCGCGCAGCCGCTGGTGGTGGGGGGACGTGGACCAGCTGCTCGCACGATGGCGAAGGAGCGATGCCGAGCTCGCGCTCCCGCCGGACGCGCCGTCGAAGCTCCGCGCGACACTCGAATTCTTCTCGGTGCTGCAGCCGCACAATCGGAGCGACGTCTTTCGCGTGCGCGATGTGAAGCCGTTCGTGCGCGAAACGCTCGACTGGTTTCAGCGCCGGTGAGCGCCACGAGCAGCGCGCCGCTCCGCATCGCGCTCATGATCGAATGCGACGGCCCCGGCGGCGCCGAGCTCATGATGCTCGATCTCGCGACGGAGCTCCGGTCGCGCGGGCACGTCGTGCTTCCCGTGAATCTCGCGAACGGCACCGGCTGGCTCGGCTCGCGCTTCGAGGCGGCTGGCTTCGTACCGGCGACGTTCGAGATTCGACGCCCGGTGGACTTCGCCGCCGTCCGCGCGCTCACGACGATCCTCACGGACTTTCGCGCCGATGTGGTGCACAGCCACGAGTTCACGATGGCGATCTACGGCGCCGCCGCTGCGAAGCGAGTGGGAGCGCGGCATGTGATCACGATGCACGGGGGGTTGTACTACGCCACCGCATGGCGGCGACGCGTTGCGCTGCGCTGGGCGGCGCGGCGGAGCGATGCGCTGGTCGGCGTCTCCGTCGCCACCGCCACCGCGCTCGAGCACACGCTCGGCGTTCCGCACGACCACGTGTTCGTCGTGCCCAACGGAATTCCGCTGCGCACCGGCGTCCGCGACCGCGTGCGACGCGAGCTGGCGATTCCCGACGATGCGCTGCTCATCGTCGCCGTAGGGAATCTGTATCCGGTAAAGGGACACGCCGTTCTCCTCGACGCGCTCGAGCTGCTCGGCGATCGCGCGGGATGGCAGCTCGCGATCGCAGGGCGCGGCGAGGAGGAGGCATCCCTCCGCGCGCGGTCTGCCGCCGCGGGGCTCCAGCCGCGCGTGCACATCCTCGGCTTTCGCGATGACATCCCGGACATCCTCGCGGCCGGTGACATCTTCGCGATGCCATCGCTCTCCGAAGGGCTGCCGCTCGCGCTCGTCGAGGCGATGTCGTTCGGGCTGCCGGTGGTCGTGTCACGCGTGGGCGGCATCCCCGAAGTCGTCAGCGATGGAGTGGAGGCGCTGCTCGTGCCGCCGTCGGACGCGCTCGCACTGTCCGTCGCGCTCGGCGCACTCATCGATGACGCGTCGCTCCGGCGGCGACTCGGCGACGCCGGGCGTACGCGCGCCACCCGCGACTACGCGATCGCGACGATGGCCGACCGCTACGAACGGCTCTATCGCGGAGAGCTGCTCAGGTAGTCGATGCCGCGCGCTCCGTGGATACCAGCTCGTCGATCGCGTCCAACAGCAGTCGCGCTTGCGCCGTGCGGCTGAACCGGTCATCGACGGCCACGCGCGTCGGACGCACGCCGGCGATGTGATCCCGATAGCGGGCGACGATCGCCGCGGCGACCGCATCCACCCGTGGCTCGACCACGTCCGCTGTCGATCCGCGCAGCAGCTGCGCGATCCCGCTCGCGGGCTCCGCGATCGTGAGCAGCCACGAGTCGAAGCGGATGTACTCGAACACCTTGGCCGGAATGGCGAGCGTGTTGCTCCCAGGGAAGATCACGAGCATCGTCGCGCCCGCGAGAAATTCCAGCGCCGCCTGCTGGGGGCGCGGCGGCTCCACGGACACGTAGTTCGCGATCCCTTCACGCGTAGCCATCCCGAGTAGCGGGACGTGCTCCTCCGCGGCGAAGCGGCCGAGTATGTCGACGCCGAACTGCTCGGGCGTCAGCTTCTCCGACTCGATCACCTTCGCTGCTGCGCGGAACAGCAGCAGCGGATCACGGTCCAGATAGATCGTTCCTGCGTATCCGATCGTGAAGCGGTCCGCATGGCGATGCGGAGGAAGCGGGTCGTCGTCGGAGCCGTTCATCACCGTGATGATTCGGGTGCGCGCACCCGGATATGCCGCGGCCAGCGCGGCGTGCGCCGGCTGCGTGTTCGCGACGATCAGCTTCGCCTCTGCGATGCACTCGGCCTCGCACGATTCGGCGCGCCGATACCAGAGGGGGCTCGCCACGCTCTCGCGTAGCCACGGCTGGAGGCTCCACGGATCGCGCATATCCATTACGAATGGAAGCCCAGTCGCGCGCGAGACGAGGCGCCCTGCTTCGTGACTCATGTGCGGCGGCGCCGATGTGATCACCGCCTCGTGCACGCCCTTTCCGATGATCCGCTGCGCCAGCGCCGCTGCACGGCGCGCCCAGCGCATGCCGTGCGTGAGCTCGAGCCATGCCCAGTACATGCGCAGCAGTTCGCGAGGCGAACGCACGTGCGCGTTGATCTCGGTGCGATCGAGCGACTCCGGACGCTCGCGCGCGGATGTCGATGCCGCCGGGCTCTCCGCGTGCGCGGCGGGCGCGACGAGTCGCCTGTTCGGCCACACCGTGCGATACATTCGCCAGAGCACATGCTCCACCTGCTCGGACAACAGTTCGGGATCCGCGATTCCGAACACGCGGACTCCCGGCGGGAGCGAGTCGAGGCGCTTCACATCGATTTCGGATGGCTGGCAAGTGACCACATCCATCCCCCATCCGCGCTCGGTCACGGCGTGCGCGAGCTTCTCCCAGCGACGTGCGCCGATCGTGGTGTCCGGAGGGAAGTGATAGCTGATGAGCAGGAGGCGACGCGCATCCTGCGCCGGCAGCCCTCGTTTCTCCCAGAAAGGCGCCGACGCCGCGGAATCGCTCATAGTGCGTGCTCTCTGACGATCGACACGAACGCCAGCGCGCGCGCGCGATGACGCCACGCGATCATCCCCGCGTACACCGCGATGCCGACGACGACTTCCAGAGTCAAGCGAATCACCGGTGCGAGCGTGTGCGGGAGTGCGAAGAGAACGACGCCGACGGCCAAAGCCATGATCGCCGTGGAGCTCACCGCGG
>JBBSEY010000118.1:0-9739 GCA_038239265.1 Gemmatimonadales bacterium | reverse complement strand
TTCCCGAGGAGTGGCGGTCGATGACGCTCAAGAAGCGTCACATCACGTTCGCATGGGGACCGCGCGGCGGCGGGGAGCTCGCGCATCTGGCGTCGATGGAGTTTTCGATCACGGCAGGGAGTGGCGGCAAGGGGACGGTGTGGCTCGATGCTCTGACGTTCACGCCGCTCGAGCCGGTGCATGGCTACAAGGGGATGCCGGTGGTTCGCACGGATGCGCAGAGTTACGCGATCGACTTCGGCAGCACGCGCGAGTACGGCGGGGCGACGATCGACTGGGCACCCGGCGCGGCACCAGGGCGCTATGTGGTCGAGACGTCTGCGGATGGAGCCACGTGGGACAGCGTCTACGCCGCGAATGGTGGCAACGGTGGGCGCGACTGGATCTACATGCCCGAGATGGAGTCTCGCTATCTGCGCGTGCGCGTTCCGGCGCCGGGATCAGCCAGAACACCTGGCATTGCCGATTTCGCCGTGATTCCCGTAGAGTGGTCGAACACGCGAAACGAGTTCTTTGCGCACGTAGCGGCGAGCGCGCCGGCCGGGAGCTATCCAAAATATTTGAGCGGGAAGCAGTCGTACTGGACTGTCGTCGGCGTAAATGGGGATGACGCCGAGGCGCTGATCAACGAGCAGGGCGCGATAGAGCCGCATGCGGGTGGCTTTTCGCTCGAGCCCTTTCTGCGCGTTGGCCGCAAGCTCGTGACGTGGCACGACGCGCGGCAGAGGCAGTCGCTGGCGAAGGGTTATCTGCCGATCCCTTCGGTGACGTGGACCGCGGGCACGCTCCGGCTCCAGGTGACGACGTTTGCGGCGGGGGCGCCGGACTCGTCGTCGCTCTACGCGCACTACCGCGTCACCAACGTCGGGAACGCAACCGCAACGCCCACGCTCTATCTCGCCGTGCGACCGTTCCAGGTGAATCCGAGCTGGCAGTTCCTCGCGACACAGGGCGGCCACGCGCCGATCATGCACATCGCGTGGGAGGACTCGCTCCTTCGCGTCAACGACGGCTGGAGCATCGTGCCGCTGACCGCGCCCGCATTGGTGGGCGCGTCGACCTTCGACGAGGGGGAGATCGTCGAGTCGTTGCGCGCGGGCTCGATCCCGCCGCGCCACGAGGTTCGCGATGCACAGGAGCACGCGTCGGCGGCGATGTCGTATCCGCTCTCGATCCCCGCGGGGAAGTCGCGCGACGTGTACGTGCTCATGCCGTTCCACGAGCACGGCGCGGTCGCGCGGCCGTTCTCGAGCGACGCGGAGGCGAGGGCCTTCGTCGATGCGCAGCGCGCGCAGACCACCAAATCGTGGGAGGCGAGCCTCAACCGCGCGTCGATCACCCTGCCGCCGTCCGCCTCGCGCATCACGACGACGCTCCGCGCGCAACTCGCCTACATCCTGATCAACGATCACGGCGCGCAGATCCACCCCGGCGCGCGCTCCTATGCGCGCTCGTGGATCCGCGACGGCTCGATGATCGGCGCCGCCCTCCTCCGACTCGGCCACCCCGAGCAGGTGCGCGCCTTTCTCGAGTGGTACGCGCCCTATCAGTTCGCGAACGGGAAGGTTCCCTGCTGCGTCGACGCGCGCGGCGCCGATCCCGTTCCCGAGAACGACAGCCACGGTGAGCTCGTCTACGCTATCGCCGACTACTTCCGCTACACCGGCGACAGCGCGTTCCTCGCGAAGATGTGGCCAGACGTCCTGGGCGCGGTCGCGTACATGGACACGCTGCGCGGCGAGCGCCTCACGCCGGAGTACGAGAAGGGAACGGCGCGCGCGTATCGCGGCCTCTTCCCGCAGTCCATCAGCCACGAAGGCTACTCGTCCAAGGCGATGCACTCGTTCTGGGACGATCTCTTCGGCCTCCGCGGCTACGCGGACGCGGTGTTCATTGCGACGGTGCTGCATCACGCGAACGAGGCCCGGGACTTCGCCGCGAAGCGTGACTCCTTCCGCGCGGCCATCATGGCGTCATACCGCGCGAGCATGGCACAGCAGCACATCAACTTCCTCCCCGGCTCCGTGGAGCTCGGCGACTTCGACGCGACGTCGACGACGGTCGGCGTCGCGCCGGTGGGCGAGCTGGCATCGCTTCCCGACACGGCTCTCCGGAACACCTTCGACAAATATTGGAGCAACTCGGCCGCGCGGCGAAAGCCCGGCGCGCTGTGGGATGCGTACACGCCGTATGAGCTGCGCACCGTCGGCACCTTCGTTCGGCTCGGCCAGAAGCAGCGCGCGCTCTCGATGCTCGACTTCTTCTTCGAGGGGCAGCGTCCGCAAGCGTGGAGGCAGTGGGCCGAGGTGGTGTGGCACGATCGGGACACGCCGAAGTTCATCGGCGACATGCCGCACACGTGGGTGGGCTCGGACTACATTCGCTCGGTGCTCGACATGTTCGCGTACGACCGTGCGGAGGACAGCGCGCTCGTGGTGGGCGCGGGGATCGCGGAGAAGTGGGTGCGCGAGGCGCCCGGGGTGAAGGTGCGCGCGCTCGGCACGCCGTACGGGCCGATTGATTTCGACGTTCGCGCCAATGGTCTCTCTCTCCTCGCGCACATCGGTGGCTCGATGCGGATGCCGCCTGGCGGGATCGCGTTTCGCTCGCCGGTAGATCGCGCGATCGCGAAGGCGCGAGTGGATGGGAGTGTCGTGTCTCCATCGACCAATGGGGAGGTGCTGGTGCGCCGGCTCCCTGCAACGATCGCTCTGACCTTCAAAGCAGGACAATGAACGAGAACAAGGATGCGGGCGCGAAGGAGCACGAGCTGTCGAACGATCGCTATCGCCTGACGATCGCCGACGACGGTACCGGGAGCTCGCACTTCGGAGCGCTCGCGATCACGCGCCGCACGCCGGACCGTACGCGCGAGACGGATTCGTTCGCGCTGTACATTCGCGATCTCGAGAGCGGCGAGTACTGGTCGGCGGGTGCGGAGCCCGTGCGCATCGCGGGCGATGCGTACGAGGCGATTGCGCGCGATGGGCTCGTCACGCTCGTTCGCGAGCACGATGGCATCCGCACCACGCTCGAGGTAACGCTCGCCGCGAACGCGCCGGCCGAGGAGCGGAGGCTCACGATCGAGAATCTCAGCGGGCGCGCGCGCACACTCGATGTGACGACGTACGCGGAGCTCGTGCTCAACACTCCCATCGCGGACGTGTCGCATCCGGCGTTCTCGAAGCTCTTCGTGCAAACGGAGTGGCACGCGGCCACGCAGTCGCTGCTCGCGATGCGCAGGCTGCGCGCGACGGACGACGAGCCGCTCTGGGTGGTGCACACGCTGCGCACTCGTGGCTCCGACGCCGAGCCCTCCTACGAAACCGACCGCATGCGATTCCTCGGGCGCGGACGCACGGCGGCGCGACCGCGGTCGCTGGATATCGGGGGAGAGCTGAGCGGAACGACGGGGGCGGTGCTCGATCCGATACTAAGCCTGCGCGTCGGCATCTCGCTCGCAGCAGGGGCGAGCGCGGAGCTCATCGCCACGCTCGGCGCCGCCCACACGAGGGACGAGGCGTTGGCGATCGTCGCAGAGCGCGGGGCGCCCGCTCCGCGCGCCGTAGCCCCGCGCGCGGTAATGGTGCCCGCGTCACCAGTGCGCCCGCCCGATCGCTATCGCCCGGCCGCTGCACCCACGACGACCATCCGAGCGAACAGCAGCGAAGAGCTCCGCTTCTTCAACGGGCTCGGTGGCTTCTCCGGCGACGGCACCGAGTATGTGATCCGTCTCGATGCGACGCCGAGTGGGCTGAGATGGCCGCCGATGCCGTGGTCGAACGTGATCGCCAACGAGAACGCCGGCTTCATCGTCACTGGCAGCGGTGCCGTCACGAGCTGGAGCGCGAACTCGCGCGAGAACCGTCTTACGCCGTGGTTCAACGATCCCGTCTCCGATCCGTTCGGCGAGGCCATCTATCTTCGCGACGAGGAGAGTGGCGTTTTCTGGTCGCCGCTCCCCGGCCCGACGCCGGCGCCCGCGCCGTACGAAGTTCGTCACGGCTTCGGCTACACCGCGTGGCATCACACAAGTCACGAGCTCGAGCAGGTGACGACGACCTGGATGCCACGCCACGATCCCGTGAAGCTCGTGCGCATCCGCCTGAAGAACACGAGTGATCGCGCGCGCACGATCACCGTCACCAGCTACGCGCACCTCGTGCTCGGAGGCGTGCCGTGGACGACGGCGCCGAGCGTGGTGACGGCGCGCGATGGGCACAGCGGGGCGATACTGGCGACGAATCCCTTTCGCGGCGAGTTCTCCAAGCGCACCGCGTTTGCGGCCCTCGTCGCTCCCCCGGGCTCGAGCGCGGTGAGCGCAACCGGCGACCGCACGGCCTTCCTCGGCCGCACGGGCAGCGTTCGCGATCCCGCGGCGATGCACTCGAGCGCGCCGCTCGATGGCAGAACGGGCGCGGGGCTCGACCCGTGCGCCGCCTTTCGCGCGACGTTCACCATCGCCGCCGGTGCCACAGTCGAGATCGCATTATTGCTAGGCGAGGCTGAGAGCGAGACGCGCGCGTTGTCCTTGTTGCGCACCTATGAGAACCACGCGACGATCAACAAGTCGCTCGACACCGTGCGCGACTTTTGGCACGACATGCTCGGCGGCGTGCAGATCGAGACGCCGTCGCCCGTGCTCGACATCATGGTGAACGGCTGGCTCGCCTATCAGAATCTGGCGTGCCGCGTGTGGGGGCGATCGGCGTACTATCAGTCCGGTGGTGCGTTCGGCTTCCGCGATCAGCTCCAGGACTCCGCCGCGCTGTTGTATCTCGATCCGTCGCTCACGCGCTCGCAGATCCTGCTGCATGCCGCGCATCAATTCGTCGAGGGCGACGTGATGCACTGGTGGCACCCGCCTACGAGCAAGGGAATCCGCACGCGCTTCTCGGATGACCTGCTCTGGCTCCCGTACATCACCGCGTTCTACATCGCGAGCACGGGTGACAAGTCCGTGCTCGACGCTTCGGCGCCATTCGTCACCGGGCCTCGGCTCGTGGGCGAAGAGGATGAGCTGTTCATGACGCCCGTCGATTCCGGAACGGCGGGGAGTGTATACGAGCACTGCTGCCGCTCGATCGATCGCTCGCTCACGGCCGGCGTGCACGGGATCCCGCTGATGGGGAGCGGTGACTGGAACGACGGCATGAATCGCGTCGGGCGTGAAGGGAAAGGCGAGAGCGTATGGCTCGGCTTCTTCCTCTACTTGATTCTCTGCGACTTCATCCCCATCGCCGAGTCGCGGGGTGACGGTGATCGGGCTGAGAGATATCTTGAATTCAAGATAAAGTTGGGCGAGGCGCTGAACGACGCGGGATGGGACGGCGGATGGTATCGTCGCGCCTTCTACGATGATGGCACGCCACTCGGAACGGCCGCGGGCGACGAATGCCGCATCGATGCGATCGCGCAGGCGTGGTCGGTGCTATCGGGTGCGGCGCCGGCGGACAGGGCCGAGACGGCGCTCGATGCGATGGAGAAGCATCTGGTGAGTGAGGGCGAGAGGCTCATTCGGCTATTGACGCCGGCATTCGACAAGACGCCGCACGATCCCGGCTACATCAAGGGATATCTGCCGGGCGTTCGCGAGAACGGTGGGCAGTACACACACGGCGTGCTCTGGGGCGTGCGCGCGCTGGCGGAAATGGGGCGCACGGAGCGCGCAACGAAGCTGCTCGAGATGCTGAGTCCGATCGCGCATGGGCGCACGCCGGAAGAGGTCGACGTCTATCGCGTCGAGCCGTACGTGATTGCGGCCGATGTGTACGGTGTCGCGCCGCACGTCGGGCGCGGCGGCTGGACCTGGTACACCGGCTCGGCCGGCTGGATGTACCGCGTCGCTCTCGAGTCGCTGCTCGGCCTTACTATAGTAGGGGGCGACCGCCTGGAGCTGCAGCCGTGCGTGCCGGAGAGCTGGCCTGGGTACAGCGTGCGCATGCGGTTGGCGGACAAGCGGACGCGCTACGAGATCGTGCTCACGCGCGCGGCGAGCGGCGTGGGCGAGACGCAGGTGCACGTCGACGGTGCGGATGTGAGCGACGCGGTAGTAGATGGCGCCGCGCACATCTCGCTCGTGCGAGATGGCGGCGTGCACCTGGTGGAGATCGCGCTCGCGAACGATCTCGTGCCGCGCTACGCGCCCGCGAGCACCGCGCCGTGAGAGGCGATGACTTCGGAGTAGAAGCGGGCGCTCGCCTTCGGCGTGCGCTCGAGCGTATCGAAGTCGACGTGAACGATGCCGAATCGTTTGCCGTAGCCGTAGCTCCACTCGAAGTTATCGAGCAACGACCACGCGAAGTATCCGCGGAGATTCACACCCTGCTCGATCGCATCGTGCGCCGCGCGGAGATGCTCGCGGAAGTAGGAGACGCGGAGTGGATCATCGACGCGGCCGTCGGTGACGTGCGGCGCATCCTGGAACGCGGCGCCGTTCTCCGTGATGTAGAGAGGGATGTTGCCGTAGCGCTCTTTGACCCAGACCAGCACGCGCGTGAGCGCCGCGGGAAAGACCTCCCAGTCCATCTCGGTGTGGACGTGCAGCGACTGGCGCTCGCGCGCCGTATTGAGCGGCGGAGTATCGGGCGAGTCGCGGACGACGTTGCGCGAGTAGTAATTGATTCCGAGGAAGTCGAAGGGAGTCGTGATGAGCGGCCAGTCTTCGTCGGGGACCTCGGGCATGGAGTCGGCATAGACCTCGACGAGCTCCTCGGGATATTTCCCGAGGAACACCGGATCGAGATACTGCCTGTTCATGTAGGCGTCGGCGCGATTGGTGGCGGCGAGATCTTCGACGCCGTCGGAGGCGGGGTACTTCGGCTCGAGATTGACGACGAGTCCGATCTCGTTGCGTCCGTCGGCGCGATAGGCCTGAACGGCGGCACCGTGCGCGCGGAGGAGATTGTGCGTGACGACCGGCGCTTCGCGGAAGTTGCAGTGACCGGGGGCGAGCACGTTGGACACGTAGCCGCCATCCATCACGACCCATGGCTCGTTGAGCGTTACCCACTTCGGCACGCGGTCATCGAACGCGCGAAAGACGACACGCGCATACTCGGCGAACCAGTCGGCGACATCGCGATTGAGCCAGCCGCCGCGCGCGTCGAGAGCCTCGGGAAGATCCCAGTGATAGAGCGTGACCATCGGCGCGATGTTTTTCTCGAGCAGGGCGTCGATCAGCTTGTCGTAGAAGGCGAGGCCCGCGTCGTTGACTCGACCAGTTCCGTCGGGGAGAATTCGGGCCCAGGCGATGCTGAAGCGATACGACGTGAGCCCGAGCGTCGACATGAGCTCGACGTCGGCCGGGTAGCGATGGTAGTGGTCGGTGGCGATATCGCCCGTGTCGTTGTTGACGATGCGCCCCGGCGTATGCGAAAAGCGCTCCCAGATGCTCGGCCCCGCGCCGTCGGCGAGCGGGTGGCCTTCGATCTGATAGGCCGACGTGGCGGCGCCCCAGAGAAATTGATCGGGAAAGCGGTAGTCGCGACTCATCTCGATAGGCGGTGTGTATGGCGAGCGTAACGCTGAAAGGCGTGAAGAAAGTATATCAGCAAGGTGGCAAGGACGTCACCGCTGTGCACGGAGTCGACCTCGAGGTGAAGGACGGCGAGCTCGTGGTGCTCGTCGGCCCATCCGGGTGCGGGAAGAGCACGACGCTGCGCATGGTCGCGGGACTCGAGTCGATCAGCGGGGGCGAGCTGTTCATCGATGATCGCAGGGTGAACGACGTGCCCGCGAACGACCGCGACGTCGCGATGGTCTTTCAGAGTTACGCGCTGTACCCGCACATGACCGCGTACGACAACATGGCGTTTGCTTTGAAGCTCAGAGGGATGAGCAAGGCCGACATCGATGCGCGGGTGAAGGAGGCGGCGGGCATTTTAGGGATTGGCGAGCTGCTCGCGCGGCGGCCGAAGGATATGTCGGGCGGTCAGCGGCAGCGTGTGGCGGTGGGGAGAGCGATCGTGCGCCATCCGCGCGTATTTCTATTCGACGAGCCGCTGTCGAATCTCGATGCGAAGCTCAGGGTGCAGACGCGACGCGAGATCGCGCGGCTGCATCAGACGCTGAGCGCGACGATGCTGTACGTCACGCACGATCAGGTCGAGGCGATGACCCTTGGCGATCGGATCGTGGTGCTCGAGGGCGGGCACGTGAAGCAGATCGACACGCCGATGAATCTCTATGAGCGGCCGAAAAACACGTTCGTGGCGTCGTTCATCGGGAGCCCGTCGATGAATCTGCTTGCGGGGGCGTTGGCTGCGACGAGCGTTGGCGGGAAGGCTACCGGTGGCATCGAGTTTCGCGCGGCGGACGGCGCGTTCACGATGGCGCTTGGCGCGAACTGGGGAACGCGGCTGGCGTCACGCGTAGGGCGTTCGGTGATCATGGGGATTCGTCCGGAGGATATTCTCATCCTTCCGGACGGGAGCACGTCGGAGCGCGTGGGGACCGTGCGCGTGCGGCTCGATGTGGTGGAGCCGCTGGGGAGCGAGGCGTTTCTCTCGGCGCGCGTCGGCGCGAAGGAGATTACTGCGCGCGTGCCTCCGCGGGGGCTACCGAGTGCGGGGAGTGAGGTGGAGCTGGTGTTCAATGCGGAGCGGCTGCACTTCTTTGACGCTGAGAGTGGGGAGACGTTGTGGGTGGAGTGAGCCAGCGAAGCAGCTCGGATCATCGAACACTCGACAAATTATCAAGCGTAGGTTGAGGCTTCGCTCCTAGGCTTTTCCGCGACAAGACTGGACAAACCTGTTAGTCCAGTGACTTGATCCTCCGTAGTGATGGGGCTAGGCGAAGCAGGATTCGCGAGATTGAATATCACGGCGCACGGAGTTTCGGACTCGCGTCCTTGAAGGTAGCTGTCCGATCAATTCCAAGGGCTTTGAAATACTATAAGCAACTGCACGCCGGATGACATCTCCTCGCTCATCGCTTCCTATCGATCGTCGTCTATTACGAGCGGGAGGGCGAGCCACCTGCGACAATGCCCGCGCCGCTTGTGAGTCAATTGGAGGTGACGACGGATGAGCGCTGAGGTCTTGCGCCTATCACCGCGAGACGATGGGGCAACCGCGCGCCTGATGAAACGCTTTCAACAGGTCGAAGACCTCCCAACCGTCGAGCAGTGCCGTGACGTTAACGATGAAGCCAGATCACAATCTACTCTGCTCGGGTTCGGACATCGTCGTAGGCCGCTCTCATTTCTTATCGCTTTCCAAGGCTTCCAATGCGCGTGATCCGAATCCAAGCGATTGAGTCGCAGCTCCCACTGGGTATTTTTCTCGTCAATCTTCAGAGTCTTGCCGGATGGAAAAACCAAGCAGGAAAAATGACCTTTCCAATGGCGCCTGGGGAGTAGGGAAGTTCGTATCAAGATAAGCAGAAATGAGTTCACCATGTTCGTGCTGTATCCTCACAAGATCAACGCTTTTGCTCCCATCTGCAAAGGATACGTCAAGGAGTCTGCCAATGCAGCAAGTGTTGTGTCTTTCTATTTCCGATTGAGTCGGTCAACTCAGATTTTCCTGGGAGCTTGCGCAACTTTGCTGATGGGGATGACCGCAGTGCCCAATTGGCACCTAGTCCATGCTTCTCCTGAAGTGGCTCCGGAATTCTGAACAGGTCGGTTAACTGGACAGGCGGGCTTCACGGACGATCTTTCGTCCATCGCTTCAGGAGCTCAGTCCATGTCCCGTCGTCCCCGTCGTAACCACTCGCCCGCGTTCAAAGCGAAGGT
>JBBSEY010000117.1:0-9753 GCA_038239265.1 Gemmatimonadales bacterium | reverse complement strand
GCGCTCCGCGCCGAGATCGCGGGAGGCGCGAAGTTCGATGACGTCGCCAAGCGCGAGTCTGCGGACTCCGGCTCGGCTGCGAAGGGCGGAGCGCTCGGCAAGGCCGGCAAGGGGCAGTTCGTGAAGCCGTTCGAGGACGCGGCCTACGCGCTCAAGACGGGGGAGCTCTCGCAGCCCGTGCTCACCCCTTTCGGCTTCCACATCATTCGCGTCGACGAGCGGAAGGGCGACTCGATCACCCTGCACCACGTGCTCGTACGCATCGCGCAGAGCGATTCGTCGGCGGCGCGGACCGATCGACGCGCGGACTCGCTCTCGAAGGCAGCGAATCTCGACAAGCCCGCAGAGTTCGACCAGATCGCGAAGACGCTCGGCCTCAAGGTCGGCCACGTTACCGCGATGGAGTCGGATCCGCTCACCTGGGACGGTGCGTACGTGCCGGGCGGCGCCGCGTGGGCGTTTGGCGGTGCACGGGTGGGCGAGACGAGCGAGCTGATCGATGCCGACAACGCGTACTACCTCGTGCGGCTCGACTCCTTGCGCGAGGGCGGCAAGCCGACGTTCGACGCGGCAAAGGACGACATTCGGCGGGAGGTCGTTCGCTCGAAGAAGCTCGACATGTTGATGTCGAAGGCGCAGCCGCTGGTCGCAGCGGTGCGTGGCGGTCAGTCGCTCGAGGCGGCGGCACAGGCGGGCGGGATGAAGGTCGAGAAGTCGACGCCGTTCGCACGGACGACGCAAGTGCCGACGATCGGTCAGCTTTCGGAAGCGATCGGTGCGGCGTTCGGCGCGCCCGTAGGCCAGGCGGTAACGGCCGCGAAGGGGCAGAACAACGTGATCGTCCTGCGCGTCGATCGGCGGATCAATGCCGACCGGGCTGAGTTCGACAAGCAGAAGGTGGAGCAGCGCCAGCAGATGACGCAGCGCGTTCGCCAGCAGCGCGTGCAGCAGTACATCGCGGCCCTGCGCGACGCGGCGAAGATCGAAGACAACCGTCGCGTAGTCAAACAGAACGCGCGCCAGGCGACGAGCTGATCGAATCGTAGCTGGGCCAAGCTTCTCATCATTTATACAACTGAGCGGAACTGCGCACAAAAAACGGACGAGGCGGACAACTAACGGATTGATCCTACTGGAGCCATAGTGTTTCCGCCACGTGGAGCTATACGTTTTTTGTCCGTCCGTCCTTCGTCCGTTTTTTGTGCGTTCCACCACGCTGTAACTGAACGCCACCAATCTAAATCAGCCGCCGCGGCTCGGGATGCGCTTCGTCAACCGGGACCGTGGCGCTGTCGATCGCGCGCGGGGGCTGGAGCGAGTCTGCGCGGGCCGGCGTCGTGACCTCGTGCGTCACGTCGTTGATGTTCTTTTTGAATTCCTTGATTCCCTTTCCGAACGATGCCGCCACCTCCGGAATTCGCTTCGCGCCGAAGAGAAGGAGGATGACGACCATGATCATGAGGATTTCGCCGAAGCCCAGCTGACCGAACATACGTACCCCCTTAGAAAAGCGAACGCGCGATGAGATAGGCCACGAGCACTCCCAGAAAGCTGAGCAGCGACACGTCCAGCGCCACTGGCCCTATGGCAAACTTTATGATGATGAGATCGATCGGAATGGCGCCGAATCCGGGTGTGACGCCGGAAGTGAGAAACTCCTTTACGGCGCCCGCCGGAAGAAACTTGCGAGCCACCTGGGTCATGAGCCCGCCCACGATGAAGCCGATCATCAGTACAATGACATGAAACCCTGGGCGGTGCTTCGAAGATCCACGAGGGGGCATTACTGGCTTCGGTCGAGGGCGTAGGCGATCGCGTCGTAGAGTGCGCCGCGCGCCGGTGTATCGGGGAGCCCCGCGAGCGCCTGTTCGGCCTCGCGGGCGTACTCGTCGCCGCGGCGACGGGCGTAGTCGAGGCCCCCCCGATCGCTCACGATCTCCACCACGCGGGCAATCTGCTCATCCGCAGGCTCCGGCGTATCGAACAGCGCGTCGACGTCCGCCCGCTCAGCCGGCGACATCGTGCGAAGCGCGGCGATGAGCGGAAGCGTCACCTTGTGCTCGCGCAGATCGAGCCCGGCCGGCTTGCCGGTGACGCGCTCATCGGACGTGTAGTAGAGAAGATCATCCGCAACCTGGAAGGCCATTCCAAGGCGCTCGCCGTAGCGCGCCAGCGCCGCGCGGCGCGCGCGCGCTCCCGCCAGTGCACCGATCTCGCACGCCGCCGAGAGGAGCGAAGCCGTCTTCGAGCGGATCAGCGCCTCGTAGTCATCCTCGGTGAAGCCGAGCGCGTCGAGCGCGGTGAGCTGGCGCATCTCGCCGACGGTCATCGCGTTCGTCGCGTCGGAGAGCACGCGGAGCACTTCCATGTCGTTCGCGCGCACCAGCTCGACCACCGCGCGCGAGTAGAGGAAGTCGCCCATGATCACGGACACCTGGTGACTGAACAGCGAGTTCACCGTCGGCATCCCGCGGCGAAGCGCCGAGTGATCCACCGAGTCGTCGTGTACGAGTGTCGCGAGGTGCACCAGCTCGAGGATCGCCGCGAGCGTCGTGGCGCGCGCCTCCTCTTTCCCCTCCACCGCGCTCGCGAGCAGTACGAGCGTCGGGCGAAACATCTTCCCCTTCATCAGCAGCAGATGGCTGTTGACCTCGTCGATGAGCGGGAGCTGGGCGAGGATGATGCGACGGAGATCCTCCGAGACGCGGTCGAGGCGCGAGCGAACGGGAACCTGGATGTCGGCCAGTGTCGGGGGAAGCGTCGCGCGCGGCCGCACCGATGCGCTCACGTCGCCGCCTTGCGCTCGACTTCGGACAACCGCGCTCCTACGTCCCTGAACTGAATGTCCACCGTAAACACTCGCTCGTAGTAGCCCGCCGCATCCTCCCACTTCTGCATCGATTCCGAAGCATAACCCAGTAGATACAATACGCCGACGAGCGTGTCATCGCTGGCATCCGCATCGTTGAGCGCGCGGAGGAGGATCGTCATGGCGATCTGATACTGCCGCTTCTCGACGAAGCACTGCCCCAGCGCCTCGTACGTGCGCACACGCTGCTCGGTTCCACGGAGCGCCTTCTGGAATTCGCTGATGGCTTCGTCCAGCAGTCCCATCTCCTTGTAGGCGACGCCGAGATCGTAGTGGCTTTCGTGGTCGGTGTCGTCGACGTTCGACATGACGCCCTGCTTGAACTTCGTGAGCATGTCCGCGAAGTCCTGCTGCTCCTCGGGCTCCTCCTCGCCAGCCGCGACCATCCGCGTGCTCTTCGGCGGCTCCTCGTCGCGCAGCCATTCGGAGAGATTCACGAACGAATCGTCGCTCGAGGCCGCGAGCGCCGGTCGCGCGGGCGGCGCGATCGGTGCGCGCGGCGCGGGCTCCGGAAGCGCAGTCTCGAGCGCGGCGAACAGCTCCTCGTCGATCGGGAGCGTCGTGGAAGTGCGCTCGACCTCGAGCGCGAGCGGGATCGACTCGGCCTCGGGCGCCGCCTGCGCGGCGACCACGACCGGCGTCGGCAGCGTCGGCTCCCTTGCGTCTACCGGCTCCGGCTCCGGCGCGAGCTCTCGCACGGTCTCCCGCACGGGCTCCGGTGCCGGGGGCGAAACGATCGCTGACGGCGCGAGCTCGACCTCGACGCCCAGCTCGCGCAGCGCGTCCGCAGCGCGCGCGTCCGCCGGCGAAAGCTCGAGCACCCTCCCATATACGGCGCGCGACTTGTCGAGCTGCCCGCTCCGAAAGAGGCTCTCCGCGAGCGCGAGATACGCGTCGACCAGCTGCGGTTTGTCGTTCGCGCGCACCGCGTACTCGACGCGCTTCTGGTGGTAGCGCACGGAGTTCGGCTCGACGCGGACGAGCTCATCGGCGCTCCGGCTGGCGTCGGTGAGATTCCCCTCGCGCTCGTAGCCGAACATCGTCGCCTCGAGCTCGACGATCCCTCCGGCGCGATCGCCCTCCTCGAGCAGCGCCTCGGCGAGCTGGCGATGGAGATCCCAGGCGTGCGGACGCGCGCCGATGTCGATGCGCAGCTGGTCGACGCGACTGATCGGCGGCGGAATCGGTGTCGGGGACGACACGCGTGCCTCGAACGGCACGATCGGCTGCGGCTCATCCGCGGGCTCGGTCTGCCACACCAGCTGGACCTCGTCGTCCTCCTCATCCGCCGCTGGCATCGGCGCGAACTGATCGGGATCGAGCATCGGAAGGCCGGCGAGCGCGTTCTCCCGGTCGAACGGGGAGCTCACTTCGTCCATCTCGAGCATCGGCAGCGGCGGACCGCCGTCGGGGGGCGGGATCACATCCATCTCGAGCGTTGGCGAGCGCTCGACGTCGAGATCGATGTCCCCGAAGTCGTCGGCGTGCGCGTGCGGCGCAGAGACGCGCGGCGTGTGGGCAGACGGCTCGGCGATGGGCGTCTCGGCGATGCGCGTCTCGTCGTCGGCTTCCGGCTCGGGCTCCGCTTCGTAGACGATGAACGGCTCCCGCTCGGGCGTGAACGCTCCGGGAGGCGCCATCGAAGACGACGCGTTCGCACGCGGCGGCTCGTCGACCGACAGGAAGGTGAGCGAGCCACCAAGCGGCGCCTCATCATCGACATCGTCGATCGACGTGTCGAGCATGGGCAGCTCGCCAGCCGTCTCGATGTCCTCCTCGATCTCGAGCGACGGAAGCTCGAGCGACGGCATCTCCTCGAGATGCAGGTCCTCCAGCATCGACGGCGCGCCCGTACCGATCGAGGCCGCATCGTTCTCCTCGGGGAGTTGATGCGAGTGCGATTCGAGATCGGAGAGCGGCTCGATGGCCGAATGCGACTGATCGCCGGCAACGGCGCTGTTCTCGAAGCCGGTGATCAACCCGATGTCGACGTGACTGATGATCTCCGGCTCTCCCGCGGACCCCGCCTCGGGAAGCGCGGCGCCGTGCGAAAGGCCAGGCAGCTCGACTGCCGTCGGCGATTTCGGCGCGTCGAGATCGATCTCGATGTCGCGATCGGAATCGATTGGCGGCATTTCGATCGGCACGACGGGCGTCTCGGATGGCGTGGTCGGATGGATGATCGTCCACGCGGTGGGCGACTTCGCCGCGGGAGCACTGGCCTGCGGCCCCGAGGTGATCGGGCGCGAGGGCTCGTCGTAGTTCACATCGAGAAAGACGAGATCGCCTTTGGCCGCGGGCGCGCGAACGACTTCCTTCGGTTCAACGGCCGGATCGAGCGCCTTCATGCGATCGACGGTCGCTCGCGCCTCGGCGCTGCGCCCTTCGGCCGAGAACTTTTCGTAAAGCGCGTTGAGCTGCTCGATCGCTTCGGACTTGCGGTCCTTGCGCACGAGCTGGTCGGCGAGCATGAGCCGGATGTCGTCCTGGTCCGGACAGAGGTCGGCGAACTCCTTCAGCGCGCGAAAGGCTTCCTCGAGCTGCCCGGCCTTCTGCATCCGGTCGGCGTATTCGAGGAAATTCTGCTTCGCGTCGTTGATGAACCCTTTGCGCGCGCTGATCTTGCCCAGCTTGTAGTACACCGAATTCCTGCCGGGCGCGTTGCGGAGAATCTTGTTGCAGAGGGCGATGGCGTTATTGAAGAAACCGCCATCCGTGTAGAGGTCGACCGCTTTCTCGTAATGATCGACCGCCTCGCTGACATCGCCACGCCGCAACAGCAGGTCTCCCACGCGATTATAGAGGGCGACGTCGGCTTCATCGACGTGCTCGTCCAGCTCCGCGAGGACCAGCGTGTACGTGTCGAGCGCCTTGTCGAATTGCTTCTTCTGCTCGTATTCGAGCGCTCGCTTCTTGAGCTTGGCGACGTCAGGCATCAGCGCGGGGAGAGCTCCAAGGGCAGGGCGACCACTCCGCGCGGCGAGCGGGGCAGCCTGATCAAGTTATGGGTAAGTCACTAGAGTGACAAGCTTTGCCACGCACCCACGTCCTCATGCATCGACGGTCAGCATACCAATACGGCAACTCACGAAGATCCTCGAGATCGAAGAGCGCGAGGTCGGCGGAGAAGCCCGGCGCGAGCTGCCCGGTTTCGCCCGCGAGTCCGAGCGCCGCCGCGCCGTTCACCGTTGCCGCCAACACCGACTCGGCGACGCTCATGTGAAGCTCGCTGACGGCGAGCGTAAGGATGAATGGCAGGTTGGGCGTCGGCGAAGTACCGGGATTGAAGTCGGTGGCGAGAGCGACGGCGGCGCCGGCATCGAGCAGGGCGCGCGCCGGCGGGCGAGCTCCCTTGCCGAGAAAGAGCATCGTGCCGGGGAGGAGCGTGGCGACCGTGCCAGCGAGGGCGAGGGCGCTGATCCCCACCGACGAGATGGCGGCGAGATGATCGGCCGACGTTGCGCGCAGCTCCGCCGCGAGCTCGGCGCCGCCGGAGGGCGCGAGCTCGTCGGCGTGGAGCTTGAGCTGGAGCCCCGAACGACGCGCGGCGAGGAGGAGATCGCGCGTTTCTTCGATGGTGAAGACACCGGGCTCGCAAAAGACATCGGCGAAGACGGCGAGATGTTCGCTGACGACAAGCGGAAGCATTTCCTCGCGCAGCATTTTGACATAACTGGCTCGAGTACCCGGCGTTGTGCGCGCCTCGCGCGGAATCTCGTGCGCGCCCAGCCAGGTGGGGACGATGCGCATGGGCAGCTCGGCGGCGAGCTGCTTGATCACGCGAAGGATCTTGAGCTCATCCTCGATCGAGAGTCCGTAGCCCGATTTCACTTCGACGGTCGTGGTCCCGTACGAAGCCAGCCGCTCGAGCCGCAGTCGCGCCAGCGCGAGCAGCTCGGCTGCATCGCGCGAGCGCACATCGCGCACGGAGGCGTGGATCCCCCCGCCCTGCCGAGCAATCTCCATGTAGTCGGCGCCGGCTGCGCGCCGCTCCTGCTCTTCGTAGCGGGCCTTGCCGAAGATGGCGTGCGTGTGCGAGTCGACGAGCCCCGGCATGAGCACGCGGCCGCCGCAGTCGATGACGATCGCTTCGGGGTACGCGCGCTCGAGCTCCGCGCGCGCGCCGACGGCCACGATGCGCTCACCGACCACCGCGACGGCGGCGTCGGCGAGGATGCCGCAATCGCGCATCTCCGCCCCCCGGCGCGCGCGCGGTGCGCCGGCGCAGGTGACGACCTGCTTCGCGTTGACGAAGAGCAGGGTCATCGCGCGGCGCTCATTGCGCGGTTGCCATCACATCGCGCACCCGCGCGAGCGTGAGCGGCGCCTGCGCCTCACCGCGACAGGCGTAGTAGCACGCGTTGCAGTCGATCGGCGTATAGCGCTCGAAGTCGCGCCAGTGGAAGTCCGCGGGATAGTCCGGGCACCGGCGCACCTGCCCCGCGGGATCGATGTGGATGGTGCGCACGCCGGAGTTGCAGGAGTCGTGCATCTCGCCACTGAAGAAGCGCGGTACCTGCGCGAGATAGTAGTCGGAGCTGACGATGACGCCGCGTTTTTTTCTCTTGAATTCAAGCAAATCCCTCATCACCGCTTCGAGGTGTCGCTGCTCCTCGCGCGCGACCAGATGCGCCGCGTTGCCGTTCTTCGCATCGGTGTAGGTGCTGAACGACACGCCGACCCCCAGCTCCTCCGCGCACTTCACGATCGGCAGCAGCTCATCGAGATTGGAGCGCTTGATCACCGTGTTGAAGCGAATCCCGTCGATGCCGATGGCGCGCATGCGCGGCACGGTGTCCAGGATCTTCGCCGCGAGCCCGGGAATGCCACGCGCCTCGTCGTGCCGCGCGTCGAGATAGTCGAGCGAAATGTTGAACTGATTGAGCCCCGCGTCCCACAGCGAGCGCGCGCGTTCGACCGTGAGCATGCCGCCATGCGTGATCATCGCGAGGTAGCGGACGCGAATCGCGCCGGCGACCGCGGCGATCAGCTCCTCGAGGTCGCGCCGCAGGAGCGGCTCTCCACCGGTGAAGGTGATCATCACCGGATTGAAATAGCGCGCGGCGCTGGCGTAGCTCTCCGCATCGCTGCGGGTCGCGTCCGCCCCGTTCTTCCAGTAGTCGCAGAAGTCACAGCGCGCATTGCAGCGCATCGTGACTTCGAAGTGCACGAGCACCGGGAAGCGCTTGACGTGGAGCCACGCGTACTTCGCCGCGAAGAGCGGCACGTGCCACGGCTTGAAGCGCGCACTCAGCATGAACGCGCGCTACTCGCGCGAGCCCTGCATCGGAATGTTGATCCCCTTCTGGGCTGCGGTGTCGATCGCGATGTCGTATCCCGCGTCCGCGTGGCGCGCGACGCCGATGCCGGGATCGTTCGTGAGCACGCGCTCGAGGCGCACGCGCATCTCTGGCGTGCCGTCGGCGACGATCACCTGCCCCGCGTGCAGCGAGTTGCCGATGCCGACGCCGCCGCCGTGGTGGAACGACACCCACGTCGCGCCGCTCGCGACGTTGAGCATCGCGTTGAGGATCGCCCAGTCGGCGATCGCATCGCTGCCATCCTTCATCGCCTCGGTTTCGCGGAAGGGCGACGCGACCGATCCCGTGTCGAGGTGGTCGCGCCCGATGACGATCGGCGCGGAGAGCGCACCGCTCGCGACGAGGTCGTTGAGCGCCACGCCGAATTTCGCGCGATCCCCCTGGCCGAGCCAGCAGATGCGCGCGGGAAGTCCCTGAAAGTGGACCTTCTCCTGCGCGAGCCTGATCCATCGCGCGAGCTGCGCGTCGTGCGGGAAGAGCTCGAGGATGAGCTGATCGGTGCGATGGAGATCCTGCGGATCGCCGGAGAGCGCGACCCAGCGAAAGGGCCCCTTCCCCTCGCAGAAGAGCGCGCGCACGTACGCGGGAACGAAGCCGGGAAAATCGAAGGCGTTGGCGAGTCCGGCATCGAAGGCCACGGTGCGGATGTTGTTGCCGTAGTCGAAGGTGATCGCGCCGCGCTCCCGCATGTCGAGCATCGCCTGCACGTGCGCGACGAGGCTCGCGGTCGCGCGCGCGATGTAGCGCGTGGGATCGGTCGCGCGGAGGGCCGCGGCCTGGGCGAGAGTCATCCCGTGTGGCACATAGCCGTTGAGCATGTCGTGCGCGCTGGTCTGATCGGTGAGCACGTCGGGGGTGACGCCGCGCTGCACGAGCTCGGGGAGAATGTCCGCCGCATTGGCTACGAGCCCGACCGACAGCGGCGTGCGTGCGCGCTGCGCCGCAGCGATCCATGCGAGCGCCTCGTCGAGGCTCGCGGTGACGCGATCGCAGTAGCCGCTCGCGACGCGCTTCTCGATGCGCGCAGGATCGACGTCGACGCCGAGGAAGGCGGCGCCCTGCATGGTGGCGGCGAGCGGCTGCGCACCGCCCATGCCGCCGAGCCCGGCGCTGAGGACGAACTTTCCCGCGAGCGTCCCATCGAAGTGCTGGCGAGCGACGGCGCCGAAGGTCTCGAACGTCCCCTGCAGAATCCCCTGCGACCCGATGTAGATCCACGAGCCCGCGGTCATCTGCCCGTACATCATGAGCCCCTTCCGCTCGAGCTCGCGAAAGACATCCCAGGTGGCCCAGCGGCCCACGAGGTTGGAGTTCGCGATGAGGACGCGCGGCGCCGATGCGTGCGTGCGGAAGACCGCCACCGGCTTCCCGCTCTGGACGAGCAGCGTCTCGTCGTTCTCGAGCGCGCGGAGCGAGCGCACGATCGCGTCGAACGACTCCCAGTTGCGCGCGGCCTTTCCGGTGCCACCGTACACCACGAGATCATCCGGCCGCTCCGCCACCTCGGGATCGAGATTGTTCATGAGCATGCGGAGTGCGGCCTCCTGCTGCCATCCTTTGCAG
>JBBSEY010000116.1:0-9773 GCA_038239265.1 Gemmatimonadales bacterium | reverse complement strand
GGCGCCGTAGAGGCGCGCGCCCGGATGCACGTGGCCGCAGAGCACGTACGCGCCCTTCACTACCGAGGGATGATGCGCGAGCGCGAACGGGCCGTCGATGAGCGGCCCATCCACGCACTCGATGCGCAGCGACTGCGGCGGATCGCCCGCTCGAACATCGTGGTTCCCGCGCACCAGCATCATCGCGACCGACGGGTGCCCCGCACGCCACTCGTCGATCGCATCCAGCGTCGAGGGTGCTCGCCCCTCGCGCGCATGGAGAAAGTCGCCGAGGAAGACGATGCGATCGGCGCCGGTTGCGATGAGGAGCCCGTCGAGCCGCGTCAGCGTCATCGCAGTCGTCTCCTCCGGCACGAAGATCCCCGCGGCGCGGAAGGTCGCCGCCTTTCCGAAGTGAGGATCTGCGATCAGGAGTGTGGAGCCCCGCCGCCAGAAGACCGCGTGATCGGGAAGGAGCTCGAGCTCTTCGCCGGCCACCGCCATCTCCACCGCGCCCGTCATGAGCGTCACGTCTTGCCGGCCGCGCGCTCGAGCGAGAGCTGCATGCGGCGGATGCGATCCGCGAGCTTCTCCGACGACACGCGCTCCCGATTGCGATCCACCCACAGCGGGAAGGCCAGCGGCGTGATCTTCGGCGGCGCCGTCACGATGACACTCGACCCCGCGATGCGCTCGAGCGTCCGTCCGAGACGGCTCCGTTCCAGCTGCCGCTCGAGCACCTCGCGATGCGCCTGCGTCAGGAAGAGGTTCGACGGGTCGTACTGGCGAAAGACCTCGAAAAAGAGACCGCTCGTCGCCTGCAGCTGCCGCGCACTCTTGCCCGCGCGCGGAAAGCCCGGAAACACCAGCCCCGCCACCCGCGCGATCTCGCGGAACTGCCGCTTCGCCATCTCGGTCGCGTTTAGCGACGCAGGGATGTCGTCAACGAGATGCTCCGGCGACAAAAGTCCCCCCGCGAGCGCCGCGTCGAGCGGCGGCTCCTCCGCCGAGGTCAGCTCGAAACCGTAGTCATTCGACGACATCGAGAAGGTGATGGGCCTGAGCCGTGCGAGGCGATACGCGAGCAGCGCCGCCAGCCCTTCATGCACGAGTCGTCCCTCGAACGGAAAGAAATACAGGTGCCAACCCTCGCGCGACTTCGTGCGCTCGATGAGAAGCTCGCCCGGCCGCGGGATCGCCGACCACTTGCGCTGCAGCTCGAGCATGGGGCGCACCGCCTCCATCTCTGCGTCGCGATACACTCCGTCCGCCGCCTCACCCAATCGCCCGCGTAGCATCTCCGCGAGCTCTCCCGAAAGCGGCATCCGACTTCCTGCCCACCTCGGGATCGCACCCTTCACACTCGAGGCACGGCGCACCCACGCCTTCATATCGCGCACGCGCACGAACTCGAGCGGCGTTCCTGCGAACACGAACCGATCGCCCGGCGACAGACGCGCGATGAACGACTCCTCGACCGAGCCAAGTGCGCGCCCGTGCACGTAATTCACGCTGATGTGCGCGTCGCCGACGATCGTGCCGATCGCCATCTTGTGTCTCCGCGCGATCTCCGCGTCCTGCACCACATAGCGTGCCCCGTCGCGCACGAGGCGCGCGTACTCTGGGTACGCGCCGAGCGCCGCGCCACCGTTCGAGAGGAAGGCGATCGTCCATTCCCACTCGTCATCGGTGAGCGCCGCATACGACCGCGTCCTCCGCACCTCGTCCAGCAGCTGCGCGGGCTCGAAGCCTCCGCCGATCGCGACCGTGACGACGTGCTGCGCCAGCACATCGAGTGGCCGCTCGAGCGGAGTGCGTGCCTCGACGGCGCCCGCGTACATCCCGTCTCTCACAGCGGCTACCTCGATCAACTCGAGCGTGTTCGTCGGCACGCAGCTGATGCGGCTCACCGCGCCAGGCTGATGGCCGCTCCGTCCCGCGCGCTGGAGCAGCCGTGCGATTCCCTTCGGGCTTCCGATCTGCAGCACGCGATCAACCGGCGAAAAGTCGACGCCCAGATCCAGCGACGACGTCGCGACTACACAGCGAAGTGAGCCCGCGCGCAGCCCGTCTTCCACCCAGTCGCGCTTTCGTCGATCGAGCGAGCCGTGGTGCAGCGCGATCGTTCCCGCCCATTCCGGTCGCGCGGCGAGAATCGCCTGATACCAGATCTCGGTCTGCGAGCGCGTGTTCGTGAAGACGATCGCGCTGTCCCCCTCCTCGATCGCGGCGACGACCTGCGGCACCATCTGCGTCCCGAGATGCCCGGCCCACGGAAATCGCTCGATCGTTGGCGGGATGAGCGAGTCGACGATGACGCGCTTCGGCTCGACGCCGCGCACGATCCTCGACGGCGCGGAGCTGCGACGTCCGCCCAACAACGAGTCGCGCGCCTGCTCGAGATTGCCGATCGTCGCGGAGAGCCCCCACACGCGCGCCGCGGGCGCGAGCGTGCGCACTCGCGCGAGGGCGAGCTCCACCTGCACGCCGCGCTTCGTGCCGAGCAGCTCGTGCCACTCATCCACGACTACGGCGCGCAGCTCCGCGAAGAGCTCGTGCACGTCCTCGCGCGTGAGGAGGAGCGACAGACTCTCCGGCGTCGTCACGAGCGCGGTTGGGAGCCGCTTGCGCTGGCGCGCCCGCATCGCCGCCGGAGTGTCGCCCGTCCGAGACTCGAGCGTCCATGGGATGCCCAGGTCGCGCAGCGGCGCGCCGAGCGCCTCCACAGTGTCCGCGGCGAGCGCGCGGAGCGGGGTGATCCAGAGGACGCGGAGCGGCGGCGCAGCGCTGCGCCGGACCTTCGTCGCGCGGAGTGGAACCACGTCGCGCGTCTCGTCGAGCCACTCGAGGAGTGGACCCCACCACGCCGCGAGTGTCTTGCCGGTGCCCGTCGCCGCGTGGATCAACCCGCTCTCGCCATCGCGGTACGCATTCCACACCTCGCGCTGGAAGCCGAACGGACGCCAGCCGCGCGACGCGAACCAGCGGTCGACCTCGGCGAAATTATCTCTTGAATTCAAGAGATCGAGATCCTGCGCGAGCGCCGTCACGTTTGCGCCTCGAGCAGCGTGTGCAGGGTATCGAGCGTATCCGCCTCGGCAGGAGGCTTGTCCTTGCGCCAGCGGAGTATGCGCGGGAAGCGAACCGCGATCCCCGATTTGTGCCGGGGCGACGCCTGGATCCCCTCGAAGGCGAGCTCGAACACGTGCACGGGGTGCACGTGCCGCACTGGCCCGAACTTCTCGATCGTGTTGCGGCGAATCCAGCCATCGAGCTCGCGGATCTCCACATCGGTGAGCCCCGAGTACGCCTTGGCGATCGGTACCAGCACACCGTCCCGCCACACCGCGAAGGTGTAGTCCGTGTGCAGCGACGCGCGCCGCCCGTGCCCCGCCTGCGCATAGACCATCACGGCGTCGACGCTGAACGGCTGCACCTTCCACTTCCACCATCCGCCCTTGCGCCGCCCCACGCCATACGGCGAGTCGAGTCGCTTGAGCATGAGCCCCTCGGCCAGCCGCTCGCGCGAGCGCGCATGCGCGTCGCGGGCATCGCCCCACGAAGCCGCGCTCACGACGGGCGAGAGCAGGAGACGCGACTCGGCGCGCGCGCTCGCGAGCACCGTGGCGAGCTGCGCGCGCCGCGACGACAGCGACTCCGTGCGCACATCGCGCCCTTCGATCTCGAGCAGATCATAGGCGATGAGTACTACCGGCACATCCGCGAGAATTTTGGGGCCGAGCTTCGTGCGTCCGATGCGGCGTTGCAGCTGGGCGAATGGAAGGGGTGCGTCGTTCGCCCACGGCATGATCTCGCCGTCGATCACCATGCCGTCCGGGAGAAATTCCGCGGCCGCGGCAATCTCCGGAAAGCGGTCGGTCACGAGCTCGTCGCCGCGCGACCAGAGGTACGTCTTGCCTTCGCGGCGGATGAGCTGCGAGCGAATGCCATCCCACTTCCACTCGAGCTGCCACTCGAGCGGATCGCCCAGCTCCTCGAGCGAGCCTTCCAGCGCATATGCAAGATAAAAGGGATAGGGGCGCGAGCGATCCGCGTCGCTCGTGTCCGCACCGAGCAGCGCGCGATACGCGCTTGCGGTCGGCTTCCAGTGCCCCGTCAGGCGATGGGCAATGGTCCCCTCGTCGACGCCACTCGCACGCGAGAGCGCGCGCACCACGAGCTGGTGCGATACGCCGACTCGGAAGCCGCCCGTGATCAGCTTGTTCCACACGAAGCGCTCCACACCATCCAGCTCACTCCAGCTCTCGCGAATGCTCTCCCGCTGCGCCTCCTCGCTCAGCTTCGCGAGGCCGAGCACGCGCGTGTCGATCCATTCGTTCAGCGGCCGGTCCGTGTAGCTCGCCGCGGGTGGGAGGAGCAGCGAGATCGTCTCCGCGAGATCGCCGACGGCGTCGTAACACTCGTCGAAGAGCCACTCGGGAATTCCGGCAATCTCCATTGCCCACGTCGACAACCGTCGCACCGGAATCAGCCGCTTCGGCCGCCCGCCCGAGAGAAAGTAGACCGCCCACGCCGCGTCGGCCGCCTCGGCCACGGCGAAGTACGACGCCATCGCGTCGACCTTCTCGTTCGTCCGCGTCGTGCGATCGACCTCGGCGAAGAGCTGGGCGAATCGCTTCACGCGACGATCTCCTCACCGGCCACCGTCGAGTCGACCTCCTCCTCGCCCTCCCAGTGGCTCGCGATGCTTAGCGCATCGATTCCCCTGTCGAGCAGCCATCGCACCACCGGCTCGCGAAAGCCGTGCGTCACCCACACACGTTCGGCGCCAGTCGCGTCGATCGTCGCGAGGAGCGCGGGCCAGTCGACGTGATCGGAGAGCACGAAGCCCCGATCGACCGCGCGACGCCTGCGCGCGCCGCGAATCTGCATCCATCCCGAGGCGAAGGCCGGGGACGCCGCGCCGAAGCGGCGCAGCCACGTGCTGCCGGCGGCGGATGGCGGCGCGATGACGAGGCTCCTGCCGAAGTCGTGGCCGCGCGGCATCTCGCTCGCGTGCTGCGTGTGCGGGAGCGCGATCCCCGAGTCGCGGTAGTCGCGCGTGAGCCGCTCTACCGCGCCGTGGGTGTAGATCGGCCCCATCGTGCCACCGTCGCCATCGAGCAGCCCCGCGAGAATGCGCTGCGCCTTCCCGAGTGCGTACGCGTACACGATCGATGCGCGCCCCGCCTCGCCATTCGTGCGCCACCACTCGCGCATCTCGGCGAAGACCTCGCTCTGCGGACGCCAGCGATAGATCGGCAGCCCGAAGGTCGACTCGGTGATGAAGGTGTGGCAGGGCACGACCTCGAAGGGCGTGCACGTCGGATCGGGATCCGTTTTGTAGTCGCCCGACACCACCCACACCTCGCCACCGTGCTCCACACGAATTTGTGCCGAGCCGAGAATATGTCCGGCGGGATGAAGCGAGACGCGCACGCCATTCAGGTCGAGCGGCTCACCATAGGCTACGGTTTGAATGGATGCGTCTGCCCCGAGGCGGGTGCGGAGCACACGTCGTCCTTCGGCGGATGCGAGGTAGTGGCGGGAGCCCCAGCGCGCGTGATCGCCGTGCGCGTGCGTGATCACGGCGCGATCGACGGACTGCCACGGGTCGATGTAGAAGTCGCCGGCCTCGCAGAAGAGTCCTCGATCGGTGATACGGAGAAGCATGGCGAAATTTAGCGGAGCCGCTCACGGGATTCTCGCTGCCGGGCTCGGCGGACGACGATGCGCGCGGCGGCGATCATCGGTTGGCGATGCCTAGTCGTCTCCCCGGTACGCACTGCGCGCCGCGCCTGCGATATCGTTTCCGTGGAACGCGCGAGCCGCCTTCGCGCTCGCGCTCGATCGGAGATTCCATGCGTACCACTCGCGGGCCTCCGTCCGCTTGTTCACGTCCCTGCGGCGCAGGAAGCGAACGACTTCGCTGCGCTCGGGCTCGTGCAACTGGCGCACACTGTCGACGAGCGCCGGCGTCGCATCGTCGGAGAGGAGCGACGTGATGTAGTACGTGTCGAGCTTCCCCGTCGACTGATAGCGCTCGACGTTGCGATGCACGATCCACGCGTCCGTGTTCCAGACCACGCAGCTCACGAGTACCACGAGCGCGGCAGTTGCGCTGTGAAACGCGAAGCGAACGGAGGGCGCTCTTCGCGAAATCTCGATCGCGAGGAGCACGCTCACGCACCCGAGCACGAGCATGTACGCCTGTGCGTAAATGCGAAGCGTGGTGAATCCGTAGACCCGTTCGTATCCCACGACGCGCATGAAGGCGATCGCGACCATTCCGATGACGCCCGCGATCGCAGCGATCGCGATGCGCCGTGCAAGGGCATCGCCGCCGAGCCAGGAGCGACGGGTCACCAGCACGACGCCGATCACGATCGACGCCGCAATCGAGAGCTGCGCGAAGCCGTTGTGGACGTACTCCGCGTAGGTGATGCCGCTCCCGGCCTTCGCCGCGGGATCGCGCGTGAGAGACACGTACGCGCTCACGACGAAGGTCCACATGATCGTCGCGAGCGACGCCAGCAGCACGCGACGCTCGAGCGGGCCGAGGGTGGTGCGTGTGGTCGTGCCGGCTGCGTGCACGTGCGTCCCGCCGCCCTGCACGCTGCCGAAGGCGCCGAGCGTTACGACGAGCAGGCAGGTGAAGAAGAGGAGCTGGTCGAGCACATCGTCGGGGAAGATGTGCTCGAGCACATCCCGGATCGCCGCAAAGAGCGGATCGGCGTCGCCGAGGAGGAGGATGAGGACAAGGACGACCGGGATGGTGATGATCGCGGTGCGAATGATGGCGGCGACGCGGGGGGAGCGCGCGAGGCGCGTGCTGCCCGTGAGCTCGGCGAGCAGCCCCTGGAGTGTGAGCGCGAGCGCGAGGAAGGGGGCGAGAAGGGCCGTACGCAGATGCAGCACCTCGAGTGAGCGCTGCCCGGCAGTGACGAGCGCGATCGCGAGGAGTACGACGCCCGCGAGCATCAGCATGCTGATGCGCGTCTGGTCGGCGGTGATGGCAGTGCACAGCGCGATGACTCCGGCCCATGCGCACGCGATGGTGGCTGGGAGTCCGGCCGCGCCAAAGCGCTCGCGAGCGCCGAGCACGAGAGCGCAGGCGATGCCAATGATCCAGATGGGCCAGTTGATGCCGACGCTGCTTTTCCAGAGGAGTGTGGTTCCGAGGGCAGCGAGGGCGAGGGCGCATCCCCAGGTGGTGAGGGGGGAGCCATCGCGCGCGGCGGTGGCGCGGGCCGGGACGTCGTACGACGCGGGGATCGAGGCGGACACGAGGGAAGCTCCGGTACAGGTAGCAAGTACTTTAAGAAACAAAGTAATCTGCCGCAAGCAGCCATTTTTGCCGGGCGAGTGGACACTGGGGTGTGTGTCCGCTCGATCGGGGCCACGCGCGCCTCGCGAGCCGCTCGCCACTCTCGCTCACTTCTTAGATTGTGGCGTGCCCGCTCCCACCCAGCCCCCCGCGCCGCTCCCCAGCGCGATGATGCCGCCACCGATCCCCACGGGCGAGCCCCTCGACAAGCTCCGCTTCCTCGCCCGCTATCTCGCCTTCTGGTTCCTCTACTTCGCGCTCTTCCGTCTCGTCTTCCTCGCCTATCACCTCGCCGAGTCGAAGGCGCTTGGCGCGAGCGTGATCGCGGGGCTGCTCGTGCGCGGTGCGCGCATGGACATCTCCGCCGCGGCCTATCTCGCGATCATCCCGGTGCTCCTGCTCGCCTTCGCGCCGCTCGTCCCACGGCGCGCCATACGAGCGTTCTTCACCGCGTACAGCTATCTCGCGATCACCATTGCGGCGATTCTCGCGACCACGGACGTCGAGCTCTTCGCGAAGTGGGGCGCACGCGTCGACTCCTCGCTCCTCCCATATCTGAAGACGCCGAGCGAGGCGGCGGCGAGCGCCGAGTCGTCGCCGATCGCGATGCTCGTGCTGCTGTTGCTCGCGCTCATCGCCGTCGGCGCGTACGGCCATCGGCGTCTCGTCGACGCACACGTGGCGGAAGCTCCGGGGGGACGGCTCGCGCGCACGGCGCCCCCCCTACTGCTCACGGGGGTGCTGCTGCTCGTTCCGATCCGCGGAGGGCTGCAGTGGACTCCGCTCAACCCGAGCAGCACGTACTTCTCGCACAGCGATTTCGCCAACCAGGCGGGGCTCAACGTCGCGTGGAATTTTCTCCACTCGCTGACGATTCGCGACTACCGCACGACCAACCCCTACGCGCAGACGATCGGCGAAGCCGAGGCGCGAAGGCTCGTCGACTCCCTGCTGTACGCGACGGATGGCACGACGAAGAAGCTCCTCCGTGTGCCGAAGCCCAACATCGTGCTGATCATTTGGGAGAGCGGCACGGCGAAGGTCATCCAAAGACTCGGCGGCCTTCCCGGGATCACGCCACACTTCGATACGCTCTCGCATACCGGCGTGCTGTTCAGCGCGATGTACGCGTCGGGGAATCGTAGCGCGAAGGGGCTTGCGGCGATCCTCAGCGGATGGCCCGCGCAGTCCAATGCTCCGATCCTGAGCTCCCCCGCGCGCGCCGCCCGCCTTCCCGGACTCGCCGAAGACTTCGCGCGTGCCGGCTATCACACCGCGTTCTACTATGGCGGTGAGCTGGAGTTCGCCGACTTCAAGTCGTATCTGGTCGCCCACGGCTTCGACCGCATCGTAGGCGAGAACGATTTCGATCGGAGGGACTGGAGCTCCAAGTGGGGCGCTCACGATCACGTGGTACTCGCGCGCCTCCTCGAGGATGCGCGCGCCCTTCCGCGGCCATTCTTCGCGACGCTGTTCACACTGAGCAGTCACGAGCCGTACGACGTTCCGATGACCCCCGTGATCGCAGGCACGACCGAGCAATCGAAGTTTCTGAACGCGCACATCTATACCGATCGAAGCCTGGGCACATTCGTAGCGAAGGCTGCGCGCGAGCCGTGGTGGGACTCGACGCTCGTAGTCATCATTGCGGATCATGGGCATCCGCTGCCAATGGTGCCGCCACCGCGCTCGCCTGCCGGGGAGAGCGCATCGGAGCTCTATCGCATCCCCATGCTCTGGCTTGGCGGAGCGCTCGCGGTGCGCGACACCGTGATCACGATCGTGGGATCGCAGGTGGATGTCGCACCAACGCTCCTCGCGCAGCTCGGGCTCGCGCACGCGCAGTACAAGTGGGGGAAGAATCTGCTGGCGGCGGACGTGCGACCGTTCGCGTTCTTCTCGTATCTCGACGGTTTCGGCTGGGTGGACGCGCGTGGAAGGCTCGTCTACAGCTACAACACGCGTCTGGTGATGCAGCGCACCCCGGGCGCGGACGAGACGTCGGTCCGCGCGGGGGAGGCGTATCAGCGTTTATCGTACCAGGATTTTCTTGTACGCTGACGCGGCGGAGCGACACCCATGTGGCGCGTCCGCCGAGGCGCTGTTACTGGACGACGACCACGCCGGTGTGCTCGGTATGCAGCGAATCGTCGTAGCTGTAGGAGCCGACCTGGAGGAAGGTGGTCGACGCACTCTGGCCGTTGACGATCACATTGCTGTTCGGATTGCCCCCCGAGGGCACGTTGCTCGTAAAGCGAATGACGTGGCTTTCGTCTCCGGAGATAACGGTCCACGTGACGAGGGTGTTCGTCTGCACGGTGTCCGCCGCGGGGGAGAAGCCGGAATTGCTGACGTTGATCGTCTTGAAATGAGACGGCGGCTTGGGGCCGGTGCTGCTGCCGCCGCACGCGGCGAGAACTACGATGACGAACGGAAGAACGATACGAGCCCGCATGGAGAGACCTCC
>JBBSEY010000115.1:0-9843 GCA_038239265.1 Gemmatimonadales bacterium | reverse complement strand
GCTTCCTTGCGGCGTCGGCGGTCGCGTTCCCGAGGTCGTCCCCCTTTCCTCCACCCGATCCCCTCAACGCCTCGATGCGTGCGTTGATGCGGACGAGCTCGCGCTCCTTTTCGTCGATGAGATTCGGCTTCGACTCGAGCTGCAGCCGGATGCGCGCCGCGGCCTCATCGAGAATGTCGAATGCCTTGTCGGGGAAAAATCGATCGCGCAGATGGCGGCGCGCCAGCTTGACCACCGAATGCAGCGCGTCCTCGCTGATGCGCACACCGTGGTGCCGCTCGAACGTCCCTTTCACGCCGCGCAGCATTGCGAGCGTCATGTCGTCGTCCGGTTCCTCGACGATCACCTTCTCGAAGCGCCGTGCGAGCGCGCCGTCCTTCTCGATGTGCTCGCGATACTCATCGTGCGTCGTCGCACCAACGCACCGAAGCTCGCCGCGGGCGAGCGCCGGCTTGAGGATGTTCGCCGCGTCCATCCCGCCCGCGTTCCCGCCCGCGCCGACGAGCGTGTGGAGCTCGTCGAGAAAGAGGATGATGTCGTCGGTGCCGCGCACCTCGTCGACGATCGCCTTGATCCGCTCCTCGAACTCGCCGCGATATTTTGCCCCCGCGACGAGGGCCGTGAGGTCGAGGGAGAGCAGTCGGCAGTTGCGCAGCGACTCGGGGACATCGCCGGCGGCGATGCGCAGCGCGAGCCCTTCCACGACGGCCGTCTTTCCCGTGCCCGGATCGCCGACGAGCACGGGATTGTTCTTCGACTTGCGGAGGAGCGTCTGGATGAGCGCGCGCGTCTCGACGTCGCGACCGATCACGGGCGAGAGCTTGCCGTCGCGCGCGCGTTGCGTGAGATCCGTCGAAAACTTCGCAAGCTGGCTCGTGCCCGCGTCGGCCTCGCGCTCCTCCGCGGGCTGCATCACCGTCGGAGAATCCAACGCTGCGCCGATCGACTCCGCCGTCCACCCCGAATCCTCGAGCGCCGCCGCGAGCTCGCCGGAGCGGGCGTCCGTGGCCGCGAGCGCTACCTCGAGCGCGCCGACGGTGCTGCTGCCGCGCTTGTCCGCCACCGCGAAGGCGCGATCGAGCAGGTCGCGCAGCGATCGCCCCGCGATCGGCTGCCGCCCCGGCTCGAGTTTCGCCGCGTCGCGCTCGTCGGGGGTGCGCTCCACTGCCGCGAGCGCCGCAGCTGCGTCGAGCTTCACGTGTGCTGCGACGTGCTGCAGCGCGCCGCCCTTGTCGAGCAGCACCTGCATCAAATGCTTCGAGTGGATGTAGCCCGAGCCCGCGCGGGCCGCGACGCGCCGCGCGGATTCGATCGCGGCGGAAAGGTCCATGGCGAGACGACTCAGATCCATCGGTGGCTCTCCTTGTTTGGCATAGCGAACAGCGACCCGGCGCAGGCATCCCGCCGGGGTACGCTCACTTCGGCTTCTTCAGCTTGATGACCGGCGTTCCCGTGGGCGTCGGTTCCGATGGGCGCGGCGCCATTGGCTGTGGCGCGAGCGGCGTCACCGGCGACACCGAAGGAGCGGGAGTCGACAGCGGCGGCGGCGCACTTCCCTCGGCGATGAGCCCCAACCGACGCTGATAGAGCAGCGCGCCGCGCACGCGATGCCCCGGCTGCACCGTGATCGTGAGTCCCGAGATCGTCGCCACGTCGGGAGGCGTGTCGAAGTTCATCGCGAAGTTTCGCTGCCCCGGTATCTCCGCGGCGATATTCCGCGACGTCGGCCGGCTCGGCCCCGCCGTCGAATTGATGCGGAGGTCGACGCGCAACTCTTCGCCCACCTGCCAGCTCGACGTCCCCTGCGGATCGCCCATGAGCACGACGCGGTATTCGTGGCGCCCCGTCAGATTCATCTGCGAGAACACGAACGTCAGGATGTCGCCGTCGCGCTGCGGATGGCCCGGCGTCGCGACCGAGACGTAGAAGTGCTCCCCGCCGCGGTCGAGCAGGAAGCGCAGCGAATCGATCGAGCGGTTGATGCGATAGTCGATGTACTTGCCCTCGAGCGCTTCGCACAGACGGCGCAGCTGGCCGATCGTCTGCTCCGCGCGCTCCAGCGAATGACGCAGGTCATCACGCGGGCTCAGCTCGCGCCGCGTCGAGAGCGCCTGCCGCTCCTCTTCGAGCAGCGTCGCGTAACTCGCATCGGCGCCGGTGAGCGTCTGGAAGAAGCTCTGCGTGGACGAGCTGAGATCGAGCGCCACCGCGATCCGCCGGCCGCAGCGATCCACCTGCTGGAAGAACGCGAAGGGGGAGATCGCCGGATCGAACGTCTCGTACGCGACCGTGTCGACTGCCATCACGGCGCGCTCGATGAACGCGAGAATATCGATATCGCCGCGCACGTCGATGCCGCGGCGCGAGACCTGGTCGGCGTAGCGCGCGACCGCGCGATGCAGCTCCGCGAACTCTCCCGCGAGGAGCACGATCTCCGCCTGCAGCGACCGCCATCCCGTATAGAGGGAGCTGTGCGCCATCAGCGTCGCACACGTCGGGATGAAGCGCGGGTCGAGCTCGAATCCCAGCGTTTCGGAGGCGCGACGCACCTTCCCAATGGCGAGCGAGTGCGACAGCGCGTCGGCGTCGACCCCGAGCGCAATCGTGTACTTGTTGCGCCGGAGTGCGGCGAAGTTGGGATTCGCATCGTCGGCGCCGACGCTCTCCGGATCCGCTTCCTTTCCTTCGCCGGCGACGAGATAGACGAGCAGCTCCGTCGCGCCGGCGAGATCGCCGCGCGGGAAGCCTTGACGAATGATGCTCGCCTCATCGATCTCGACGATCTCGCCGCGCGCCGTGAGACCGCGCGCCTGCCGCACCGAGATGCTCACCGTCGCGCCGTCGTCCTGCACGTCGACCTTCGGATCATGCACGCCGAGCCCGCGCTGCGCAGCCTCGAGACGCACCCCGCCTCCCACGAGACCGGTGGCGGTCAGGCAGTTCCGGAGCACCCAGCCCACGGTATTGTCGACGTACTGGTCCTGCAGCCGGAAATGCTCCGGCGTGAGCAGCATCCCCGTGGTCCAGTTGACCGACTTGAGCCCTTCTCCCGTCTCCTCCGGCATCACGCGGATCTCCTTTGCGGTGCGCCAAGATAGCTGTTCACTCCCAGCACCGCAGCATCTTCGTTCGCCTGCGTGCTCCCGACCCGGGCCGGCTGCGCAGCGTCGCCCACGCGCCACCGCTCGCGCACCGAACGCGCGAGATGCATCGGCAGCACCAGGCGGTAGAGCGCGTCGCGCTCGCGGCGCGCTTCGCGACCGGTGTGTGTGCGATAGCTCGCCAGATCGATCGGCCCGTATCGCACCTCGACCGATGCCTCGTCGCGCAGCCCCGACCCGGCGATCGTGTCCACACCCAGTCGCGCATTGCTCACGCCGAGCGCAGTCGCGCCACCCCTGCTCAGCTTCACCATGCCGGCATGCATGGTCACGCTCTCCACCGGCAATGAGAAGACGAGCCGGAACGCAACTCGTAGCGCGAGCTCCCGCCCTGCAATGCGGTGCAGCGCCGGCAGGAGTCGCGCGATCGCGAACCAGCGCTCCTCGCTCCACCGCTCAGCGTCGAGCTGAAAGATCTCCTCGATCCACCGGCGCGTGCGCACCATGTCGTCGGGGCTCGCGACGAAGTAGTCGCCGCCGCGGCGCACGCGATAGGCGAGTTTGGCGAGCGGACTGTCGAAGAGCGCGAACAGACGGTCGGAGCGAAACTCGTACTCGTCTTCGTCGCGCATCGCGAATGGCAGCGAGTCGATCGCGCTCGCTCCCGCAACCTTGAGCACGACGCGCGTGCGAGGGGTGAGCGGAGTGCCCGGCGCGGGCGTCTGCTCGACGATCGTCCCCGGCTCCCATCCGCGGCCCACACTCTCGATCACGACGTGCGAGTCATCGACCCCAAGTGCGTAGAGCGTCGTGAGCGCGGAGTCGATGGTCTGGCGCGCGAGCCTCCGCGCGCGCACGAGGTCTGGCATCCCGGGCGCCGCATTCACATCGTCGCTCTCCGCGACCGGTGCGACGAGCGTCGAGATCGCCTCCTCGACCGTGCTCGCCGGCGGCTGCGCAGGCGCCGCCTCCTTCGACGCCGTTGCTGCATCCGCCTTCAAGCGCTCAGGCATGGGCGATCACCGCCACGCGCACACCGCGCCCCATGATCGCGCGCCGCTGCAGGTGCGACTCGAGCAGCGTCGAGAGCCGCGGCAGTTCCGAGTCCGGATCCGCAAAGTCGCTCGATGCCACGCGCACATCGACGACGTCGACCTGGCGAACGCCGTGCGGGCCGAGCTCGGACGCGGTGGTCACGTCGACGCTCTTGATCCGAGGCTCGAAGGCGCGCGCCGTAATCTCGACATCGTCGATCGTCACGACGCGATCGCGCGTGCGTAGCAGCTCGGCGAAGCGGATGCGCGCGTCGGCATACGGCGGCGGCGCGCTCCCTCCGCGCGACACCGCGAGATTGACCACGCGAGCGGCGACGTTCGACAGCGGGGTGGCGATGCGCTTTACCGAGCCCACCTCCATGCCGTTTGCACGGGCACCGTCGCAGAAGAGGAAGCGCGCCATCGCGTATCCATCGTAGCGTCCGGTGGGTTGGCGGTGCGGCCGGCACTCCAGCTGCCCGCTCCGAAAACGGTAGCGCCCTGCCTCGGCCGGCGCCGCGATCGACGAGTCGTTGACATAGGCGTCTCCCTTCTCGCCACTCACGCTGAGCAGCCCGAGGAGATATTGATCGGTGCGTCCCTCCGGACGCAGGGTGACCGCGTTGCCCATCCGGTCGAACTGAATGCGCTCGTTGTAGATCTCGATATTGCTCGCGGTGACCGCGTGCAAGGCAACGCGCTGGAGCTCGTCGGCGACGCGCGTGAGCCCTGCGGGGAGTGGCACCTGCACCCAGATGAGCGGCCGATCGAGTGCGTCATACTGCTTCTCGGGGAGCAGCAACGTGAGCGCATCGGCGAAGCGGGACGGCGGCGACGAGCGCGTGCGTCGCTCGGCGGGAACGTTCGGGAAGACGACGCACTGCTTGCCGTAACTTCCGGGCGAGAGCTCGAAGGCGCTCGCGACGTCGGCGGCTTCCTCGGACGCCGCTCCGGTGCGCACGACCTCATCTTCCTCAACGCGGGAGGAGTCGTTCCAGATGAGCGTCGTAACGCCGCCGCGCCCACGCCGCGCGCGCAGTGTGCCGAGCTCCGAGACTGCGCCGTCGGGAGAGAGGATCTGCCACGGACTTCGCGACACGGCTTCGACCAGCGGACTGTCGACGCTCGTGACATCGAGAAAGAGTCCGAGTCCGCTGAGATGCGAGGCATCGCCGTCGAAGGCGAGCAGCAGCGTGGGAGGTGCGTTTCGCAGCGCGAGCGGCGTGCTCCCGGGAAGGATGGGCGCCGTTCCGATTCGCGCGCCGGCAACGGCGTGCAGCTTCCCGTTTTCGTACACGCCAGCGAACGCGAGCGTCGTGGAGGACAGCTCGATCGATTCGTCGATCGTGAAACGCAGCTGCTCGCCGCCTGGCGAGTTGCCTGTGAGCTCGGTGTCGAGCGCGAGCCGCTCACGCTGATCGACGTTGCCGAATGCAACGACGGTCTGCGCCGGGTGAGCGAGCCGTGCCTCGAGGGCGAGCCCATTCAACAGATCGTCGAGCACCGCCACGGGAAAGACGTACTCGGATTCCCGATAGATGTGCTCCAGCTGCACCGCGAATGCCTGGAAGAGGGCGCCGAGTACGGGGTCAGGCTGCGGCTGCGTGCCGAAGCGTGACGCCACGGCGGCTTCGAATTCGCGACGCATCTCTGCCGCGAGATCCGCCGCTGAGCGCGCGGAGGCGCCTAACACGCCCGAGGCGCGACGCACGTCGCCAGTGCCCGAACCTTTCGTCACGCCTCGTCACTCGTGACGTTGAACGGTTCGGTGGGCTTGGGATTCGCTCGCCCCGTCGCGACGCTGTCCCTCGCCTGGGGCTCCACGAAGATCCCTCCCTGCGCGGGGGGCATGACGAGCCCGGGAGGATTCAACTGCACGAACAGCCCCTGCACGACATTCTGTGCCTTGGCGATGGAGACGACCTGGTTGCCCTGCGACACGATGGCGATCGGACTCATCTCGATCGTGCTCGCGCCGCCGGCCAGAAAGGCGATCCGCGTGTCCGATTGGTGAACATCCTCGCCGATCACCTCGATGAACCGGGCGCCCTTGATCGACGTCTGATCATCGCCCTTGATGATCCGCGTGGCATCCTTGTCCACCAGCTCGACGAGATTCTTGCATTTGAGCTGAATGCGGTCGGCGGCCTCGAGAAAGAGATCTCCTCCGGATGCGATCGTGATGCGCGGTGCCCCATCCACCCCATTGCTCAGCTGCACGAGGCAGGTGCCGCCCGGCGAATGAATCTCGATCACTCCCGCATCATCCATCACGATCGCGTTGCCGCTCTTGGTGACGATGCGCTTGGGTGAAGGACCCGGGCACACGTCGGGACCATTCCACACGCTGCCAAGGAGGTACGGATGCTCGGGATCCCCCTCTTCGAAGCCGACGATCACCTCGTCGCCGATTTCCGGAAGGAATGCAATGCCGCGCTGGTTCCCGGCAAATGGCGTGACGTAGCGCGCGAACATATCGAGCTCCGGACGCTGCTTCGACCCATCCTTGAATCGGATCTTGATGCGCCCGAGGCCCGCGGGGTCGAGATTCTCGACGACCTCCGCTGTGGTCAGCCCGAAGAGCAGCTGCCGTGGAGGTTGAACCGCGTTGGAGAAGTTCGTCCACGGAGTAGCGACGAACGTGTTCGTATATTGATTGCCGTCGAAGAGGTGCGTTACCTTCGTCAGCCCCAGTGTGCCCGGCGCGTCGGGGAGCTTGAAGTTGGCACCGTCGTGAATGTCCACGGTATCGCCGACGAGCAGATCGATGTTCGACGACGTGCCCTCGACCGTTACCGCGGTGCCGCTGGCTCGCTCGGCTTCCCGCAGCACTGCGTCGCGAAAGGTGGCGCGGAGCGCCGACCGGCTGATCGTCTCGTGAAAATTGCCGACGCCCGCGACCTGCAGCTCTGGCGCCTTCGCTTTCACTGCATCGGTGAGGTTGGTCGCCCCCGACGCGACCGCGTCCTTTTGACGGTCGAAGAGCGAGAGCTCCGCCTTGGCCTGGAACTCGTAGTACGCACCCTTGAAGCGCGCATTGCGCGGTACGATTCGCGATGTCAACGCGCTGAGATTCTTTCCCCAGGTGAGATCGTGCCGCTTGTCGTCGAAGCCGTGGCGCATCTCCAGCCCGCCCTCGACCGGCCGCAGATAGCACTGGTGGTCGTCCGCGACGCGCTTGAGAAATGCGAAATCCGACTCACCCGCCTGACGCCAATCCTGCAGACGCTTGAACGGAGGTGCGTTTGCGACCTTGATCTCGAAATTCGTCATGATCTCGTCGATGCTCCCACTGAGCAGATTGCCCTTGTGGTGCCGCGCGCTGAATTTCGCGGAATCCGAGAGCGCCACCATGACGAAGATCGATCCGCCACGTAGCTGGTGCTGCTCCTCGCACTGGTCGATGAGGCCGACGAACGGCGTCGAGCTCTTTTTCGTATCGTCGTCCGTGAGGGTGACCGTGATCTTCGGATTGACGAAGTCCGCGAGCCTGAGCGGCTTGCTCGGATCGCGGTGGAACGTGGTGGTCAGCCGGTGATGTTGTCCGAGCTCCTGCACGATCTCGAGATGCTCGACCTCGCGGTCGCGGAGCTTGAGCGTACCAATCGTCACTTCGATACGAATCGCCATTGGCGCTACCCGGCGAGTGGGGAGGCGGCGGCGACGGTGCCGAAGGCGGGCTTCCCATCGATCAGGAGCGTGATGTCGAAGTTGCGCTCTCCAGGCACGCGTGCGTGCGGCTTGCGCACCGAGGTCACACGCGCCCACTCGACGCCGAGCCCCGCGAAGGCCGCATTGAGGGCGAGCACCAGGCGCGGATGCTCCTGCACCTCGGTGCTCGCATCGCCAAAGAGCTCCTGCAGTCCGAACCACGGAGCATGGGGCCATGCCTGCTTCGAGGTCGCCGCCATCGCACGGACCATCTCGAGGAGCGACGACAGCGGGTCCGTTCGCTCGAGCTGCCCCTCCGGTGTGATGCGGAGCGGAAGCGAGAGCATGCGCGATGACTCGAAGGGCGCGGTCACTCGGTGAGCGTCAGATTGCCGATGTTGTCGTCGTCCGTCACCACCGCCAGCGTGCAATGCAGCAGCTGATCCGCTCGTCCCAGTCGCGTGTTCGCCGAGGCGTCGGTGGTGCCGAAATCGGCGCTGCCGGTAATCTCCGGACGATAGAGCTCGAAGCCGGCGATCCATCCCGAGAACGACATCTCGCGCGCCTTCACCGCTGCGCTCGAGGGATCGATCGTGATTGGATTCTGCCATTGAAGCCTGAACTTCTGCACGATGTCGTTTGCCTGGATCGACATGTCGAACAGGCGCGGGGTGACGTTGCTCCCCTGCCCGAGGGATGTCAGATCGACCACGACATGCACGCGAATGTCCAGCGCCGAGCCGGTGTGGCGGCCCTGCGAGTTCACCTCGCGAGTGATCTCGACGCGCGCGTCCTCGACCTCGAACGAGAGTCCGATGTCTTCGAGGTTGAGGAAGATCGTGCCGAAGCGGGCATTGCCTAACGAGGTTCCCATCGGCTCGCCGGTGACAGGTGCGACCGCGGGCGTGGTGTGGCGCTCATCGCCGCACCACGCCGTCGATCACTTCGTGAATTTCAGCGCGCCGTACCCCTTGTCGGTGGTCGTCGCGACGAACTGCACGACCATGATGTTCGACATGAGCATGGCTTCAGGCTTGTGATCGGCTATGGACATTCCGCCCTTGGCCGGACCGTCGGTGATGTCGGACGTGGGCGTGCCGGGATTGAAGAACTCGAAGCCGGTCACGCTGCCCTGGAACTCGAGGTTAGCGAGCACGTTGGCTCCCTTCGCCTCATTGGTAAACCAGGTGATCGAGATCTTGGTGAGCATCTCGTTCGCGAACATCGACTTCCACACTTCCATCAGCACATCCTGGGTGATGCGCGACTCGTCGCTCGCGTTCACCCATGCGCTGATCCCCTGGATTTGATGACGCCCCGTCGCGAGGCCCGTCGCCTGATCGCGCGGCGACAGGATCCGCACGCGTGCCTCGTTGGGCCACAGGTCGATCTTCCCCGCCTCAATGTGACAGGCGCCGTAAGTACGAGCAGCCATCGTCGTTCCTCGTGATTGGGTTCGTGAAGAGCCGCCGGCGAGCGCCGGCAGGGTGAGTCGGGGAAGGGGCTCGCCGCTCAGCGGCGGTTGAACAGCCCCGTGAGCCAGGACAGCGCGCCGCTGCTTTCGGGCTTGGCCGGGGCGGCAACGGGTGCAACGGGCGCTGGCGACTCGACCGGGGCCGCGGCCACCGGTCTGGCCGGCGCCGGATCCTCATCGTCCACCACCGCTTCGCGCGGCATCCCGCGCGAGGAAAAATTCAGCTTCGACATGTTCGAGTTGTAGCCGCGCGCCACCGGTCCCGACGCGTTGAGGTCCCGCGAAACGCGCACCCCCATGTCCTCGTGCAAACGCACCGGAGTTTCGGGCTTGGGCGCCTTCGGAAGCTCGTCCTTGCTCTCTCCAGCGCGCTTCTGGTCCGCCATCTACTTCGCCTCTTCCTTCGAGAAGTTCGGCGTATCGATTTTGAGGTTGAACGTCTCCGCCGGCCCTACCGGCAGCACCTCCAGCCCCATATCGAGCACTCCCATCGCGAACTTGTCCTCGGCCATGTCGATGTCGAGGTTGAAGTCGTAGATGGTGCCTTTCTGCTTTTCGCTGCGCAGGAACTCCTCGATCGGAT
>JBBSEY010000114.1:0-9950 GCA_038239265.1 Gemmatimonadales bacterium | reverse complement strand
TCGGCCCACCGGACATCGAGAAGCGCGTGGGACTGACGGGCGGCCACATTTTCCAGGGCGATATTCTCCCTGCTCACATGTGGGAAAAGCGACTCACCGCTCGCACGCCGATGTCGGGAGTGTGGCTGTGCGGTGCGGGGACGCATCCAGGCGGAAGCGTGATGGGCGTGAATGGCAGAATTGCGGCGATGCAGCTGTTGGGGGAGTAGCGCGGGGGGAAGAGCCCGCGTAGAAATTCCTATTCCCTGACCGTGCTCCAAAAAAAACGAACCACCCACCACGCGAGGAAAACTCCCTCCACGTCGGATTCGATTCGCGTTCCTTTTTTGCCCCTTTCGTGCACGCAGTTCAGTGCCTCATCCCTAACCCAGCCAACCGAGACAAAACTCTCGCCGAGACGGGTTCGATCCGTTCAATTGGTCTGATCCGTGTCCGCAGTTGGCACTTCGCCCTCTCACCGCTCCCGACCAACTAATAGATATACACGCCCGTCCCGACAGGCACATTCGTATACAGCCACGCGATGTCGTCTTCCTTCAGCCTCACGCACCCGTGCGTGACCGCGTCGCCGACGGTCGACTCTTCCGGCGTGCCGTGAATTAGGTACCCCTCGCCCAAGTCGAGACGGTAGCTGCCGAGCTCACCGTAGATGCGACGGTTCTTCGAGCCCAGCGGCGGCATGTACAGCGTGTCGTCGAAGACGACTTCCTCGTCGAGCGGCAGCGGCGTCCATCCCGAATCAGGCACGATGATCCCCACCTCGCCGTTCCGAACCTGAAGCTTTCGTCCGTTCGCAATCCTGATCACACCCTTGAGCGGTACTCGCGCGAGCGCGAGGTGATTCTCCTTCGCCACTTCGGCGTAGTGCCAATCCGGGGGGATCCAAAGCGGATTGTTCGTTTTCCCGCGAACCGTGCGCCTTCCTCGCGGCGTGTCGAACTTCCACGAACGGCCGGCGTACGCGAGCGTCGAGTCCATCGCCACGGCGGCGGGCGCCGAGCGTAGGGTGTCGGTGCCGTTGACGACCCAGAGGTGCCGGTCGAAGAGCGAGACGATGACACGATAGCCGGACGCGGTGTCCGCGAGCGCTCGATTGTTCTCGAAATCGAGACTGTCGGCTTCCGAGTCGAAATGCATCGCGTGCGCATGCGCCTCGGCCGCGATCTCTCCCGCCGCCGCGACGCTATCGACCACGCGCGCGCTGTCAGCGCGTCTGGCGGAGTCGGCCAACGCAAGCTGCGCAGCGCGAGCGCTGTCCGCGCTCGCGATGGTCGGCTCCGGCGTCACCGGCGCGTGCGTGCAGGCCGTGGCTGCGGCGGAAATGAGCAGCGCTGCGGATGTCGCCAGCGCTCGCGCGCGGAGCTTTTGGGCAGTGGGAAGCATCGCGTGCAAGCTATGCAATGGACGCGCCGAAATCGACACGCGCAGCGGGTTGAGTGCGGCCAGGCGCACCCGGCCTGGGTGAACGAGGGCTGAAGCAGTCCTCGCGGATTTAACGGCGGAACGAAGCATTACGAACCTCTAGCCCAAAATGACCGAACGAGAGTGGTTGAGCTGTCAAAAGATGGGACGGGTATAGCGTGCTCAGCAGGGGCGCCAATCTTTGGGCGTTGCCCTTCGCCATCCGCGTCGCGGCCCATCATCCCACTGAGGTCGGCCCATGTCCCCGTCGAAATCCCTGGCGCGCTTTGCACTCGTCGTCGCGCTTCCGATTGCCGTCTTCGGATCGTGCAGCGCGGATACCTCCGTGCCCACGGATCCCGGGCCGCCGCCGGCTGCGACCTTCAAGTGGTCCGACCCGAACAGCTGGCCGTCGAAGGCCGTGCCAGTCGCGAACCAGGACGTGGTGGTACCCGCGGGTGAGGCGATGATCCTCGACATCACCCCTCCGGCGCTCAGGAGTCTCGTCATTCAAGGATCCCTGACCTTTGCCGACACCGACCTCGCGCTCTCCGCCAACTACATCCAGGTGAAGGGGGGGCTGCAAATCGGCACCGAGACACGGCCGTACACGCATCGGGCGACGATCACGTTGACGGGAGACGAGTCGAACGAAGGAGTGCTGGGGCTCGCGAGCAAGGCGCTCTCCGTGTCGTCGGGGGCGACGCTCGAGCTTCATGGAGCGCCGCGCGTCGTGTGGACGCAGCTGTCGGCCACGGCGCCGAAGGGCGCGACGCAGCTCACGCTGGCGCGCGCTCCGGACTGGCGGCCGGGAGACAACATTGTGGTCGCCTCGACGGACTTCGACCCCGCGCAGGCGGAGCCGCTCGTCGTGCAGGCAGTGGCATCCTCGCAGGTCACAGTCACGACACCGCTCAAGTACGCGCACTGGGGGGTGCTGCAAACGCTCGGCGGCGCGACGTTGGACGAGCGCGCGGAGATCGGACTGCTCTCGCGCAACATCACCGTCCGCGGCAACGACGAGTGCGTCACGAGCGGATACTGTGGACACATCATCGTGTTCCAGGGCGGCATGGCGCACGTCGAGGGGATCGAGCTCTATCAGATGGGGCAGAAGTCCAGGCTCGCGCGCTATCCGTTTCATTGGCACGTCGCTGGCGACGTGTCGGGGCAGTACATCCGGAACAGCAGCATCTGGAACACGTTCAATCGCTGCGTGACGGTGCATGGAACGAACATGGCGCTGGTGTCGGGGAATATCTGTTATCACCATCTCGGACACGGCTACTTTCTCGAGGATGGCATCGAGCACGGCAACACGATCACGAACAACCTCGGTATCCTCGCGATGACGCCGGTGGCGGGGCAGGAAGTGCTCGCCTCCGACAAGCGTCCCGCGACCTTCTGGATCACGAATCCGGACAACACGTACACGGGCGATGTCGCGGCCGGATCGATGGGCGTCGGCTTCTGGATCGCGCTGCCGATGCACCCGACCGGGCTCTCGGCCAGCGAGGCGATCTGGCCGCGTCGTACGCCCTTCACGAGCTTCTCGAACAACAAGGCCCACTCGAATCGCTCGACGGGAATGAACGTCGATGACGGACCGAATCCGGATGGGACGGTTGGGGTCACGTTTTACGATCCGCGCGTCGATCCGGCGAACGGAGGATCGGCGGTGTCGGTGACGTCGTTCGATCGTTACACGGCCTACAAGAATCGTGGACGCGGCGCGTGGATGCGCGGCGCCAATCTGCGGCTCACGCACGCGCTGCTGGCGGACAACGACATCGGTGCGACGTTCGCGGCGAACGAGACTTTCCTGCAGGATGCCGTGATCATCGGTGAGAGCGCCAACAACGCGACCACGCTCGGCACGTACCCGATCCGCGGCTACGAGTTCTACGATGGACGCGTTGGCGCGTCGCGCGTGCAGTTCGTGAACTTCGCGACCAACTCGACGAGGCCCGCGAGCGCCTACGGCTACAACAGGAACAACGCCTTCGCGATCAACACGCAGAATTTCACGGACAACGCGTCGTTCTTGAACGCGAACCATGTGTATCTCGAGGATCCGCATGCCGATAAGGATGGCGACAAGGCGGCGGTCTTTCTCGATGCGGACGGGAGCGTGACGGGGACGACGGGTTCGCACGTCGCGACGAACTTTCCGCTGCTGCTCGACAATCGGTGCACGCGCCGCATCGAGTGGAACGCATACGTCTGCACGGGGGCGTACGGGCTGTTCTCGCTGAACACCGGAGCCGCGACCCCCGAGAACATCGCGCCGGCAATGATCGTGCGCGACGACAACGTGTCGGGGAACATGGCGGGGAGCGGCGGATCGCTCACGTCGATCAACATGTCGCTGCTGAGCGGGCGAAAGTACAAGCTGCAGCCGGCGATGGTGCCGAGCAAGCCGCGACTGTACTGGCGCGATGCGTCGGCGGGAGACAACGCACGCATTGGCTTCCCGTGGACCAACGCGAGCGTGAAGGTGTGGCGCGACTACGACTCCGGCCATCCGATCGTGGCGGCCGCGTCGCTCTCCGATCTCGATGCGAGCACGGGCAACGTGTATTTCTTCGACGCCGCGAACTCGATGATGTACGTGAAGCTGCAGGTGCAGGCGAACAAGAGCTACTCGACGATCTTCATCGATCCGATGTAGGAAGCGCTCGAGGAGGGAGTGGCGATGCGCTGGACTCGAGCATGCGCACCGCCCTCATCGCTGGCCAATGCCCAGGTGCCTACCGTACCAGTCGATGGACCGCGTCATACGATCTGCGAGGAAGCTCGGGCGGGTGAGGCCGTGAAACTGGCCCGGGTAGATCACGAGCTGCGTTTCGACGTCGAGTGAGCGGAGCGCCTGATACATCTGCTCCGAATTCTGGAGGGGGACGTTGAAGTCCTGATCGCCGGCCAGGAACAGTGTCGGGGTGACGATGCGGTCGGCGTGGAGAAAGGGGTACGACACGCGGAGCCATGTGTCGAGATGCTTCCACGGCAGTCCCAGCTCGTCGATGTACTCACGCACGTATTGATCGGTGCCGAAGCCGGCGAGCACGTTGCCGATTCCGGCGCCGGCGATCGCCGCCTTGAAGCGCCTGTCGCTCGCGATGACGTAGTTGGTGAGCTCGCCGCCGTAGCTCCAGCCCCCCACGCCGAGCCGTTTCGGATCGGCGATGCGGTGGGCAACCGCGTAGTCGACGCCGGAGAGCACGTCCTCGACGTCCTTCTCTCCCCAGTGCGCGTAGATGGCCCTGGCCCACGCCAGTCCTCGCCCGGAGCTTCCGCGCGGATTCATTCCGACAACCGCGAAGCCGTGCGCCGCGAGCAGCTGCCACGAGAGCTCGAATCCATTCTCCCACTCAGAGACGGGGCCGCCGTGGAGGCGCAGGATCGTCGGGACGCGCACGCCTTCCTTGAAGCCGACGGGGCGCATGAGGAAGCCGTGGATCACCGCGCCGTCCTTGCTTTTCGTGGAGATCGGCTCCTGTCCCGCGAGCTGAATCCCACGCAACCAGGGATTCGCGTCCGTGAGTGGACGGAGCGAATCCTTTGCTGTTGGGTCGAATGCGAAGAGGTCATCCGGATGGGTAGCGGTGCTTTGCACGAGCGACACGTGGGATCCGGCGGCGACGACGGCCGAGATCGAGCGCCGGCCGTCGAGCAGCCGCTGCACGGCGCCGCCTTCTCTCGGCACGCGCGCGAGGATCATGGACCCATCGTCCTCCAGCTGCGCATAGATCGACTTGCCGTCCCCCGACCAGGAGGGGTGCACGAAGCTCCGATCCAGCGCGCCGCTCACGATGCGCACGGGGCCGCCCGCCGCGGAGATAACGGCGAGACGCTGGAGCGCAAAATAGAGGAGGCTGTCGGGCCCACCCTGGAGGAAGGCGATCTCCTGGCTGTTTGGGCTCCAGACTGCGCGGCTCTCCCACTGCGGGTCGCTGTCGTCGAGGTCGTTGTGGGTGAGCTGCGTCGGCGAGGCACCAGCGGTGGGCGCGATCACGAAGAGATCCCAGTTGTCCGTGCGATCAGGATCCTTCTGCTGTTTCGACGAAAAGAGGATGCGCGATCCGTCGGGCGACCACTCGGGCATCATGTCGTCGTGATCGCCGCTCGTGAGCTGTGTGAGCTGCCTGGTCGCCGCGTCGAGCAGCCAGAGATGCACGCGATGGCGGTCGAGATAGCCTTCGATGTCCTGCTTGAACTGAAATCTGTCGATGACGATGGGATGCGGCGCGCTGTCGGCAGCGGCGGTCGAATCGCGGAACGCGAGGACGACTCGCGTGCCGTCGGGCGACCAGGCATAGTCGTCGATGCCGCTCTTGATCGATGTGAGCCTGTGCGCCTCACCCCCCTCCGTCGAGAGGAGCCAGAGCTGATCGGAGTCGTGCGCATCGCCGCGCGACGAGAGAAAGGAGATCGCGCGAGCGCTGCCGGCGAAGCGTGGCGAGTGCTCGTCGCCGTCGTCGTACGTCATGCGAAGGGCACGGGTCCCATCCCATCGGGCGAGCCAGATGTCGCCGCTCGAACGATCGTGCACGCTGTCGACCCCGGATTGCGTGTACACGATCCACTCGCCATTCGGAGACGGATGGGGATCGCTCACTTCCTGGAAGCGGCGCATGTCGGAGACGGCGAGCGGACGCGTGGGCTGTTGCGCATGGGCGCTCGCGACTGCGGCGACGCACGCGCACGCGGCGAGCGAGGCTCGCAGCCGGGGGGATATCATTGGCGGGGTAGAGTGCGGTGAAGGGCGGGTCTCGAGCGGATGCTATGCCGCCGCGCGAGGGGCTGCAAGGCGGCCGGAGGCCGGTAGAGGGCCGCTAAGGCCGTCCGGACCCAGCGGTACGCCTGTTGCTTATGGATATCGCGTACGACTCACTCTAGTGCGAGGGCTCAGACAATGCTTTGGACAATTGCGGTCATCCTCTTCGTTCTTTGGATCCTCGGCTTCGGCGTGTTCCACGTCGCCGGCGGGTTGATCCATCTCCTGCTGGTGATCGCGATCATCGTGGTGGTGGTTCGCTTGGTCACGGGCCGTCGCGTCGTGTAGGGTTGCACCGAAGAAATTGATGCACGAATAGACGTGAAGACCCGCGAGGCGAGAGCCGCGCGGGTCTTTCGTCGTTCCATGTTGGGGGCGCAGTCGGGATGTGAATACGGGAGCCCGGCCCCGGCAGGCTTTTGCGGCACAGTTGACCCTGTTTCCGGGCGTGGCAGCGGGATAAGTTAGCCATCTTCCCCCCCAGGAAACGCCCGATCGCTGCCACGCATCGCTATCCAGACGGCAACGTCTTCTACCGGAAGCTGACCCGCGACTTCCCCGAGATCGTTCGGGGAGAAGGGTGCTACCTGTGGGACGAAGGCGGCCGCCGATATCTCGATGGATGCGGCGGAGCGTTCGTCGCGAACATCGGTCACGGGGTGCGCGAGATCGCGGCGGCGATGTCCGAGCAGGCGTCGCGTGTTGCGTACGTGAACGGAACGGCTTTCACGACGGAGCCGGCAGAGGCGCTCGCGCGAGAGCTCGCCGCGCTGGTGCCGGGCGATCTCGATCATTTCTATTTCCTCTCGAGCGGCTCGGAGGCGGTCGAAGCCGCACTCAAGCTCGCCCGGCAGTATTGGGTGGAGCGCGGCAGTCAGGATAAGCAGGAGATCATCTCGCTCGCCCCGGGCTATCACGGCAACACGCTGCTCGCGCTCTCGGCATCCGCGCGGCCGCAGTACGCAACGTACTTCCGCGAGTGGATCGTCGATGTGCATCGCATTCCGGCGCCGCTCGCCTATCGATGCGAGTGCCGCGGACTCGATGCTTCGTGCGCGACCTGCTCGGGCGCGGTGCTCGAGTCCAGGATCCTCGAGATCGGCGCCGATCGTGTCGCGGCATTCATTGCCGAGCCTGTGGGGGGATCATCGACCGGCGCGTCTGTGCCACGCGATGACTACTGGCGCACGATCCGCGCAATCTGCGATCGGCACGACGTGCTCTTCATTGCCGACGAGGTTGCGTGCGGCGCGGGGCGAACGGGATCGTGGTCGGCGCTGGAGCCATACGGAGTGACGCCGGACATCATGACGATGGGGAAGGGGATCGCGGGGGGTTACGTCCCGCTTTCGGCCGTAGCGGCGCCGCGTCGCATTGTCGACGTGCTCGCGCGCGGCTCCGGATCGCTGATGCATGCGCAGACGTTCTCCCATCACCCGGTGCTGTGCGCTGCCGGGCTCGCGACGGTGCGTTATCTGCGCGACCACGCGCTGGTCGCTCGCGCTGCGGAGCTGGGGCGCGTGCTCCACGACAAGCTTGCGGCGCTCCTCGAGCTTCCACACGTGGGCGATGTGCGCGGACGCGGAATGATCGCCGGCATCGAGCTCGTGCTCGATCGCGAGACGCGCGCGCCCTTCCCGCGGAGCGCGAAGGTGGCAGAGCGATTCACGGAAGCCGCGCAGCGGGCGGGGCTCGTCGTGTGGCCGAACACGGGGCATGTGAACGGCATCGACGGCGACATCATCATGCTCGCGCCGCCATTCGTGATCGAGCCCGCACAGATCGATGAGCTCGTGCTGCTGTTCCGCACTGCGTACGACGATTCCGTGGCCGGCGCGCTGGCGACGACCTGATTCCCACCCCGAGCGATATGACCGCAGCGACACTGCCGAAGATCACCTACACGTCGACCAACGTCGACCTCGAACAGTTCCATGCGCTGTTCGACGACGCGCTCGTGCGCGTGCGCGGAGCGAGCGGCAAGGAATATCCGATGTACATCGACGGCAAGGCGGTGCGGACGACCGCGGAGCAGATCGTCGACACATCGCCGATCGATACCACCCAGGTGCTCGGGAGCTTTCACACTGCGCGCCCGGAGCAGATCGATCTCGCGGTGAAGGCGGCGCGCGCGGCGGGGAAGGAGTGGGGGCGACTGAGTGCCGAGGGGCGCATCGCGCCGCTCCGCCGCGCAGCGGAGCTGATACGCGAGCGGAAGTTCGAGCTCGCGGCCATCATGAGCGTGGAAGTGGGGAAGAGCCGTCTCGAGGCGATGGGTGACGCCGAAGAGTCGGCGGATCTGATCGACTACTACTGCCAGCAGATGCTCGATGCGCACGGCTTCGTACGCGAGATGGCTCGGATGACGCCGATCGAGCGAAACGTCGACGTGCTGCGTCCGTTCGGCGTGTTTGCATGCATCGCGCCCTTCAACTTTCCGCTCGCGCTCTCCGCGGGGATGTCGTCCGCGGCGCTGGTCGCCGGCAACACGATCGTCTACAAGCCGGCGGAGGAGGCCCCGTGGACCGGGCTCAAGCTCTACGAGATCTATCGCGACGCGGGAATGCCGGCTGGGGTGTTCAATCTCATCCAGGGTCACGGGCATCTGATCGGCGATGCGATCTGGCGGCATCCGGGAGTGGATGGCGTCGTGTTCACGGGATCGAAGGAAGTGGGAATGCGCATCTTCGCCGAGTTCAGCGCCAAGTGGGCGCGTCCGTGCCTTCTCGAGCTCGGCGGCAAGAACGCGGCGATCGTCATGGAGAGCGCGGACATCGACATGGCGGCCGAAGGCGTGATGAAGTCTTCGTTCGGGCTGCAGAATCAGAAGTGCTCGGCGACATCTCGCGTCTACGTGCACAAGTCGGTGGCCAAGGCGTTCACCGAGGTGTTGGTCGAGAAGACGGAGAGGCTCGCGATCGGCGATCCCTCGGAGCGCGACGTGTATTTCGGACCCGTGATCAACGAGCAGTCGGTGGTGCGCTACGAGAAGGCGGTGGCGCAGGCAAAGGCCGAGGGAAACGTCGTAGTGGGCGGAACGCGGCTCACGCGGGGCGCGCAGGCGAAAGGGCACTACGTTTCGCCGGCAATCGCGCTTCTCCCGCTGGAGAGCACGCTCTTTCGCACCGAGCTGTTCGCGCCGCTGCTCGTGATCGGGGAAGTTGGCTCCTTCGAGGAGGCGATCGCGGAGAGCAATCGGTCGGAATACGGCCTCACCGCCGGGATCTACAGCGGAAGCGAGGAAGAGGTCGCGCGCTTTTTCGACGAGGTCGAGGCCGGGGTGTGCTACGCCAACAAGCGCACCGGCGCGACGACCGGCGCGTGGCCGGGGGCACAGGCGTTCACGGGTTGGAAGGGCTCGGGGTCATCCGGGAAGGGGGGATGCGGGCCGTACTACGTAATGCAGTTCATGCGCGAGCAGAGTCGCACGACCATCCATGCACCGGACAAAAAATCATGACCGCCACCGTTCGCCCTGCCAGCGCTCCCTCCGCGACGCGCAGCTATCCGCACATCGCGACTCCGGTTCCCGGACCGGAGGCCCGCCGCATCGTGGCACAGGATGAAGCCTTCGCCTCGCCGTGCTACATCAAGGAGTATCCGCTCGTGATCGCGCGCGGCGAGAAGGCTATGGTCGAGGATGTCGACGGCAACCGCTTCCTCGACTTCATGGCGGGGATTGCGGTGGCATCAACGGGCTACGGGCACCCGAGGGTCGTCGAGGCGATCAAGGCGCAGGCGGAGAAGTTTCTGCACATCTGCGGCTCCGACT
>JBBSEY010000113.1:0-9979 GCA_038239265.1 Gemmatimonadales bacterium | reverse complement strand
GCTGCGATGATTCCACTGGGCTCGTGCACGATGAAGCTCAACGCGACGACCGAGATGCTTCCGGTGTCGTGGCCCAAGCTGGCAGGCATTCACCCGTTCGCGCCGCGCTCGCAGACGACGGGATATCTCGAGCTCTTTCACCGGCTCGAAGCGGACCTGTGCGAGATCACCGGCTTCGCGGCGGTGTCGCTGCAGCCGAACGCGGGCTCGCAGGGGGAGTTCGCCGGGCTGCTCACGATCGCGGCGTATCATCGCTCGCGGAACGAGGATCATCGCGATGTGTGTCTCATCCCCGCGAGCGCGCACGGGACCAATCCGGCGAGTGCGGTGATGGCGGGGATGCGCGTGGTGGTGATCGCGTCGGACGAGCGTGGGAACATCGATGTGGACGACCTGCGCGCGAAGGCGAAGGCGCACGCGCCGAATCTCGCGGCGCTGATGGTGACGTATCCATCGACCCACGGCGTATTCGAGGGATCGATCCGAGAGATCTGCGACATCGTGCACGCGCACGGCGGGCAGGTCTACATGGACGGCGCGAACATGAACGCGCAGGTGGGGCTGTGCAGCCCGGGGGACCTCGGCGCCGACGTCTGTCACCTCAATCTGCACAAGACGTTCTGCATCCCGCACGGCGGCGGTGGGCCGGGGATGGGGCCGATCGGCGTGGCAGCGCATCTGTCGCCCTTTCTCCCCGATCATCCGCTCGTGCCGCTCGGCCACGCGCGCGCGGAGGGGACGGTGTCCGCGGCGCCGTGGGGGAGTGCCAGCATCCTGCCGATCTCGTGGATCTACATCCAGCTGATGGGCGCGGAGGGGTTGGTGTACGCGACGAAGATCGCGATTTTGTCGGCCAACTACATCGCGCGGCGGCTGCGCGGAGAGTTCGAGCTCCTCTATTCGGGGGCGAATGGGCTCATCGCGCACGAGTGCATTCTCGATACGCGTCCGTTCAAGCAGAGTGCTGGGGTGGACGTGGAGGACATTGCGAAGCGACTCATCGACTACGGATTTCATCCGCCCACGGTCTCGTTTCCGGTGGCGGGGACGCTCATGGTCGAGCCTACGGAGAGTGAGTCGAAGGAGGAGCTCGACCGCTTCGTCGATGCGCTGTTGGCGATTCGGGAGGAGATTCGCGAGATCGAGATCGGCGTCGCATCGCGCGACGACAACGTGTTGCGCCGCTCGCCCCACACGCTCGAGCAGGTCGTGGCGGACGATTGGGAGCGCCCCTACTCGCGCGAGAAGGCGGCGTTCCCCGCGCGAGGGCTGCGCGAGCGGAAGGTGTGGCCCACCGTGGCGCGGGTGGACAACATGTACGGCGATCGGAATCTGGTGTGCAGCTGTCCGCCGGTGTCGGCGTACGAGTAGCGCGCCCTCTGTCGATTATGCGCGCGCAGTGAGCGAGTCGAGAATGCCGAAGGCGCGCGACGCCAGCACGTCGCGCCGATGCTCGTCGAGCCACTCGCGGACGGCGCTTTGGTCGAGAGAGACGTCGAGTCGCTGCACCTGCTCGAGCGCCGCCAAGAGTGCGTCGCCCGAGCAATGCGCGCACAGCACGCCGGCGGCGAGTTGCTCGACGACACTGGATGCCTCGCCCGGCGCACCGAATACGAGAATAGGGCGCCGCGCCGCCATGTAGTCGAAGAGCTTGCCCGGCAGATAGCGCTCGAGATCCTCGTTGGCGAGGAGCAGCAGCACGTCGGCGGCCTGCATCATCCTGTTCGCCTCGCGCTTCCCCACGTGGTCGACAACCTCGAGCACCTCCGGGAATTCAAACGCTCGAATGAGTTTCTCCGAAGTCGTCGAGCGTCGGCCGATGAGCTCGACCTTGAGTCGCGGCTTCCACTCAGGATGAGTGGTGAGCAGCTCCGCCAGGGCGCGGAGAAAATCGTGCACCGGCGTGTGTCCCGACAGGTTGCCCACGTGGGCAAGACGGAGTGTCGGGGCTCCATTCGCGTCGAGCGACGGCTGCGGACGTTTCCCCTGCACGAAGTTCTCCGGCTCCCACCCGTTGGGAACGAGGTGCGCTTTGCGAGGGTCCAATTCCGGAAAGACGGCCAGCTGATGCCGGCGATGCGATTCCGTCGTGAAGAGCACGGCGTCCGCCGCCTGCAGGCATCGTCGTTCCCAGCTCTTGTCGCTCCCATCCGAGATGACGAAGTCGTAGGGACACTCCGTCCATTCGTCGCGATAGTCCAGGACCAGCGGGACGCCGAAGCGGCGAGCAACCAGCAGCGCCGCGACGAAGGTGTGGAAGGGCGGGCCTGAGCCGAGCACGACGTCCGGAGGATCTCGTCGAAGCTCCCTGACAGCGGCGCGGGCCAGTGCGAGCCCGTTCGAGAAGCCGCCGTCGACGCGAGGAAAAAAGCGATACGATGGCGTCCTCGTCGACGGCGGCGACACGTGGAGCGTCGTCTCTGGCGGGACGAGTGCGAGTAGCTCGTCGCCGTGCTGACTCTCCTTCTGCTGCGGCTCTCCGCAAAACGCATCGATGCGCCAACCGAGGCGGCATCCGTAGCGCATGAACGAGAGCGGACGATAGACACCGGCGCCGCTGCTGGGCGGGAGTGCCCAGGCGAAGAGTGCGAGATGCCGGCCTCCAGAACCGGACTTCTTCCGTGGTCCAGGGCGGGAAAGCGCGAGCAGCTCCGCGCTCATCGCGACGGTATCGTTCAGGGTCTTCAAGTGATCCATCGGCTCAATGCCTCGCAACAACAAGGCCCGCCTCATCACGAGACGGGCCAGGTCGATGGCACACTACGAACTCCCGAGGAGGGACTCGAACCCTTGGCCCGGTTATTAACTGTCAAAGTGCACCCTTTCCGGAACAGTGTGGCCCGGCGCCGTCAAGTTCAAGATAATAAGGAGCTTGCACTCTTTCACTGCTCGATCGGTTGGTGTAACAGGGGCCTGTTTGTCACCTCCTCCTGATACCTCAGTTCCCCGAGCTTCATCACCTTGTCGAGACACGGTGCTCTCCTGGTCCGCCTTGCACCGGCAACCGTAAACGCCGACAGTCATCTTTCCGCTAGCGTGACCGACTCGCGTACTCACCGTCTGTAGCTCCTTGCACGCGCTTCACGATGCGCTTGAAGGCCCTGCGGCTGCGAGGGTGAGGATTAGTGTGAAACGAGTGATTTTTTCTTAACGCGATACGGACGCAAAGTCGATCAGAAAGTACGCGCCGGGGCCCGACGAATGCGGGGGCGACCACCGTCCCGCACGTTGAGCGACAGAAGAGATGGCGCCACGAATAAGATGACGACGAGCTTTTTCGCCGACAGGGCAAATGATGCGCTGCTCGAGCGCGGTGCAGCGACCGATCCCGACAATCCGTTTCTGATCGGTTCATACATGCGTGCGCAGCGCGCGCTCGGCTTCGATGCCTGGCTGCTCGGAGTCGAGCAGGTGTCAACGATGCAGGCCGCATCGCTCGGAATGATCAAGAGCGGCCGAATCCGACGCTCCCTGACAATCAACTCGCTGCCCGAGCTTCCCGCCGACTCGCCATTCTGGAAAGGGATCGAAGACTTTTGTGCCGAACGTGGCATCACGGATCTGGAGCTCGCTACTTTCGCTTCCCCGGAATCGATCATTCCTCGTCTGAAGGGCGAGATCAAGCGTATCCAACGAACCGAGTTCACGTTGCCGCTTGTCGGAAGGGATATCTTCGAGTCTCTGTCGAAGCATCATCGCGAGCGAGTGAAGAAGGGACGCAAGAACGGGTTGACGATCGGGCGGAGTCGATCAGGGGAGGCGCTAGACGCTCATGTCGGGCTGCGCGCGCACTCAATGAGTCGTCGTGAGGCTCGTGGCGAGAAAGTTCCGCATGACTTTGCCAGGGCGAGCGCCGCGACGTTTCTTGAATCGGGTGCAGGTGAGCTTTACCAAGCGGTGCTCCACGACGAGATCGTCTCGTCATTGTTGATCCTGCAATCGCCGAGCGGTGCGTACTTCGAGTCAGCGGGGACGTCGAGCAGCGGAATGAGCACTGGCGCGTCGCACTTTCTGCTCGTCGAGACAGCGCGTGCCCTTCAGGCTGCCGGCGTCGAAACGTTCTTTCTTGGGGGAGCACGACGGAGCGAAGCGGGGTTGTACTCGTACAAGGCGGGATTCGGATCGGTTGCAACCGACACCGAGTCGGTGATCGCCTACCTTGGCGGACGGTGGCGGCGTGGCGTTTCAGAAGCGGTGGAATCGGTGCAGAATGCGATCAGTGTGCGAAGAATGAGCCGGGGATCCACCGTACCGGAGCGCGCGGACTGAGCGAGGTGATTCGCGGGCGCGCGCGAGCTGCGGAACGAACCACGCTTCCCGTGCGAACGTGAACCGCATCCCCGTGGCATGACATGTCCCTCTGCTGCGCCGTCTCGAGCACCTCGCCGGAGCCAGGTGCCCAGAGAAGACCGGCGCCGAGCCGATCGATGATCGCGGACGACTCGCCAGGCGAGCCGAGCACCAGCATCCGAAAATGACTTGAATGCGAACCCGAAGACTACCGCTCGCAGGAGCCGGCAGACCTGTCGTCAATCTACTCTCGCGGAACGAACGCCTTGAGATATGCCGTTGCCGCGCCGAAGTCGGCATCCTTCGTCGGCATGCCTTCTCGCCACATCGTAGGTGCCATCCGTCGATGCATCGTCCACATGCACGATCTCGCCAGAGGGAGATGAAGGTGCCGAGGGCACAACATCATGTGTAGCGAGTCACAACCGCTCACAAGAGCAAGAAAAAGGGCCGGCCCTGGCGGGCTGACCCTTTCTCTAAATTCCCGATCGAACGACTTCGTAGAAGCCCACTCCCGAGGAGGGACTCGAACCCCCGACCCGGTGATTAACAGTCACCTGCTCTACCACCTGAGCTACTCGGGATCAGCGTGTGGAATAGTAAGAGTGAATAAGGGCAAGTGCTAGTGAGTTAGGAGTTTATCCTCACCTCTTCAATACGATGTTGCTCGCCCTAGTGAGACTGGCTAGGGGTGAATCGATCTTCTCAGTCACCCTTGCTGTCACGCTGATTGGGCGGGAAGCGGCGACGAAGAAGTAGTTAGTATCGTGAAAACGCTACCGGCGTGGCGGGAAGAGCTCCGACAGCTCCGAGTCGGCGAAAGTATTCACGGGGACGGACCAGCGGTCAGTCGACGCGGCGCGCGATGCAACCGCGGTGGCTTTTCGGGTACGCGCGAATTCATCCGCGAAGGGCAAGTGCTGATGCTCCAGCCACGGTAGAGTCGACTGCTGGATTTGCCAAGGGATGCTTCCCCCGCGCACGAGACCGGTCGAGAACTCGCAGTCGAGGTATCCGACGATCTGCGCCCGGGTTGCTCGGGTATGCACGATCAGCGAGTCGAGCGATTCCGCGACCGGTAGATCCTTCCGCCGGTTGCGAACGTACACGAAATAATCACCGACGACGATAAGCGCACGGTCGAGTCGCCCCGACCGCTCGGCGCGCACAACGAGATATCTGCCGTCTACGGGCGTGAGGGAGCGCCATGACTCGACGTAAGAGCCGTCGAGCGCGTGTTCGAGCATATGTGCGTTAGCGGAAGGCTCGAGTCGTCCGACGTCTGGATCAAGGTCTGGCGGCTGGAAGTCGATCTCGTGATGCCAGGTGGCGAGCACGCCGCTCACGGTTGTGACTCCCATGAACGCGCGCTGCTTCGCGAGCACCAGGAGTTGGGCGTCAGTCAGGTCGGCAAACGACCGAACGCACGGAAAGGAGCCACGATCGCGCGCGAATCGCACGTCCGCGAAGACGCTCGTGGTCTGCAGATAGTGAACGTCGAAAAGATCGGGGGATACGCCCCGTTTTCGAATCCACTCTCGTGTCCAGACTCCCGGTAACCACTCGGGTAAGGCGGCTGTTTCGGTCACTGGACGCAGATCGGGAGGAGGGGCCGACCGCCCAGGGCAGGCGGCGTTTGTGGCAACGATCAGGGTGGCGCTGAAGACGCGGAACGCCACCCGAAGGCCGGCCGAGATACCCGACGAGGTTTTCAGCAATGAGACGGTTCGACGAAGAGCTCTCCGATCGACACTGGGACGGTAGCCAAATGCAATTCAGTCCACGCGCGCAGTAGGGCACGCGATCGCGGAATCGTCTTACCCGATTCGCGCGGCACGGTCAAGCGAGCTGCGCTCGGCCACGCCCTCCGCAACCCTCCGCGCCGCCACCCTCCGCTCGGCCAGCTCCGACGGCGCATCGATGTGCAGCAGCGGACGCAGCCAGCGCCCCGTGTGCGAGGCGGCAACCTCCGCAACCTCCTCCGGTCTCCCCATCGCAACGAGCTCGCCTCCTCCGTCGCCAGCCTCGGGGCCGAGATCGATCACCCAGTCCGCGAGCTTGATGACGTCGAGGTTGTGCTCGATGATCACGAGTGTGTGCCCCTGATCGACGAGTCGCTCGAAGACGCGCGCGAGCTTGCGGATGTCCTCGAGATGCAATCCCGTCGTCGGCTCATCCATCACGTAGAGCTTGCGCGTCTTCGTTTTTCCGGCATTCGAGAGCTCACGCGCAATCTTGACGCGCTGCGCCTCGCCGCCGCTCAACGTGGGCGCGGGCTGCCCGAGCCGGAGATAGCCGAGTCCGACCTGCTGCAGCTGCCAGAGCGCCTGGCCGAGCTTCTCCTCGCGCGGGAAGAAGCGAATCGCCTGATCGATGGTGAGCTCGAGCACGTCGTAGACGCTCTTGCCACGCACCTTCACCTCGAGCACCTCGTTCTTGAAGCGCTTCCCGCCGCACACATCGCACGGCACGTACACGTCTGCCATGAAGACCATCTCGACCTGCAGAAATCCCGCGCCTTCGCAATTCTCACAGCGTCCCCCCTTCACATTGAAGCTGAAGTGGCCGGCGCCGAAGCGCCGCTGTCGCGCGAGCGGCTGGTCCGCGAAGATGCGGCGGATCTCGTCGAACGCCTTCACGTACGTCACGGGATTCGAGCGCGGCGATTTTCCGATCGGGCTCTGATCGATGCACACGACATCGGCGAGCGGCTCCCACCCGGTGATGCCGTCAAAGCCGCCGACGCGCTCGCCGAGGTGGCGCTTCGCGGTGTGCTCGCCGGTGAGACGCGTCTCGAGCGCGCGCAGCAGAACGTCGTGCACGAGCGTGCTCTTTCCCGACCCCGACACTCCAGTCACGACGGTCAGCGCACCGAGCGGAATGCGGATGTCGACGCCGCGAAGGTTGTGCTCCCTGGCGCCGGTGAGCGTGAGCCAGCGCGGGCCGAGCGGGCGGCGTTCCGCGGGGAGCGGAATCTCCTTTGCGCCGCTCAGGTACGCGCCGGTGAGCGAGCTCTCCCCCGCTCGAGACATCGGACCGGCGAACACCACCTGACCGCCGAGCTCACCGCTGCCCGGGCCGAGCTCCACCATGTAGTCCGCTCGGCGAATCGCCTCGAGATCGTGCTCGACGACGAGCACGGTGTTCCCTCCGTCGCGCAGACGATGCAGCAGCGAGAGGAGGCGATCGACGTCGCGCGGATGGAGGCCGATCGAAGGCTCGTCGAGCACGTAGAGTGTGTCGACGAGCTTCGAGCCAAGCGAGTTCGCGAGGCCGATGCGCTGCGCCTCGCCGCCCGAGAGCGTGCGCGTCGCGCGATTCAGCGTGAGATAGCCGAGGCCGACGTCGAGCAGAAAGCTCGAGCGTGAGCGCGCCTCGCCCAGGATGTTCGCGGCGATCTGCTGTTCGTAGTCGGAGAGTGGAAGCGACTCGAGCCAGGGGACCATCTTCTCGATCGGCATGTCGCTCGCGTCGGCGATCGTGCGCGATGCGATACGCACCTGGAGCGCCTCGCTCTGGAGCTTGGCGCCGTGACAGGTCGGGCAGTCCTGCGCGGTTTGATACTGCCGCAGGAAAATCCGGATGTACTGCTTGTAGCGCTTCTCCTCGAGCTCCTTCAGGAAGACGAGAATGCCGCGAAAGCCCTTCGTCTTCGCGTACAGCAGCTGATAGCGGTCGGGGGTCGGAAGCTCACGCCACGAGACGTCCATCGAAATCCTGTTCTTCTTCGCGAACTCCGCGAGCGAGCGACGCTTGCCGTCGTAGCGCGGTTTGGTCCACGGATCGATCGCGCCCTCGCGGAGCGTGCGGTCGGGGTAAGGTATGACGAGCAGCTCGTCGTACTCGAGCACCGCGCCGAATCCGTTGCACGTCGCGCACGCGCCGCGCGGATTGTTGAACGAGAAGAGCTGCGGCGTAGGCGTGGGCGCGCGCGTGCCGTCGTACGGGCATTCGAAGCGCTCGGTGTACATGAGGCGCGAGACGGGCGTCGAGTCGTCCCCCTGCGTGCCGGAGCCGGCGAGGCTCGCGGAGATCGGCGTCGTCAACAGGATCACCGCTTCGCCATCGCCGTCGCGGAAAGCGGTGCCGACCGCGTCGGCGAGCCGCTGGCGACTCTCGGGTGCGACGACGAGCCGGTCGACGACGACCAGCAGCTCCGCGGCCTTCGTGACGTCGGTGCCCGGCGGGAGCTCCTCGAGGTGCGCGAGCGACCCCTCGATCACCACTCGCAGAAAGCCCTGCGCGCGCAGATTCTCGACGACGACGTCGTGCGTCACGAGATCGCTGAGGCGAAGCGGGAAGGCGATCGAGAAGCGAGTACCGGCGGGGAGCGCGAGCACCTCTTCCGTCACCGACTGCACCGTGTCGCGCTTCATCTCGCGTCCGCAAACGGGGCAGAAGGTGTGGCCGATGCGCGCCCAGAGGAGGCGCAGGAAATCGTAGATCTCCGTTGCGGTGCCAACCGTCGACCGGGACGTTTTCGTCGGATTCGACTGCTCGATCGCGACGGCCGGCGACAGCCCGTCGATGAAGTCGACGTCGGGCTTTTCCATCCGTTCCAGGAACTGCCTCGCGTATGCGGAGAGCGATTCCACGTACCGTCGCTGCCCCTCGGCGTAGATCGTATCGAAGGCGAGGGAGGATTTTCCGGAGCCTGAGGGGCCCGTGACCACCGTGTAGCTGCGGCGCGGAATCTCGAGATCGAAGCCCTTGAGATTGTGCTGTCGCGCGCCGCGCACCACGATGTGAGACTTCATGAGTAAAGCTAACGGCTGCGGTGCCTGTTCGGGCTACGAACGGCGACGGACATGAACCGCAAGGCGGCCGAGGAGCAGGAGCACGATCGCGCCGAGGGTGGCGAGTGCGATCGAGCGGATGCTGAAGCCTGTTTCGCTGACGCCGCCCCAACCGAGGTGCGAACCGATCCAGCCGCCGAGCAGTGCGCCGACGATCCCGAGGGCAACCGTGATGAGGCAGCCGGCGGGATCGCGGCCGGGCATGAGATACTTCGAGAGTGAGCCCGCGATCAGGCCGAGGACGATCCAGTGGAGCCAGAAGGGCATGCTAGAACGTAATGTGTGAGGCACTGCTCGTGCTTGCCGGGCCTCCGGGCCGGGCGTAGTTTCGTGTCACGACGATCTCTCAGGAATGTGAGGAGGGCTCGCTCCAGCCGCACGACGCCCCCGCTTCTCAGGCCCGCCTTTCTATCTCGATGCCCTACATACAGTTGGATGGTCAGCAGTATCCGCTGATCGCGGGCGGGAACGAAGTTGGCGGCGGTGAGGGGGCGCGCATTCGTCTGAGTGGTGATGGAAGCGATGGTACGCTCGCGTCGATCGACGTCGGAGCGGACGGTGCGACGGTGGTACGCCGGCTCGACGGAAACGTGAAGGTGAATGGCGTCGCGCTCGGCGCCGAGCCGGCTCCACTGCTTCATGGCGACAGGATCGAGGTCGCTGGCAGGGAGCTTTTTTTTGGAGATGATCGGCGCGGGGGAAACACGCAGTTCGTACAGCCCGTACGCCTGCCGGAAGGAGCGACGCCGGCGGTTGGCGGGAAGCCGACGGCGGCGACGGGGGGGCGGGTGATCTCGCTCGTGGATGGGCGGGAGTATCCCGTGCCGGCGGGTGGGCTCGTGTTCGGCCGCGATCCGACGTGCGATGTGGTGGTGGGATCCACGGAAGTTTCT
>JBBSEY010000112.1:0-9984 GCA_038239265.1 Gemmatimonadales bacterium | reverse complement strand
CCGCCGAGCGCCTCTGCATGCGTCGAGAGTCCGCCGGCTGGATAGCCGAAGCCCTGCGAGCTGAGCGTGCCTTGAGCGGCTGCGGACGACGCGAACGTCGCGCAGAGAACGAGCGTGCTGAGCGTTCGCATTACGGAAGTCCGAAGCCGCTGCGCGGGATATAGGTCAGGTGCAGGCGGGGGCGAAACGAGTCCGCCGGCGCGGTATTCGAGTAGATCAGGAAGCGTCGCGGATCCCGTCCTTCGCTCGACGATTGCAGCACGATCGCCCGCTGTATTCGGGACGGCCCCTCGAGCCGCCAGAGCGACACGATGCTCGACGCGCGCGAGACGAGCGCGATCGTGTCCGCGCGGACTTCGCTCGGATTGACTCTTGGCGCGCGGAGCGGCACGGTCGTGAGATCGGCGAGTAGCAGCGCCGCCTTCGAGATGTCGGTGATGATCGGCGACGCGATGACGACCCGCGGGGTGAGCGAAACGGAATCGGCACGGAGGAACGTCGAGTCGCCGCGCTGGTGCAGAATGAGAGTCGCGCGCACGATCGTCGTCGACGAATCGATCAGCGCCGACGGAAGATCGAAGCGAAGATAGACGCGATTCGATGGCAGCCCTCCCACCGGAAGCACTCCCGCAGGCGCCGGCGGAGAACCCTTCAACACGAGTTGATAGTTCGCGACATACCGGAACTCCGGCCCGCCGCCTGCGGACTTCGAGACCGAGAAGTTCGAGAAGGCCAGCGAGTCGACCGTGTCGGCCACTGCCGTGTGCCCTTCGTACACGAGCGACGACCCGCTCGAGCCGCGCGCGGCCCCCGTCGACGACGACACCGGCGTAATCGCGACCGCGACGCCTCCCGTGCCGGCGAGCCCGTAGCTGTAGACCCGAACCCCGAGTCGCACGCGCCCGCCAGGCGTCGTAACGCGCTGGCGAACGAACGCCGTGTCGATGGGCACGATGTGCGCGAGGGAGAGCGAGTCCTTCTTGACGTTCAACGTGCCGATCGCCGGGCGCGTGAGAAAGAGCTGGTGGATCGCCGCAGTGTCCAGGTCGGCGACGTTCGCGTCGACATCGATCACCTCGAAGCGGACGGAGTCGCGCACGATCGAGGTATCCGGCGTCGCCGTGAAATGAAGCGAAGCCGCGCTCACGCTGACGATCGGGCGCGGCGCAACGCTCGTGTCGACCTGCGGGAAGTTTCGCTGCAGCGAATCGAAGCGCAATACGGCGCCGGACACGACGCTGTCACCCAGGGCGTCGCCGTAGCGCGCCACGAGCAGCCCGCTCTCGGTGCCGAGCGGTGGCATTCCGCTCACGACCACGGTGGAGTCGATCACCTCGCCGGCGACGAGCACCGTATCGTGCACCTCGAGCGCCTGGCCGGGGCACAGGGATGGGCTCGCGCACCCGCCGGCGAGATCCTCCTTGCACGCGGCAAGGGCGATCAGGGCGATTCCGAGGAGTGGAAGCAGGCGATGCGTCGTACGCGGGACGATCATGAGCGAGGCAGAGAATTCGAAGTGAATGGCGCGGGCAGCAGTTGGTCGAGCGACCAGTGCGCCTCCGCGCCAGCGGTCGTGCAGCTCGTGATCTCGAGCGCCGGCGAAAACTCCGAGAGCACCTGGCGACAGATGCCGCACGGCGCCGCCGGCAAGGATCCCTCGGTCGCGATCACCAGCGATGTGAAGCTCCGCTCGCCCTGCGCAACCGCCTGCAGCACCGCCGCTCGCTCGGCGCAGATCGTCGCACCGAACGAAGCGTTCTCGACGTTACAGCCGACGAAGGTTCGTCCAGTCGACGTTGCGAGCGCGGCTCCTACCCGAAAGTGCGAGTAGGGAGCGTACGCCCGCGACATCACCGAGAACGCGGCGGCACGGAGGGAATCGTTCGGAGCCGCATACGTCATTCGGCGGTCAGAGAGCGCAGGTCGTCCTCGAGAAGTGTCTGGTCGGATGGTGCAGGAGCGGGGGCCACCCGCGGTGTTCGAACCCCCATTGAACCCCGCAATCGCCGTTCGGTGTCCCGCAAGTCGCTCAAAGCTACTAGGTTGGCCGACTGCTGCCCACCTTGTCGGACAGCGCTCACACGGCGTCCCTGCCCACGTAATGCCTCGGCAGTCGCGCGTGCAGCCCCGTGAGCAGCTCGTAGGGGCTCGCGCTGGCCCATGCCGCGAGATCACCGATCGCGATCTGCTCCGCGCCATCGCTCCCGATGAGCGTCGCTATCTCCCCGATCTCTGCCGCGACGTCGGTGACGTCGAGCATCGTCATGTCCATGGTCACCACGCCGACCACGGGCGCGCGCCTCCCTCCAACCAGCGCATGCGCCCGGTTGCCGAGTGCGCGGCGGTAGCCGTCGGCATACCCGACCGGCAGGGTCGCGATGCGAGTCTCCCGTTCCGCGCGAAAGGTCGCGTCGTAGCTCACGCTCTCGCCCGCGGCGACTCTGCGAAGCTCGACGATGCGTGCGCGCACAGCGACGACCGGCTCGGCCTCGAGCTGCGCATTGACGCCGGTCGCTACGCCGTAGAGAAAGATTCCAGGCCGCGCGAGAGACCACTTCGAATGGGCACCGCGCGCCAGCGCGGCCGAGTTCTCTGCGTGCAGCACGCGTGGCATCGCGGGAAGCTGCGCGAGCGCGCGCTCGAAGCGCGATTCCTGCGCCTCCAGCGACCCGTCGTCGAGTGCCGCCGAGTGGAAGTGCGTGAAGGCGCCCTCGGGCGGATGGTCGCGAAGCAGCTGCGAGAGCGCGCCCACCTCGCTCCAGCGTACCCCCGATCGCGACATCCCCGTATCGATCGGCAAATGCCACGCGCCACCCCCAATGACCGCCCATTCCGCGACTGCCTCCGCCGACGCCAGCGAGGGAGTGAGTCGCGCGTCGCGCGCGGCGGAAAGTTCTTCGCGTTCGACCGACGTGAACAGGACGACCGGACGCGTGATCCCCGCATCGCGAAGCTCGATTCCCTCCTCGACCGTCGCCACGCCATACCCCCACGGCGAGAGCTGCTCCAGCGCGCCCGCGACGCGTACGGCACCCAATCCGTACGCATCCGCCTTGACCATCGGGAGTATCGCAGATGCACGCGCCGCCATCGCCCGTGCGTTGCGCACGATAGCGTCGAGATCGACCTCCATCCATCCGCGCCTCAGGCGCATCGGCATTGCCGCGCGAGCCCGGTCGCGAATAGCTTTCGCGCCCCGGAGGAATGATGGCCGACAAATCCACACTCGACGATGCGCTCGCGCTCATGCGCGATCTTCGCGCCCGATGCGACTGGGACCGTGAGCAGACACACGAATCCCTTCGCCCCTATCTCATCGAAGAGGCGCACGAGCTCGACGACGCACTTCGTCGGGGCAATCGCGCCGACACTCGCGAAGAGCTCGGTGACGTGCTTCTGCAGGTGCTCTTTCATTCGGTGATCGCCGAGGAGCGGGGCGCGTTCGACGTGAACGATGTCGCTGGCTCCCTCGTCACGAAGATGAAGGAGCGGCATCCGCACCTGTTCGGTGATGGGGAGCGGAGACCGTGGGAAGAGATGAAGGCCCGGAAACGCGAATCGATCGCAGATGGCCTCCCCGCGGCGCTGCCCACCCTGCATCGCGCATTCCGGCTGCAGGAGCGCGCCGCCGGCGTCGGCTTCGATTGGGATGATACCGAAGGGCCCGCGAAGAAGGTCGAGGAGGAGCTGGCCGAGGTGCGCGAGGAGCTCGCGGAACAGAGCACCATCGCGCCGGCGGCCGCCGCGCGTGCGCACGCACATCTCGAGGACGAGCTCGGCGATTTGCTCTTCGCGTGCATCAATCTCTGCCGCCGCGCCGGCGTGCACCCCGCGCTCGCCCTCGATCGCGCGACCGACAAGTTCGCGCGCCGCTTCGAGGCGGTGGAGCAGCTCGCGCGCGAGCGTGGAATCGCCGTCGCCGACGCAGGCATCGTCGCGCTGGATGCACTCTGGACCGAGGTCAAGCGCGCGGAGTAGTGCCACGGTGGCGCGCGGCAGGGACGATCAGGGACGGAGTCGGTGCATCATGCGCGGGAAGGCGATCGCCTCTCGCAGATGCGGCAGGCCGCAGATCCACGCGATGGTGCGCTCGAGCCCGAGTCCGAAGCCGGCGTGCACGAAGGTGCCGTAGCGCCGAAGGTCGAGATACCACTCGTACGCGGCCGGATCGAGCCCCTCTTCGACGATGCGCTTGAGCAGCCGATCGTAGTCATCCTCGCGCTGGCTTCCGCCAATGATCTCCCCGTAGCCCTCGGGCGCGAGCAGATCGTCGCACAGCACCGTGCGCGAATCGGCGGGATTCTCCTTCATGTAGAACGCCTTCGCTTCCTTCGGATAGTTCATCACGAACACGGGACGATCGAAGTCCGCGACGATCAGCGACTCGTCCTCGGCGCCGAGATCTTCGCCCCACTCGGTCGTGCTCCCCTTCCGGTGCAGAAGATCGATCGCATCGGTGTACTCGAGACGCGGAAACGGAGGCTTGATCGCCTCGAGCTTCGTGAGATCGCGCTCGAGCTCCGTGAGCTCGGCCGAGCGCTTCTCGAGGGCGCGCTGAACCAGATACGACACAAAATCTTCCTGCAGCTTCATGTTGTCGTTCGAGTCGTTCCAGGCGACTTCCGGCTCGATCATCCAGAACTCGGTGAGGTGCCGGCGCGTCTTCGACTTCTCCGCCCGGAAGGTCGGCCCGAAGGTGTAGATCTTTCCCCATGCCGCGGCCGCCGCCTCGCCGTAGAGCTGCCCTGTCTGCGCCAGATATGCGCTCCCTTCGTCGAAGTATTCGGTGGAGAACAGTCCGGAGCGCTCGCCGATGGCCGCCGTGAGGATGGGGGTGTCGACGCGCAGGAAGTCGCGCGAATAGAAGAAGTCGTGAATCCCCTGCTCGAGCTCACTACGAATCGTCGCGATCGCGCGCTGGCGGGGGGAGCGCAGCCAGAGATGGCGGTGGTCGAGAAGGAAGTCTATGCCGTGTTCCTTTGGCTGGATCGGATAGTCGAGCGGGCTCGTTCCCACGATCGCCAGATCGGTAACGGCGAGCTCGTAGCCCCCGGGCGCGCGCGCGTCGGCACGCACGTCGCCCGTGACGGCAACGGAGGTCTCGAGCGAGAGCTGCGCAAAGCGATCCCAGACGTCCAGCGTGACGGCCGATTTCACCACCACGCACTGCAGGAGTCCGGTGCCATCCCGTAACACGAGGAAGGCCACCTTCCCGGAGGACCGAACGGTGGTGATCCAGCCACGGACGGTTACGGATGATCCAACTTCGCCGCTCAACCCGCTAATCCGTGTAGATGCCAATGTCATTGATTTTGCTGAGGTTACGTTTGGGGAGCGCAAGCTATCCCGTCGCCGATACGAGTGTCAACGTACCTCTACGCACTAATGACCGCTCGAGCGGAACGAAATCGAGAGGTTGCGGCTAGAGGTGTGTGTTGCCGATTTTCAGGTTTAGCTCGGATGGCCGGTCATTTGCCATTTGTCGCGAGGCGACGCTGGGCGGGGATAGCAAGGCGGGAATAGGGAGACGATGAGCGGATTGCGAGTTGGGCCTACACCTCCGGTTCGAATTACGGTGGCGCGCCAGGCGATGGCGTGCCGTTGGCGTATCGCGATGCCCTATGGCAGCGCCGTATGACGATCCGCTCCAAGCTCGCGCTCGGACTCTTCGCGAATCTGCTCATCCTCCTCGCGCCGCTGGCCTTTGCACTGCACTCGCTCGAGCGGTTGCACACCACCACCCGCCAGCTTCGTGACCACGCATTCGGCGCGTCGCTCCTCGTCGGACGGATGCGCGCCACGGCGGACGAGGTGCGGCAATCGGAAGAGCGGCTGCTCTTCGTGCACGACAGCGCGGCGCTCGAGCATGTGAATGGGGTGCTGGAGCAGCTGCACGCACGGAACGACTCGCTCCAGGGCTACGATCTGGAGAAGGCGCGCGCGCGCATCGACGCGCAGATTGAGAAGATCCGCCGCATCGCGCCAGTGGAGATGTCCTACGCGGCGCGCAGCCCCGCCATCGCAGATACGATCTCGACGCACCAGTACATTCCGGCCGAGCGCCAGATCGAGTCGTCGCTCCGCGATGCGGAGCTCGTGCTCGCGGATCGCACCCGCTCGCTCGTGGACGACGCGACCACGCTCGTCGACGACACCACCGAGATCGCGGGGATCGGGCTCGCGCTCGCGGCGAGCGTCGCCTTGCTCGTCTCGATTGCGCTGTGGCGGACGGTGAGCAAGCCCGTCCAGGATCTCGAGGCAGGGATGGAGGCCGTTGCGGCCGGACAGTTCGACTACAGGCTCTCGGTGTCGCCGGAGCGCAACGACGAGTTCGGACGCCTCGCGGCGAGCTACAAATCGATGGCCGCGCAGCTGGCGCAGCTCGACAAGCTGAAGGCGGAGTTCGTCTCCGTCGCATCGCACGAGCTAAAGACGCCGATCAACGTCATTCTCGGCTATCTGCAGCTGCTCAATGAAGGCGTGTACGGCTCGATCTCGGCGAAGCAGGGAGAAATCCTCCGCACGGTCGATGCGCAAACGCGATCGCTGTCGCGCCTCGTGCACCAGCTCCTCGACATCAGCCGCTTCGAGGCCGGAGGCGGAAAGCTGGATCTGCGGCCGACGGAGCTCAATCATTTCCTCAGCGAGCTGGAAAACACCTTCCAGGTACTTTCGATGCAGCGGGGGATCAACTTCCGCGTCGTGCGTACCGGCCCGCTCCCCGCGGAAGTGGTCTGGGATCCGGATCGCATCAATGAGGTCCTCGGCAATCTGCTGTCGAACGCCTTCAAATTCACGAAGAAGGAAGGGACGGTCGAGCTGGACGTGCAGGCCGACGGCGGCCAGATTCGCGTGACGGTCGCGGACACGGGCGCCGGCATTCCGGCGCAGCAGCTTCCGCATATCTTCCGCAAGTTCTTCCAGGCCGACAACCAGCACTCGGCGGCGCATGACGGAACGGGGCTCGGCCTCGCAATCGCGAAGCAGATCGTCGACGCACACGGCGGCCGGCTGACAGTGGAGAGCCGCCTGGGCGAGGGGACGAAATTCAGCGTCGTGTTGCCAGCGCGCACCGGCCCGCGGCCGCGGCGGCGCAGCTCCGTTGCGACGTCCGTGGACGCCAGCGCGTGAGAGGTGCGCTCGTCGTACTCCTCGCTTGTGCGATGACGTTCGGCTGCTCGCATCCCCGCACCGAGGCGCCCGCGCCCGCCGATGTCGCGTGGCGCGTCACGCTCGACTCTGCGCAGCGACTGGCAGCGGCGGCGCAGTACGCCTCGGCGGACTCGCTGCTCGCGATGTTCGCACGGAACGAGCCGGGGAGCACGGGCTCGCGCGAGGCGATCTTCTGGCATGGGGTCTTTCTGCTCGAGCCGGCAAACACGAAGGAGCGGCTTCGCGACGCGGTGTCCGCGTTCGATGGCTATCTCGCGCTCTCCGATCCCCTGCCGCATCGCGCCGAGGCCCAGGTGCTCCGACGCGCGACGCTCGTCATGGATTCACTCTCGCAGTCGCGCTCGATGGACAGCGTTCCGGCGATGCACCTCGTCGTCTCCGATGATTCGACCAAGTCGACGGCACGCGATCAGGAGATGGCCAAGACAGTCAAGGCGCTCCAGGACTCGCTGAACAAGACGACGGCGGAGCTCGATCGAATCAAAAAGCGGCTGTCGACGACCCCACCGGCAAAGCCGTAGCGGCGCCTTGCTTCACCCCACCCGGAAGAGCGCGAGCGCTCTGGGGTAGCGCTCCGCCAGCGCTGTGCGCACCGCGGCATTCTGTCGCTTCTCGAGCGCCGGGTCGGCGCGTAGCAGCTCTTCGGCGCTCTCCATCGCGAGCAGGTTGAGCGTCTCGTCGCGGATGGGATCGGCGTAGCGAAAGGTTTTCTCGCCGCTCTGCTGCGCCCCGAAGAGATCGCCCATGCCACGCAGCCGCAGATCGTGGCGCGCGATCTCGAAACCGTCATCGGTGGAGGCGAAGAGCTCGAGTCGCTCGCGCGCGTCCGGGCTCACGTCGCCGAGGAGGATGCAGTAGCTCTCCTCCGCGCCGCGTCCGACGCGACCGCGCAACTGGTGCAGCTGCGAGAGCCCGAAACGCTCGGGATGCTCGACGAGCATCACCGTGGCGTTCGCGACGTCGATCCCGACCTCGATGATCGTCGTCGCAACGAGGATGTCGATGTCCCCGTCGCGGAAGCGGCGCATGATGTCATCGCGCTCGTCTCCGGGGATGCGCCCGTGGAGGAGTGCCATGCGCCGGTGCGCGAAGGCACCGGTGGAGAGCGCGGTGAACATCGCCGTGGCACCCTTGAGATCCGTCTTCTCCGATTCCTCGATGATCGGATAGACGACGTACGTCTGTCGCCCCTTCTCGATCTCGCGATCGATGAAGGCGAGCACACGCTCGCGCGCGGATCCGGGGCGAAGCGCGGTCGTGACGGGCTGTCTGCCCGGCGGCCGCTCGTCGAGCACGCTCACGTCGAGCTCGCCGTACAGCGTGAGGGCGAGCGAGCGCGGGATCGGTGTGGCGCTCAGGAGGAGCACATCGGGGCGCGCGCCCTTCGCGCCGAGTGCGGCGCGCTGCTCGACGCCGAAGCGATGCTGCTCGTCGATGACCGCGAGCCCGAGCTTCGCGAAGTGCGTGTCGCCCTGTACGAGCGCGTGTGTGCCGACGACGACCATGGGCTCGCCCCCCTCCATGCGCGCGGCCGCGACGCGACGTTCTGCCGCGGTCAGGCTTCCCGTAACGAGCAATACGGGAACGCCGAGCGGCGCGAGGAGCGTCTGGAAGGTGCGCGCGTGCTGCTCGGCGAGCAGCTCCGTCGGTGCCATGAGCGCCGCCTGGAATCCATTTTCGATCGCGAGCAGCATCGCGAAGAGTGCGACGATCGTCTTCCCGCTCCCCACATCGCCCTGCAGCAACCGATGCATGCGGCGGTCGCTCACCATGTCCTTCACGAGCTCGCGCGTCACGTGCATCTGCGCGTTCGTGAGCTCGTAGGGGAGCACGGCCTTGAGCCGCGAGGTGAGGTCGCGCCTGTTCGTGAAGCTGGTCCCTGCGCGCGTTTCGCGCGCGAGATCCCGCGCGCGGCGATGCAGGATGTGAACGAAGAACAGCTCTTCGAACGCCAGTCGCGACATCCCTCGGTGCGCGTCGGCGATCGAATGGGGGCGATGCACGAGGCGGAGCGCCTCGGGGAGTGGCGGGACGTTCGCGCGCGCGAGTGTCGCCGCCGGAAGGTACTCGGTGACGAGCGGAAGGAGCGCATCGATATGGGCGTCGATGAGCGCGCGGATGACCTTGAACGACAGCCCCTCGGTGGCCGGATACACGGAGAGCACTCGCCCTTCGGTGACGCCGTCGGCGTCGGGGCCGAGATTCGCCATCTCCCGCGGCTGCAGTTGGCGGCCGTGGAAGAAGCGCACGGCGCCGGTGAGCAGGAGCTTGTCGTCCTTCTTGATCACGCGATCAAGATAGGGCTGGCCTGGCCACGAGACCTCGATCATCGCACTGTCGTCGCGGATCACCGCCTGGAAGATACGGAGCCCTTTGCGAGTGGGGATGACGCCCTTCGAGATGACGGTGCCCAGCACGGTCACGTCCATCCCCGGCTCGGCGCTCGCGATCGGCGCGATGGTGCTCGCATCCTCGTAGCGATGCGGAACATGGAAGAGCAGATCGCGCGCGACCACGATCCCGAGCTTGCGCAGCAGCTCCGCGCGATACGGGCCGACGCCCTTGAGATAGCCGACGCCGGTGCTCAATCCGATCGCGGGGCCCGTCGCGCGCGTGCTCACTCTGCGCCCAGCAGCTCCGCGGCGAACGATGCGGGGTCGAACGACACGAGATCATCGGCCTGCTCGCCGACGCCAACGAATTTCACAGGCACGTCGAGCGCTTCGTGCACGGCAACGACGATGCCGCCGCGCGCCGTGCCATCGAGCTTCGTCACGACGAGGCCGGTCAAGGGCACCGCGGCGCCGAATG
>JBBSEY010000111.1:0-9995 GCA_038239265.1 Gemmatimonadales bacterium | reverse complement strand
GCTCGTCGGCCATCGCGAGCAGGCGCCCGTAGCGTGCGACATCGACCGCGCCGGAGCTCGCGCGGGCTGCAGATGCGGCACCGCTCCCCGCACGGCCGCCGCTCGCGCACGCGGTGACGAGCGGGACGCCCGCGACCAGCGCAACCGCGACGCTACGACGCATTGCCTTCATCGTCGCCCGCGAGGGCGCGGCGCACATCGGCCGGGAGCACCGCGACGCGGTTGTTCGCATCGAGGGAGATGAGTGTGGTGCTCGCGGTCGCGAGGCGTTGCATGCTGTCGGCATTCAGAATGGTGTAGTCGAAGAGCATGGTGCGGGAGGTCACGCGGCTGAGCTGCGTTTCCACCCGGATGCGGTCGTCGTAGCGTGCTGCTGCAATGTACCGCACGGACGCCTCGGACACGGCGAGGCGGACGCCGCGCTCCTCGAGCTCGCGGTAGCTGGCGCCGAGCGTTCGAATGAGATCGGTGCGTGCGATCTCGCACCAGACGAGATAGTTGGTGTGATAGACCACTCCCATCTGATCGGTTTCCGCATACCGCACACGAAGCTCCGTCACCGACTCCGGCATGTGTGTCATGGAGCCGCGCACGCTGCTCGTTTGTAATGCATGCCGCTGGCGACTAGAATGTGCGCATGCTTCCCGCGCCCTGCATGCTGATGTCCGATTCGCACCTCGGTGTCGCCGCATCCGAGCGCGAGCGCGACCTGGTCGCGTGGCTGAGCTTCGCGCGCGCGCATGCGGGTTCCGTCGTGATCAACGGCGACCTCTTCGACTTCTGGTTCGAGTGGCGCACGGTGATTCCTCGTGGCCACGTGCGCGTGCTCGGCGCGCTCGCCGCACTCGTCGATTCCGGGAAGCCCGTGCTCATGATCGCGGGGAACCATGATGCATGGGGTGGCGAGGTGATCACGCGCGAGATCGGGGCTCAGCTCATCCACGGCGATTGGAACGGTGCGCTCGGCGGCTGGCACACGCATCTCGCGCACGGCGACGGTCTTCGGGGACGCCATGATCGCCGCTATCGCGCATTCAAGCGGGTGATGCGGAATGCCCTGGCGATTCGTGCCTTCGGCTCGCTGCATCCAGATCTCGCCACGCGGGTCGCGAGAGGGACGTCGAGGAAGAGCCGATCGCACGGAGCGACCGACGGCGGGAGCGGGCTTCGCACGGTGGCGCACGACTATCTCGCCACGCATCGCGACGTCGAGCTCGTCGTCTTCGGTCATTCGCATGTCGCCACGCTCGATCGGTCGGCGACCGGCGGCGTGTACGCGAATCCCGGTGCCTGGGTGATCCGGCCGACGTATCTCGTCATGCGCGACGAGCGGATCGAGCTGCGCGCGTGGAGCGGTTCATCCGAGGGTGACCTTCTCGACGCGATCGATCGCCTCCCCCAGGAAGCGCTGTCCAACGCGTAGGAAGTGGCCGGGATCGTCCGAGGCGACGAAGCGATGCAGAGGCCGTCCAGCAAGCTCCGGTGCAACGAGATCGCGCTCGATGAGCGTGCGGCGCGTCTCCGCAGCGGTCTCGGCGGCGCTATCGATGAGGCGCACCCCCGGCTTCGCGAGCTCCGAAAGCATCGGCACGAGCAGTGGATAGTGCGTGCATCCGAGCACGATCGTGTCGACCTGCGCGTCGGCGAGCGGCTCGAGGTATTCCCGCGCGATGAGGCGCGTCGCCTCGCGATCCGTCCACCCCTCTTCGACCAGCGGCACGAACAGCGGGCACGCGCGCGCCACGACACGCGCGGTGGGCTCTAGCGCGTGAATCGCGCGCTCGTACGCGCCCGACGCGATCGTCCCCGCCGTACCGATCACCCCGACGACGCCCGAGCGCGTCGCGCGCATCGCGGCACGCGCGCCAGGCTCGACGACGCCGATCACGGGCACGCGCACGTAGTCTCGGAGCATCGGCAGCGCGTGCGCCGTGGCCGTGTTGCACGCGACGACGATCGCCTTCACTCCCTCGCCGACGAGCCAGTCCGAAATCTCGCGGCTGTAGCGCTGGACCGTCTCGGGGCTCTTCGGCCCGTACGGCACGCGAGCGGTGTCTCCGAAGTAGATGATGCGCTCGTGCGGCAGCTGCCGCTCGATCTCGCGCACGACGGTGAGGCCGCCGATTCCCGAATCGAAGACGCCGACGGGCGCGCTGCTGCCGCTCAAAACGGAATCGTCGCAGTGACTCCGGCGGAGCGCATCTCCTGGCCGCCGTGCACTTGCACGCGGACTTCCCAGAGATGCGCGGAAACGAACGCGTCCGCCGCGGAGAACAGGTGAGTGAAGAAGATCAGCGCGGCCCAGTCCTCAACCTGCACCTTGCGCACGCGAACGCGGCCGCCTAGCTCCGGGGGCGGGCCGAGCGTCGAGTCATTGACGAAGACGCTGTCGCGCGCCGCCTTGCGCGCAGTTGCCAGCTCGTGCTTGGCGAAGAGGAGCATCGCGATCGACCCCACCTCGAGTGCGAAGTAGGTCGCTCCGGCCGTACCGCGATCGAGCGACGCCTGCCCCCACCCGGGGATGAGCAGCGAGCGCAGGAGCGCCGTTTTCGGGCGGATGGGCGGCCCCGCGAGCAGCACGGAGTCGCGGCGGTCGGTGATCGAGTCCGCGGCGGAGCGAATGCGTGCGGGTGCCGCGATCGCGCGCGTGCTGTCGCCGGGTTGCGAGATGCCTACGCGCGCGCTGTCCGCCACCTGTGCGCGCACGCTGGTCGCAAGACCGGCCGAGAGCGCACAAACCACGATCGTCCAGCGGGCGAGCGCCGTTCCGATCACGCGGGGAGCTGGGCAATGAGATCGATCTCGATCAGCCCGCCGCGCGGAAGCGCCGCAACCTGCACCGTCGAGCGAGCGGGGCGCGCACTTCCGAGCTGCTTGCCATAGATCTCGTTCACCGTGGGAAACTCGGCGAGATCGACGAGATACACGGTGCTGCGAACCACGTCGGTCCACGTTGCGCCCGCCTTGGCCAGCACCTCGCGCAGATTCTCGAGCACGCGCGTGGTCTGCTCGACGATGCCGCCCTCGACGATCTTGCCGGACTTCGGGTCGAGCGCGATCTGCCCTGCGGTGAAGAGAAAGCCGCCCGCCACGATCCCCTGCGAATACGGACCGATCGCGGCGGGAGCGGTTTCAGTCTCGATGCGGTGGTGCGCCACACGTCCCCCTTTCGGTAGTAGACCTCATCGTACCGGCTTGCCCAGCGCTAGAACAGCCCCGTGATCGTGCCGTCCTTCGTGATGTTCATCTTCTCCGCCGATGGCTCCTTCGGCAGGCCGGGCATCGTCATGATATCGCCCGCCTGCGCCACGACGAAGCCCGCGCCCGCTACAGGATAGACCTCGTTGACGGTGATGCGAAAGCCCGTCGGCCGACCGAGCTTCGTGGCGTCATCCGTCACCGAATACTGCGTCTTCGCCATGCACACCGGCGTTTCGGCGAGCCCGATGGACTCAAGATACTCGATTGCGCGGTCAGCCTTGGAGCTGTAGTCGGCGCCTTCGCCGCCGTAGACCTTGCGGACGATGGTATCGATCTTCTCCTTGATCGGTCGCTTCACGTCATAGAGCGGAGCAAAGTTGGACTTGTCGCTTTCGAGCGCCGCGAGCACCTCGCGTGCAAGCTCTTCGCCGCCGGCGCCTCCCTTCTCCCACACCTCGTTGAGGGCGACGCGGACCTTGTGCTTGCGCGCGAAATCCGCGACCATCGCGAGCTCGGCGTCGCTGTCCGTGGTGAAGCGATTGATGGCGACGATCACCGGCACTCCGAACTGCGCCACGTTCTCGATGTGCAGCGCGAGATTCGGCAGTCCCTTCTCGAGGGCGCCGAGGTCCTCGGTGGCGAGACTCTTCTTGTTCGCGCCGCCGTTGAGCTTGAGCGCGCGCACCGTCGCCACGAGTACGGCAACTTCCGGGTTGAGCCCGGCCGACCGGCACTTGATGTCGAAGAATTTCTCTGCTCCCAGGTCCGAACCGAAGCCGGCTTCGGTGAGCACGATGTCGGCGAGGGCGAGGCCCGTCTTCGTCGCGATCACGCTGTTGCAGCCGTGCGCGATGTTTCCGAATGGACCTGCGTGTACGATGGCCGGGCCGCCTTCGAGCGTCTGCACGAGATTCGGACGGATCGCGTCCTTGAGCAGGAGGCTCATGGCGCCGACGGCCTTGAGATCGCTCGCCCGAATCGGCTTCCGGTCCGCTCCCGCCGTCGATCCGACGACGATGTTGGCGAGCCGGCTCTCGAGATCCTCCCTGCTCGCGGCGAGCGCAACGATCGCCATCACTTCACTCGCCGGGATGATGACCCACCGTTCTTCCCGCACCACACCGTTCGCCACGCCACCGAGTCCGATCACCGCATCGCGAAGCGCGCGATCGTTCATGTCGATGGTGCGCGGCCACGTGATGCGGCGCGGGTCGAAATTCAACCCGTTCCCCTGGGTGAGGTGATTATCGAGCATGGCCGAGAGCAGATTGTGCGCGGATGCGATCGCGTGAAAGTCGCCGGTGAAGTGAAGATTGATGTCCTCCATCGGCACCACCTGCGCGTAGCCGCCGCCGGCCGCGCCGCCCTTCACACCGAAGACCGGTCCCATGCTCGGCTCGCGAATGCAGAGCACCGCGTTCTTCCCGAGCCGACGCATTGCCTGGGTGAGGCCGACGAGCGTCGTGCTTTTCCCTTCACCGGCCGCGGTGGGGTTGACGCCGGTGACGAGCACGAGTCGACCCTTCGACGGCCGCTGCGAGACCTCGAGATCGATCTTCGCCTTGTACTTGCCGTACAAGTCCAGCTCTTCCGGCTTTAGGCCGAGGTCGGCCGCGACGTCAACGATTGGTCGAAGCTTCGCGTGTTGAGCGATCTCGATGTCTGACGGAACAGTGGACACACTCGCCTCCGGGGCAGGACGAAAGGAGAAGGGGCTGCATGTTACCGCGACTCGGTGCGCGGATGCTAGGTGATCGCTCCCATCGTCGTAATTCGGAATAGCCGTTCGGCATTTTCACCCGTCCGTTCGGCTAGGATTTCCGGCGACACTCCGCGTACGTCGGCCAAACGCTCGATGGTATGCACCACGAGCGACGGCTCATTGCGCTTCCCTCGCCGCGGTACGGGCGCGAGATACGGCGCATCGCTCTCCACGAGCAGGCGATCGTCGGGGATCGCGCGCAGCAACTCGAGATCCGTCCAACTCTTGAAGGTAATGATGCCGCTGAACGAGACGTACCAGCCGTAGCCGATCACGCGCTCGGCGAGGCCGAGGGACCCCGTATAGCAGTGGAGCCCGCCGATCACGCCGTCGCGTGCGGCGCGATCGATCATGATCGCGGTGTCGGGCTCCGCCTCTCGCGTGTGCACGATGACCGGGAGCTCGCGCTCGGCGGCGAGCACGAGCTGCGCCTCGAACGCTTCATGCTGGCGCGCGCGCGGCGCGTTGTCGTAGTGAAAGTCCAGCCCGCACTCGCCGATCCCGACGGCGCCGGCATCGAGCAGCGCTTCGAGCGCGGGGATGTCGCTCTCGGCGTTGAAGGTGCCCGCTTCCTGCGGATGGATCCCCGCGGTCCAGTGGAGGAGTGGATACTGCGCCGCGAGCTCGCGCGCGCGAGCGGCGTCGGCGAGCGATGCTCCGATGCAGACGACGGCGGCCGCACCCGCGGCCGCCGCCCTCTCGATCACCGCGCCACGATCCTCGTCGAAGACCGCATCCGCGAGATGCGAATGGCTATCGATGTAGCGCATCGCGCCGCGTGCGCCCGGCGCGCAGCTACCGGCTCATCGTGACTGGGCCGCCGCGCGTCGCCTTGACGCGCGGTGTCGCGCTCTCCGTGGCCGTGCGCGGCCACTTGGACTCGATCCAGAGGAGGAGCGGCGGTGCGACGTAGATCGAGCTGAACGTTCCCGTGACCACGCCGAAGAGCATGACGAGGGCAAAGGGGCGCAGCACCTCGCCGCCGAGCAGGGTGAGCGCGAGCAGCGTCGCAAAAACCGTTGCGTGTGTCAGCACCGATCGCGGGAGCGTTTCGTTGACGGAGCGGTTGAGTGTGTCGTAGAGCGAGACCTTCTGGCGACGCCGCAGATTTTCGCGCACGCGATCGAAGATGATGATCGTGTCGTTGAGCGAGTATCCGATCATCGTGAGGATGCCGCCCACGACGATCAGCGAGATCTCGTGGTTCGCGTACTTGATGAAGGCGAGCGTCGCGAGAATGTCGTGGGCGGTCGCGACGACGGCGGCAACGCCGAAACGCCACTCGAAGCGCCAGGCGAGATAGATGAGCGTTGCGAGGAAGGAGAGTAGGATTGCGTAGATCGCCTTCTGTTTCAGCTCGCCACCCACCTTTGGACCAACCGCTTCGGTTCGCTGCACGGCGAACGCGGAGGCGCCGAAGCGCTTGGTCAGCGCCGCCTGGATCTCGGTGGCGATCGATTCGGCTCCGCGGGTCTGTTGTGCAACCGCGCGCGGATCCTGCGCACGGATGAGGTACTCGAGCTCGCTGCCGAACTGCGTGATCTCCGCGCCCTTAATGCCGGCGCCATCGAGCGTCGAGCGCACATCGGCGATGTCCGGCGCCTTCACGAAGCGCACCTGCATCAGCGTGCCTCCGGTGAACTCGATGCTGTAGCGGTAGCCGCTCGCCGCGATCCACGCGAGCCCCGGAAGAATGAAGAGGAGGGTGACGATCGTAGTGATCTTCCACAGCTTGATGAAATCTATTTTGGTGTCGTGCAGGATACGCAGCATCAGATGCTCAGCGTCTGGGCGCCGCGCGTGCGGTTCAGCCACAGGAGGAAGAAGGTGCGAACGACGAAGATCGAGCTGACCATCGACGCGGCGATACCAGCCATGAGCGTGACCGCGAAACCCTTCACCGGGCCTGTGCCGACCTCGTAGAGCACGAGCGCGGTGATCACGGTGGAGACGTTCGAATCGATGATCGCGCTCATGGCGTGCTTGAACCCTTCATCGATGGCGGCGCGGACGGTTTTCCCGTGCACCAGCTCCTCTCGTATTCGCTCGAAGATCAGCACGTTGGCATCGAGTGCGATACCGACGGAGAGCACGAGTCCGGCGAGGCCGGGGAGCGTGAGCGTGGCCTGGAGACCCGCGAGCAGCGCGAGCGTAAAGAGCAGATAGAGCAGAAGTGCCGCGACGGCGAGCATGCCGGAGAAGCGATAGTAGAAGAGCATGATCAGTACGACGAGCGTTACGCCGACGATCCCCGCGCGGACGCCATCGTGAATCGAGTCGGCGCCGAGGGAGCCGGAGATCTGGCGGGAGTCGACGATCTTGAGCGGCACCGGAAGCGCGCCGGCGCGAAGCACGAGCGCGAGATCCTGCGTCTTCTGCAGCTCCGCACCGCGCATCGTGATCTGTCCGCGCGTGCCGATGGCGCTCTGAATCACCGGAGGGCGGCCCATCACCCGATCGTCGAGCACGATCGCCATGTAATCGCCGATGTGCTTGCCGGTCTCGCTGCGAAATCTGCGTCCGCCTTCGTTGTTCAGCGTGAACGAAACGAACTGCCCTTCCGTCGGATCGTTGCCCGGCTTCGCGTCGGTGAGGTACTCACCCGTGATGATCGGGCGGGCATCGACGACGTAGAGCGTGGCATACGACGCGTTTCCGCCGGCACTCAGATCCTCGCTTCCCCAGTGCACTGCCTTTCCCGGCGGGAGTGCGGCCTGCACATCGGGGCGATCGAGATAGCCCTGGAGCGTCTGGACATCCCCCTTCGCGACGAGATACTCGCCCGGCATCTGGCCGGGCTGAATCAACTTCGAGAAAGGACCGCCGGTGGCCGTCGCGGCAGTCGTGTCGGATTTGCTGCTGTCGTTCTTCGCCTTTCCGCTATCGGCCTTGGAAAACAGATTTGTGAGCGGCGACGCGCCTCTGGTCGTATCCCTGGTGCTCGCGACAGCCGCACCGCCCCCCTGTTTGACGGCTCCATCGAGGCGCGCGAGCGCCTTGTCGAATGCCTGCGACTTGTCCGTGATCTGGAATTGGAGGAAGGCGGAGTTCTGCACCAGCCCCTCGGCGCGAGCACGATCTTCGACACCCGGAAGCTCCACCACGATGCGATCGGTGCCGACCTTCTGCACCACCGGCTCGGAGACGCCGAACTCATCGATACGATTGCGCACCACCTTGAGCGCGCGATCGATCGCCTCGGTCTTGTTCTGCACCGCCTGCTTGGACTCGTCCACCTCGAGCGCGAGATACATTCCGCCCTGCAGATCGAGGCCCTTTTTGAGCGGCACACTCTTGAGCGCGGTGTCGTGGAACTGACCGGTCTGAAGATTCCGCTCGCGCACGGCGACCGTTCGCGGCCACAGGGCGAAGACGGATCCGGCCACGAGAACGAGGATGATGAGAAGCCGACTACGAATATTGGTGTTCATGCGGTCGCAGGGCGGAAATAAGGATGTTGCTCAGCTCTTAACGTTATGGCTGGACAACGGTTGAGTCAACGCGCGGCGTGCCTGTCGCTCGTCCTCGCGGAGCTGGGCGACGAGTGCATCCGCGCCGTCGAATTTGCGGGTGTCGCGAATGCGCGAGACGATGTCGATTCGCACGGCGCGATCGTAGAAATCGCCGTCGGCATCGAAGAGATGCACTTCGATCGCCACGGTGTCGTCGCCGAATGTGGGGCGGGGGCCGAGATTCATCACGCCACCGAAGGCGCCGAGGTGGGTCTGGGCGCGCACGGCGTATACGCCTGCGGGAGGGAGCAGCTTGCGAGGCGAGGGAGCTCCCAGGTTGATCGTCGGAAAGCCAAGGAGGCGCCCCCGACGCTCCCCGCCCTGCACGCGTCCCGCTACCGAGTACGCGCGGCCAAGTAGCCGTGCCGCGCGCTCGAGCTCCCCCGCGACGATCGCCTGGCGAATCGACGTCGAGGAGATCGCGACACCATCGGCGGCTGCGACCGCCGGCACGACCTCGACGGCGAAGCCGCGCGTCTCGCCGAGGCGCCGCAGCACCTCCACATCGCCGGCGCGGCCGCGGCCGAAGCCGTGGTCATGGCCGATCACGAGATGCTGCACGTGAAAGCGCTGCCGCAGGATCTGATCGACGAAGGCCGCGGCGTCGTAACGCTGCAATGTCTTCGTGAACGGCACGATGGCCACGTAGTTGATCCCGCTCTCCGCGATGACCTCGAGCTTCTCCTGCCCCAGCGTGAGCAGCGCGGGTGCCGCCTCCTTGCGGACGATCTCCAGGGGATGCGGATCGAAGGTGACGAGCACGCTCGAGAGGCCGAGCTCATCGCCGCGTCGCGCAATACACTCGAGCACGCGCTGGTGCCCGCGATGGACGCCGTCGAAAGTTCCGACGGTGAGTACCGTTCCGCGCGCGGTGGGCGGGAGACCCGAGTCATCCCAGCTGCGGAATTTCCTAGTCATTGGCGAGCACCACGCGCGGCTGCCAATCGTCGCCGCTGCGCTCCGCGATCGCGAGGAGCACGCCGGTGTCGGCGAGGAGCGCGGCGCGCTCCCCTTCGATGCTCGCGCGCACGCGCATCCCGCGCGCGAGCTTCGCGGCGTCGTCGCTGGAGACGCGCTGCTCGCCGAGGGACGGGATCGCCTCGCGCGGCGAACGGAGTGTGGCGCGCTGATCGCGCAGATCGGCGAAGGAGGTGGCGTTCGCGACGTCGAAGGGGCCGCTCCGCGTGCGGCGGAGCGCGGCGAGATGCGCCGCGCTGCCGGTCGCGCGGCCGAGATCGCGGGCGAGTGCGCGGATGTAGGTGCCGGCGCCGCACACGACAGTGACATCCGTCTCGTTCTCGCTCTCGCGATGCGCGCGCACGGTCCAGCAGTGGACGTGCACGGCGACGGGGGTGAGCGTGAGGGGCGCGCCCCCGCGCGCGGCGGCGTGCGCGCGCCGGCCCCCGACCTGCTTGGCGGAGTAGTCGGGGGGGAGCTGTTCGATGCGCCCCGTGAGCGTCGCGATCCCCGCGTCGAGCGCGGCGCGTGCCGGCATCGAGCCGATCGCTTCGCGGGTGACG
>JBBSEY010000110.1:0-10005 GCA_038239265.1 Gemmatimonadales bacterium | reverse complement strand
GATTCTCGAAGCTCTGCGGCTGGGGAGCCATGCCGGTCACCGTGAAGGAAGGTCGTTCCGCATCAGGCTGCGTAGCGGTCGGCGTTCGCCGCGTAGCTCTTCACACGCGCGACCATTGCCGACAGTCCCGTTTCGCGCGCGCCGAGCCCGATGTTCTCCATCATGGTTCGAACGAAGTCGGGTGGGATGGCGAGCGTCGTCGCGGGCGGCTGATCGTTCACCGCGGTGAAGAGGATCGAGAGAAAGGCGGCGATCGTCGGCGACTGCCGAATGTTCACGTCGGCGAAGAAGTGCAGCCTGCCGTCGCGATACTCGGGAAAGATGTCGACGCGCGTCTGGCACTCCGGGATTACGAAGTTGGTGCGATCGATCGCGGCGTAGCGCTCGGGGAGCGGCTCGAGCTTCTTCGCGTACGAGAGGAGTGCCTGCATCTTCTCCTCGCGGCCGAGCATGCGGAACTGCTTGAGCACACGCTCGATGGACGCGGGGACGGGGAGCGATGCGGGTTCATCAGCCATAGTGAACAGTAACCGTGCCCGATGAGTGCCGGGAGCGGGTCGGTGGCTGCCCGGAGGCTTCCCGGCTAGCCTTCAACACGCGCGGTTGTGAGTGCGCGCGCGGTCATTCAATCGGGAGTAGAGCATGCCGACACGTAACGCATCGGCCGTCTGGGAAGGCGGCCTGCAGAAAGGAAAGGGAACGTTCTCGGGCGCGAGCGGAAAGATCGGAGGCACGTATTCGTTCGGAACGCGCTTCGGCGACGAGCCGGGGACGAATCCGGAGGAGCTGTTGGCGGCGGCGGAGGCTGCGTGCTTCAGCATGGCACTGAGCGTGGGGCTGGAGCAAGCAGGATCGCCGCCGGCGAAGATCGAGACGAAGGCCGCGTGCACGATCGACAAGGTTGGCGATGGCTTCGCGATCACGACGATGACGCTCGTCGTTCGCGCGTCGGTACCGGGGATCTCGGCGGATGCGTTCCAGAAGATCGCTCAGGCGACGAAGGACGGATGTCCCGTGTCGAAAGCGTTGAAGGGGAATGTAAAGATCGACCTGGACGCGGCGCTGGCCTAGGCGCGCGGCGATGGGGGACGGGCGGCTTGCGCCCGCTCCCCGCGGCACCCAATGTGGACTCGCCGTCTCCGATGTGTGCGGAGCACGGCGCTCCATTTTCCCGACCGAGGAATCTTGCCGGTATTCGAGATTCGTCCGCGACGCGCCACCGAGCTGGTCGACGCGAGCTTCCAGCTGCTGCGCCGTTTCTATCCGCAGATGGTGACCGTGAGCGCGATCGCCCTGTCGCCCGGTGTGTTTCTGCGCATCATCTTGCGCGATCGGCTGAGCGACCCGACGTCGCTGATGACGAATCTCGGACTCGCGCTCGGGACCGTTGCACTCAGCACCTTCTGCTTCGCGATCTCCGACGCCGTGCTCGTCGTCGCCTCCTCCGACGGGTATCTCGAGGGGAACGTGGATCTGGCGCGCGCGCTCGCGGCCGGAGGGAAGCGGCTGTTCTCGGTGATCCTGTCCTTCATGCTCCGCTATGCGATCATCGTCATCCCGTTCGTGTTCGTTGGGGTGTTGGCGGCCATCCTCGTGCCCGCAATGGCGAAGACGAAGTCTGCGGGTGCGATCGGGCTCCTCTTCGTGCTCTTCCCGTTCGCGCTCTGGTTCATGATCGCCGCGGCGCTGCGCACCTTCGCCGTCACGAGCGCCGTCGTGCTCGAGGGGCTCGGGGCGCGCTCGGCGATCATCCGGAGCTGGCGGCTGAGCAAGGGATGCTCCTGGCACATCTTCTTTTCGCTCGGGCTCGCCTGGACGCTCTACTTCGTGATCGCGATGATCGCGAGCGTCATCGGCACGATGATGCTGTCGCCGATGCTGGTCGGGATCCTGGGCGCGATCCTGATCATACCGATCTACCCCGTCCTCGCCGTGGTCTCCACGCTGCTCTACTACGATCTTCGCATCAGGCGAGAGGGCTTCGACCTCGAGCTGATGTCGCGCGATCTCGGAGCGGCCACCGCACCGCTCCCGGCGGCCTAGCGGCTAGCGCGGCTCGGATTCCACCGCGCGCGACTCGCGGCGCGCGCCATCGGCGACGCCGCCGGATACCACGAAGGCCATGAGGTCCGCGCTCTCGCCGCTCATACGCTCCACCTGGAGCACGGGGACGAGCAACAGGTGGCCGGCGAACGCGTAGGCCTGCGGCACGTAGACCGCCACGTAGTCGGACATGCCGAAGATGTCGAGCGACTCGCGCGTGACGAAGCCGATCATCTTCACGCCGCTGCCGGGGACGATCGTCACGGTCACCGGGATATCGAAGCGGCGCTTCTCGCCGACGAACGCGTTGAGCAGATCGCGCGTGGACGAGTACACGAGGCGCACGAAGGGGAGCTTCTCGATGCTGCTCTCGATCACCGAGACGACCCCCGCAGTCACGAGCGACGAGGCGATCACCCCCACGAGCGTGATCGTGACGATGAAGCCGGCGCCCGGGATCGAGAGGTCGAGCAGGCCGTCGATGCGCTGGAAGAGAGCCCAGCACACCCACAGCGTGACGGCAACGGGCGCCGCGACGACGAGCCCGCGCAGAAAGTAGGCAATCAGCTTGCGCATGATCGTAGGATGAGGCGTCGGGGGCGCTCGCGCCAGCCGAACGGTATCGAGATCGAGTAAGATTCGCGCGTGACCAAGACGAAAGCTCCCCGCAAACCGAAGCTCGTTCCGCACGCACTCTGGCAGCGGGCGGCGGTTCGTCATCTCAAGAAGGCCGACCCGGTGCTCGCGAACATCATCGAGCGCGTGGGCCCGAATCGCTTCGGCGGCCGCGCGGCCGGCTCGCATCTCGATGCCCTCGTCCGCTCGATCGTCTCGCAGCAGCTCTCGACCTCGGCGGCCGCCACCATCCACGGCCGGCTGCTCGCGCTGGTCGGCGAGGCCAATCCGCTGCCCGAGCACTGGCTGGCCCTCGACGATCCCGACATGCGCGCGGCCGGGCTCTCGCGGCAGAAGATCGCCTACATCCGCGATCTCGCACGTCACGTGAAGGATGGAGAGCTGCCGATGGAAAAGCTCCACCTCATGTCCGACGACGAGGTGATCGAGGCGCTCACGCGCGTGAAGGGGATCGGCGTGTGGACCGCGCAGATGTTCCTCATGTTCCGGCTCGGGCGCCCCGACATTCTCCCCGTGCTCGACCTCGGCATTCGCAATGCCTTCCGGCGTGCATACAAGCTGCGCAAGGATCCGACGGCCAAACGCATGCAGTCGCTCGCGAAGTCGTGGGCCCCGTACCGATCCGTCGGATCGTGGTATCTCTGGCAGAGCCTCGGCCTTCCACTCGAGCCGCGCGCGAACGCGAATGGCTAAGTCGCGTGCGCGCATTCCGCGTGGCGCGCCGCGCGGTGCGCCATCGAAGCCCGCGCCGCGCGCCGAGCGCTTCGAGCTGTTCGCGGTCTGCGCGCCGGGGCTGGAGGATGTGCTCGAGGTGGAGATGCGGGCGCTCGCGCTCGACGTGGGCAAGCGCGACATCGGCGGCGTCGCGTTCTCGGGCGGCTCGAGCGCGCTCTTTCGCGCAAACCTTTGGCTCCGCACCGCAACGCGCGTGATCGCGCGCGTCGGTGATTTCCACGCGCGGCTCTTCGACGAGCTGGAGCGCCACTCGCGAAAGCTGTCGTGGAGCCGCTTCCTCGCGAGCGGGCAGCCGGTGCGCCTGCGCGTGTCCACGAGCAAGTCGCGGCTGTATCACACGGGGGCCGTCGCCCAGCGCATCGCGGAGGCGATGGAAAAGTCGACGGGGGTCGCGCCGACCGTCACGAGCGGCGGCGACGATGATGACGAGACCGGCGACACGCCGCTCGTCATCGTGCGCCTCTTTCGCGATCAGTGCACGGTGAGCATCGACAGCTCAGGCGCGCTGCTCCACCGTCGGGGGTACCGCCTCGCGACCGCGAAGGCGCCGCTTCGCGAGACGCTGGGCGCCGCGCTTCTCCTCGCCAGTGGCTGGGACCGCGAGACACCGCTGGTCGATCCGCTTTGCGGCGCGGGGACGATCCCGATCGAGGCAGCGCTCATGTCGCGCCGCATTCCGCCGGGGCTCACGCGCACCTTCGCCTTCATGCGCTGGCCGGGCTTTCACGAGCCGACGTGGAGGAAGATGCTCGAGGAGGCGCGCGCCCAGATCCTCCCCGCGGCGCCCGCCCCCGTTTTCGGCTCCGATCGCGACGCGGGGGCGATCGTGGCCTCGCGCGAGAACGCGGCGCGCGCGGGAGTGTCAGCGGACATCGTCTTCGAGGAGAAGGTCATCTCGCGCGTTGCGCCGCCCGCGGGGGTCGCGGCGGGCTCGATCGTCACGAATCCGCCGTACGGCGTGCGAGTGGGTGACCGGGATGCGCTCAGGAATCTCTACGCTCAGCTCGGGTCGATCGCGCGCGACCGCTTTCCGGGGTGGCCGCTTACCGTGCTCTCCGCCGATCCGCGGCTCGACAGTCAGATCGGTGGTGAGATGGAAAACGTCCTGGCGACGAAGAACGGCGGTATAGCGGTGCGCGCGCTGCGCTCTACTATTTGATCAGACCGAGCCAGCTCGCGACGAGCGCGAGCGCGGACCCAGTCATGATCAACCCCGCCAGGGCGCCGAATGCGTTCAGCGCGATGCCGTTCTTGAAACTCCCCATCACCTTCGAGTTGTTGCAGATCACGAGCACGATGACGATGAGTGGCGGAGCGAGCATGCCGTTGATCACGGCGGACCAGAGCAGCAGCCGAATCGGATCGATCGGCGAAAAGGTCAGCGCGACGCCGATCAGCATCGAGGTCGCCATCACGATGTAGAAGTTGCGCGCCTGATGCGGCTGCGTGTCCATCCCGCGCCTCCACGCCGCCGCCTCGGCTACCGCGTACGCGGCCGATCCGGCCAGCACTGGAACTCCGAGCAGTCCGGTGCCAACGAGCCCGAGCGTGAAGAGGAGCGAAGCGGCCTTTCCCGCGACTGGCTCCAGCGCCTTTGCCGCCTCCGCCGCGGTCTGCACGTTCGTGTGGCCGTGCGCGTGGAGCGTCGCACCCGCCGTCAGGATAATGAAGTACATGACGAAATTGGACACGAACATTCCCGACACGACGTCCGTGCGTGCACTGCGAAGCTCGCGCTCGAGAGAACGTCGCGGTCTGTCACCGATATCCTTGTTCAGCGCTTCGTCGGCCTCGACTTCCTGGGCAGCTTGCCAGAAGAAAAGGTAGGGGCTGATCGTCGTCCCCATGATGGCGACGAAGGTGAAGAGGTAGTCGGCCTTGAAGGAGATGCTTGGCAGGAGCGTGCCCTTGAGGACATCGAGCCACACGGGCTTCGCCAGAAACGCCGCGATCACGTAGGCGAAGAGGACGAGCGTCAGCCACTTGAAGATCTTGAGCAGCAGCGCATACGACCCATACATCAGAAATAGCATGATCGTGACCGCGAACGCCGGGACGAAGTAGCTGCGCTTCACGTTCGTGAGGAGCTCGGCGCCGGCGGCCATCCCGGAGAGGTCTGCCGCGATGTTGATCGTGTTGCCGATGAGCAGGAGGATGCAGGCGAACCAGAGCATCCACGGCGGATAATGTTTGCGCAGCACGGACGCCAGGCCACGACGCGTGACGATCCCGATGCGCGCGCACATGAGCTGGATGGCGACCATCAGCGGGAAGCTGAGCAGCGCCGTCCAGAGCAGCCCGTAACCGAAGGCAGCGCCGGCCTGCGAGTAGGTCGATATCCCGGACGGATCGTCGTCTGCCGCGCCGGTGACGAGCCCTGGACCGAGGTTGCCAAGGAAGGCCTTGATTCCGCGGCTGGTTGCTTCGTGCGAGGAGCGCGGACGCTCCTTCTCGCGGCGCTCCTCGTCGACCTGCTTTGCTGTCATGCGCCGCGTGAACGCACGTAGCGAGCCACGTCGACCGTTGTCACGGAAACGCGCATCAAGAACTTCATGTGCCCTCGAGAGGTCAAGACGTTACCGGCATCTCCTCCGCCAGCCCTCGCATGTTGCGCAGCTCCGGCCACGCGACCGCCACCGCGCTTACGACGAGAACCGTGACGATTCCGCCACCCACCACGGACACCACGGGCCCGAGCAGTGCGGCACTCGCGCCGGATTCGAAGCCACCGAGCTCGTTGGAGGTATCGATGAACACGCTGTTCACGGCCGAAACGCGTCCGCGCATCTCATCCGGCGTGCGAAGCTGCACGAGCGTCTGCCGGACGACGACGCTGATCATGTCGAGACCGCCCGCGAGGATCAACATCGTGAGCGAGAGAGGGAAGGAGCGCGAGAGTCCGAAGACGATCGTCGCGAGGCCGAAGCCGGCGACCGCGACGAGCAACGACCGCCCCGCCCTCTGCATGGGCGGGCGTCCGAGCAGCAGGATCGCCACGAACACCGCACCGATCGAGGGTGCCGCCCGCAGCCATCCAAAGCCCTCGGCGCCCACGTGCAGGATGTCCTTGGCGAAGACGGGGAGCAGCGTCGTCGCGCCCCCGAAGAGCACCGCGAAGAGATCGAGCGTGATGGCGGCGAGGATGACCTTCGTGTGCCAGACGAATCGCACCCCGCCGAGAAGCGTTTGCATCGTCATCGCCTTTCGCGCGCGCGCCACCTGCTGTCCCCGCACCTGCGTGAGACAGACGACGAAGACGAGCATCAGCGCCGCGTCGATGAGGTAGACGATTCCCGCGTGATGCCGCCAGGCGATGATCAATCCGCCGAGCGCGGGTCCGAGGACACTCGCGAGCTGCCAGCCGACGCTGTTCCACGTCACGGCGTTCGCGAACTTGTCTGCGGGCACGAGTTGTGGAAGGAGTGCGGCGACGGCGGGGCGGTGAAAGGCCAGGGCGACGCCGATGATGAAGAGCGTGAGGTAGATGAGGGGGATCGGCGCGACAGTGAAGGAGATCGCGGCGAGTGCGAGCGATCCCGCGATGAGGAGGAGGAGCGAAACCATCGCGACCCGCTTTCGGTCGAAGCGATCGGCGACATGGCCGGCGGGGAGGGCGAGCAGGATGATGGGAAGCACCTGGACGAGTCCCACGTATCCGAGCGCGAGCGCGCGGTTGGTGCGCTCGTAGAGCTCCCATCCGATCGCGACGTCGATCATGTTCGAGCCCATGCTGGCGGCGAGCCGTCCGGCGAGGAAGAATCGGTAGTCGGAGTAGCGCAGCGCCGCGTAGGGGTCGCGCGCTGCCGCCTCAGCGGAGGCTGGCATCGCTGTAGACCGGGTGTCCGTCGAGAAGGGTGAGAAGGACGTGCGCTGTCGCCATCTGCCCGGGCGGGATGGCGAAGCGATCGCGATCGAGCACGACGAGACCGACGATCGTGCCCCCCGCAGCGTCGCCATCGCCGATCGGAGCGCGACTCACGACAGCTGATTCATGAGATCGTCGAGAAATATCTGCGCCTGGCGAGTGAGATAGAGCCCGAGGATGGTCAGCGCGACACCGACTACGATGGCGATGAGATCGATCGCAGAATAGCTCTCGTTGCGCGGCGCGCGGGGAGCGACCTTCCGATTGATCTCTTCCATTGTGGCGTGCACCGGAAGGAGAACGAATACGGAGCTGAGCGCCATCGTCCACCACGGATAGTCCAGGAAGCAGCAGAGCGCGAGCCCGAAGTAGATCACGGCGAGCCCGGCCGAGCTCCATCCGACGTCGACGAAACGCGACGCGGCATCGGTGCGCACGTCCGCGAAGAGCCCATGCGCGGTCATCGGCGCCGCGATCGCCCGCCAGAACGGGGAGCCGCCGCTCGCGTTCCGCACATTCATCATCTGCCAGTTCTTGTAAAACCAGTAGATCTGGTACATCGAGAGCGTCGCCAGCGACATCACGACGAGCTTCTGTCGGGAAACAGGATAGTATGGCGCGTCGATGGCGGGCGGCGACGCTCCGGTCATCCAGCCGCAGCTGTCGCGGGCAAGAGCTGCGCAACGTCGCCCGTGCGGAGCGTGCCTTCTGTAATCACGCGTGCGTACACCCGGCTCCACCCCGGATGCTCGGCTTGTCCGATGCGGAAGGGTACGTAGTCACTGAACGAGCGCCTGATCACGCCGCACGGCTCCGTGAACGACGTGATCTCGATCTCCGCATCACCGAGCGAGAGGCGCACGCCAGGGTTGAGCAGCGACCACTCGATCCCCTCGATCGTGACGTTCTCTCCGGTAGAGCCTGGCGATATCGGATGCCCCTCGGCCGCGAGCGCCCGAATACGCTCGAGCGAGTAGAGGCAGAGTGCGCGCATCGGTCCGCCGTGCAGCCGCCGATTGCGGTGCCCGTCGCCCGCGAGGCCACTCACTCCGAGCCGCGCCTCGCGCACCGGCAGCTTCGGTACGCCGCCGATCGACATGTTCACCGACGCGATCCGTCCCACCGGCCGATTGGCTGGAGGCGACGGCGAAGCATCCGCGGCGAGACCGGTATCGAAGAGATCGAGTGGCGTCATGGTGGGGCGAAGGACTCACCAATGATGGCGACTCGCTGCCCGCGGCGCACCTCGCCCCGCCGGCCGCCGCCGGCTCAGTCGACCTTCTTCAGCTCCATTCCGCAGCAGCAGGTCGGATTCTTGTCGCCGCCGCCGCCCTGCTTCGCGCCGCGCGTCACCTGAATCTCACAGCCGCAGCTCTCGTTCGAGCAGCGGTACAACTCGCCGGTTCTCAACGCCATGGGAACTCCCTGATGGGCGGCCGCTTTCACGGGAAGCGGACGCGTACGGGCTCGCGATTCGCACGCATCGTGCCTTCAGCGATCGGCGGACGCTTCTTGTCAGGGGTCGCCGCGCGCGGTAGCGTATGCGCGGCTCCCCAGGGATGAGGCTATGCACCGCGTCGTGAATTGCGTGACCGAGCGATGAACATCGGAGTTGCGAAGGAGCGCGCGGCGGGGGAGCAGCGTGTCGCGCTCGGACCGGACAGCATAGCCAAGCTCGTGAAGGGCGGAGCGGCGCTCTTCGTCGAGCGCGGCGCCGGCGCGGCTGCCGGCTTCCCGGATACGGTGTTCGAGAAGGCGGGTGCGACGATCGTCGACGACGCCGCCGCGCTCTACGCGACCTCTGCGATCGTGCTGCGAGTGCAGCCGCCCACGCTCGACGAGGCCGGAAGACTCCCGGAAGGGAGCGTCCTCATCGCTTCGATCCCCACTGCAACGAGCGGCGATCTCATCAAGACGCTCGCCGCGCGAAAGATCACCGCGTTCGCGCTCGAGAAGGTTCCGCGCATCACGCGCGCGCAATCCATGGACATGCTGTCGTCGCAGAGCACGGTCTCCGGCTACAAGGCCGTGCTGATCGGAGCCGCCGCGCTGCCGAAATTTCTTCCGTCGCTCACCACTGCCGCCGGCTCGATCCCACCGGCGAAGGTCTTCGTGCTCGGCGCCGGCGTTGCCGGACTGCAGGCGATCGCGACTGCGCGCCGGCTCGGTGCGATCGTCTCGGCGTTCGACGTCCGCGCGGCGGCGGCCGAACAGGTGATGAGCCTGGGCGCGACGTTCGTCGGCTCCGATCTCGTTGCGGCGGACGCCGAGACGAAGGGCGGCTACGCGCGCGCGCAGGGGGACGATGAGCGCGACCGTACGCTCGCTGCGATCGCGCGACACATCGTGACGCAGGATCTCGTGATCACCACCGCGCTCATCCCCGGCCGTGCGGCGCCGGTGCTCATTACCAGGGCGATGGTCGAGTCGATGCAGCCGGGTGCCGTGATCGTCGATCTCGCGGCGGAGGCGGGGGGCAACTGCGAGCTCACGAAGCCGAACGAAACCATCCACGTGGGGGGCGTCACCATCATCGGCGCGGTGAATCTGCCGGCCACGGTGCCCTTCCACGCGTCGCAGATGCTGAGCCGCAACATCCTCACGCTGCTGCAGCATCTGATCAAGGACAATGCGCTGACGATCGATCTCGAGGACGAGATCACGAAGGCGATGGTCGTCACTCACGATGGAGCGGTCGTATGAACGTGACTGGATTCATGCAGCTG
>JBBSEY010000109.1:0-10154 GCA_038239265.1 Gemmatimonadales bacterium | reverse complement strand
TCTATCCTCCTGCTCCGCCAAATGCGCCCGCAGCTTCCGTATCGCCTTGTACTTCTCATCACTTACTCGGTCGGTTGCCATCGTCAATTCTTGGCCCATCTCTGCCACCGACCAACCCTCGAAGCTCGCGCGCGCCTGGAAATAAGCCGAAAGATCGGAGGGAAGGAGATCGTCAACGGGACGCGGTACGAAGGCTCTCACGAGATCGGCGACGTCGGCGTGGTACGCCTCGACCGTCGCGTCGGCCTTCCCCATCCGCTCGAGCCACGCGGAGAAGCGATGGACGGGGTCGTAGTCCGGCTGGAACTCGGGTTCCGAAAGGGCGTCGGCGGGCTCGATCACGGAAGAAAGTCTAGCACTGGCGCCGTGGGCGGGCCAACGAGCGGATCCGCGTTCATGGCTGGCATCCGTCTGCACGTCCGCTAAGATATTCTCGTCGTCCACCGAATGGATGGAGCATGACCGACATTGATGTTCTGCTGGAGGAACACCGGAAGTTCGAGCCGCCCGAGGCCTTTGCGCGAGCCGCCAACGTGGCGAACGCCGATATCTACGAGCGCGCGGCGAAGGACTACGAGGGCTTCTGGGCCGAGTGCGCGCGGGGGCTGCAGTGGTCCAAGCCGTTCACCAGGGTGCTGGAGTGGACGCCACCGCGGGCGAAATGGTTCGCGGACGGCGAGCTCAATGCGTCGGTGAACTGCGTCGATCGCCACGTGCGAGGCGCGCGGGGGAGCAAGGCCGCGATCATCTGGGAGGGAGAGCCGGGCGACACGCGCACGCTCACCTATGCACAGCTGCTCGATGAGGTGAGCCGCTTTGCGTCGGTGCTCGATTCGCTCGGCGTAAAAAAAGGCGACCGCGTGTCGATCTACCTGCCCATGATTCCCGAGGCCGCGATCGCGATGCTCGCGTGTGCGCGCGTCGGCGCCGTGCACTCGGTGGTCTTCGGCGGCTTCTCAGCGGAGTCGCTGCGCGATCGCATCGTCGACGCCCAGGCGAAGGTGCTCATCACGGCTGACGGCGGCTTCCGGCGCGGGCAGGTGGTGCCGCTCAAGAAGAATGCGGACGACGCAGTCGCGCAGACGCCGAGCATCGAGCACGTAGTTGTCGTGCGGCGCACGGCGAAGCCGATCGGCGGCACGGAAGCTTCGATGAAGGCGGGGCGCGACAAATGGTGGCACGAGCTCATGGCCCACGCTTCCGCCTCGCGCCCCGCAACGGCGATGAACGCGGAGGACATTCTCTTCACGCTCTACACATCCGGGACGACGGGAAAGCCGAAGGGAATTGTCCACAGCACGGGCGGCTATCTCACCCAGTGCGCGGCGACGACGCGGATGATTTTCGATCTCAAGGAGAGCGACGTCTACTGGTGTACGGCGGATGTCGGCTGGGTGACGGGGCATTCGTACATCGTCTACGGCCCGCTCGCGAACGGCGCGACGTGCGTGATGTACGAGGGCGCGCCCGACTGGCCCGCAAAGGATCGCTTTTGGGAGCTGTGCGAGAAGTACGGCGTCACGATCTTCTACACGGCCCCCACGGCGATCCGCGCGTTCATGAAGTGGGGGGAGCAGCACGCGAAGAAGCACGACCTCTCGAAGCTGCGCCTGCTCGGCTCGGTGGGCGAGCCCATCAATCCGGAAGCGTGGATGTGGTATCGCGAGAACATCGGCGGCGACCGGTGCCCGATCGTCGACACCTGGTGGCAGACGGAGACGGGCGCGATCATGATCTCGCCGCTCCCGGGGATCACGGAGACGACACCGGGGAGCGCGACGGTCGCCTTCCCGGGAATTTTTGCGGACCTGCTCGACGACAACGCGAAGCCGATCGCGGTTGGCGGCGGGCTGCTGGCGATCACGAAGCCGTGGCCGGGGATGCTCCGCACGATCTGGGGCGACGACGAGCGCTATGTGAATACGTACTTCTCGAAGTGGCCGGGGCGCCCCGATCTGTACTTTCCCGGCGACGGAGCGAAGCGCGATGCCGACGGCAACTTCTGGATCCTCGGCCGTGTCGACGACGTGCTCAACGTCGCGGGGCACCGCATCGGCACGATGGAGGTAGAGTCGGCGCTCGTGGACCATCACGCGGTGGCCGAGGCCGCGGTGGTGGGGAAAGCGCACGAGCTCAAGGGCCAGGGCATCGCGGCGTTCGTGACGCTCCGCGAGGGGATTGCGGCGTCGCCGCAGCTTCTGGCCGAGCTGCGCGATCACGTCGCGACGAAGATCGGCGCGATCGCGAAGCCGGACGACATCATCTTCAGCGCGGATCTCCCGAAGACGCGCTCGGGGAAGATCATGCGAAGGCTCCTGCGCGATATCGCGGAGGGGAGAGCGTTGGGGGACACGACGACGCTCGCGGATCCTGCAGTGGTGGCGGCGTTGAAGGATCAGTACGAGTCCATCGAGAGCTGAAGGCTCGATTCGCGCGCTGGGCATTCAACACCTTGTGAACTGCCACAAAAACTGACGAGGACGGACAGAAGACGGATCGTTCCGTGTGGCGAGAGGGACTTGTTCGGCCATGGAGCCATCCGTTTTTGTCCGTGCCCTTCGTCCGTTTTTTGTGGTGGTTCAAGGGATTTCTATTCACCCCTACGCTACCTAACGCCCGACCCGCTTCCAATAGATCTTCGTCGCCGTCAGCCCGCCGAGCGGCTTGAGGGCGTAGTCCGGAATCTCGCCCGTGAGCGTGTATCCGAGTCGCTCGTAGAACTCCGACGCGCCCTCGTCGGCCGCAGTGTCGAGCACGAGAAGCGTGCGCCCGTGCTCGATCGCCAACGCCTCCGCGCGGCGCATCAGCGAGGAGGCGATCCCGCGCCCGCGATGACTCGGCCGCGTCATCATCTTCGCAATCTCGGCGCGATGCGGCTGGTTGGGCGGGAAGTCGAGCAGCAGCGACACGGTCGCGACGAGAGCGTCGCCGTCGAATGCGCCGAGCGTGACCCGCTCGCCGCGATCCGCCGCGGCGAGCACGCCGTCCCAGAACGCGCGCGCGCGCTCGCGCGGCACCGGGTGCATAAAGCCCACCGAGCCGCCGTCCGCGACGACCTCGATCAGCAACGTACCGAGCGCCTCGCTGGTGTTCGGCGAGGCGCTCAGGGGTTTGATCTCCATCTCGGCCATTCAGCCGGGCGAATCAGGCGCGGCGGATCGTGCGGACTCGCGCGTCGGATGCGTCATCGAGGCGGAGCGGTGGGCGGCCGGAGTCCTCGTGATGCGCGCCCGTCTCGGCTCCGCGCCGGTGGTACGGAACGAGATCTTCGCCCAGGACCACGAGCGTGCGCGTCACCACCGTGCTGGCGAGCGGCTCCGGAATCCCCATTACGCGCACATATGTCTCGATCGCGCGATCGAAGGGGAGATCTTCTGCGAGGTTGTCCACGAACATGAGCGCGTTCTCCACGTGCGCCTGCACGATCGACTCCTCCGCGCGGGCCTGCGCGAGACGAAGCCGTTTGTCGGCGGACGGGTTGAGCTTTCTCGAGAATATCCGTTCAGGGAACAGCTGACCCAACATGCTGTGCTCCAATTCAGAAGTTCGTGCTCGGGCGGATCGGTAGCGGGCGCTAAGAAAGCATAGTGCGTACCACGGCGTGCGCTACCGATTATTACACGACGGAGGCCCTCGTCCCGGCACCAATTGTATCATTCAGTGGCCGCACCGTCCATACGACGGGATTCGTACAAAAGTGTCGTACGGCACGTGAACGCTGCAGTGCAACTTTTTGTTCATTTGGTCGCTTTGACCTCATTCTCCGTCGACACATGGTGCTGTGAAGGCTCTACGCTTTGATCGAGTCGGAAGTCTGGATGCGCTGCGGCTCGTGGAGATCGACACGCCGGTTCCAGGGGAGAGCGAAGCGCTCGTGCGTGTGTATTCGGCCGGTCTGAATCCGAGCGACGTGAAGAACGTGCTCGGACGCTTCCCCGACACGAGACTTCCGCGCACTCCAGGGAGAGACTTTGCCGGTGTCGTCGAGGCGGGGCCCGACGAATGGCTCGGACGCGAGGTGTGGGGGACGGGCTCGGAGCTCGGTTTCACGCACGATGGCACGCACGCGGAGTACGTGCTGATACCGGTGAGCGGATTGACGCTCAAGCCGGTGTCGCTTTCCTTCTCGCTCGCCGCGAGCTGCGGAGTGCCCTACACCACAGCCTGGAACGCGCTGCGGCGCGGCGGGCTCGTAGTGGAGGATCGGCGGCTCGTGGTGATCGGTGTGGGAGCCGTCGGCAGCGCGGCCATTGCGCTCGCCCGCGTGCTCGGCACCACGAGAATCGTCGCCGCGGTGCGCGAGGCCGACCTGTCGCCGGGGCTCCGCGCCTCCGGACCACCGCTCGTGCTGCTCAGCGACGCGAAACAGTTCGCCGCGGATGTGCGCAATCATTTTGCAGGGGGCGCCGATCTGATCTTCGACACGACGGGGTACTGGGTTGACGCGTCGGTGGGCGCGATTGCGGAGTTTGGGCGAATCGCAACGATCGCGGCGCCGAAGGACGGACACGTGCGTCTGCCGCTCCTCGATCTCTACCGCGCCGGCGGAGTGCTGGTAGGGGTGAACTCGCTGCTCTACGATGTGGAAGCGTGTGCGGAGATGCTGGAGCCGATCGCCGAGGCCTTCGATCGGAGCGAGATCGCGCCTCCAAATCCCGTTCGTGAGATCACGCTCGAGGAGGGACTCGACGCCTATCGCGCGATCGACGCGGGGAGCTCGGAGAAAGTCGTGTTCGTGATGCGGTAGCGGCTAGGACGCGCGGCTCACCGCGCGCAGATCAGCGACGGTCACGGCGAGGATCAGCACCCAGAGCAGCGCCGACGTCACGCACCAGATGCAGATCGCGTGGATGACGAAGAGCTCGAGGTAGGTCAGCCACGCGGAGAAGAGCACGCTCCAGCCTGCGAGCGCGACGAGCAGCTGCGCGATCGGCACGCTCGCCTCGCGCGACTCCGCGCTCCCCGCGAGCGCAAGCACGAGGAGCGCCACGTACGCTGCCAGTCCCCACGCGGCGATGGGGATGCCGAACAGCATCGACCACCGGCTCGTGTTCACTGTTTCGCACGAGCCGATGGAGCAGCTCAACACGCCGATGACGCCGACCTTGTAGAGCGTGAGATAGAGCGCGATGCCGATGCCGACGACCGCGAGGAGGGCGAGCGACTGACGCCTGCTCACTTCGTGGTCTTCTTCGCTGCGCTGTCTGCCCTCGGTGCGGCGGGCGTCGTGTTCGCGGCCGGAGCTTCCTTTGCCGCGCTATCGACGTACGCCTTGAACACGTCGTAGCTCATCGCGCCCGGGATCATGCGCGTTCCGATCACGAACGTGGGTGTCGACTGGACCTTTCGACGCGTGCCCTCCGCCTGATTGGCCATGATGCGGGGCTGGTGCGTCTGAGCGTCGAAGCACTTCTCCCACACGTCGTCGTTGATGCCGAGGGTTTTCACGTAGCCCTGGAAGATCTTCTTTGGGTTGTCGGTGGCTTCGCCGTTCCATTCGGGCTGGTTCCGGAAGAGCGCATCGTGCATTTCCCAGAACTTTCCCTGGTCCGCGGCGCACGCGGCGGCGTTCGACGCCGCCATCGTGTTCTTGTGCATTGGCAGCGGATAGTCGAAGAAGCGATAGCTGGCGAGACCCGCGTTCACGATGCGCGTGCGCACGTCCGGTTCTGTAATGACGGCGAAGTTGCCGCACGCCGGGCACTCGAAATCGGCGAACTCCATGATCTGCACCGGCGCGTTCGCGTTGCCCATCAGATAGCCCTCGGCCGTGGCGGCGGTGATCGGCGCCGTCGTGACGTTGGCGCGCACCTTCGGCGCGCGCGCCGCTCGAAGGATGAGCAGCCCCCCGGCGACTGCCACGAGTGCAAGCACGAGGTAGAAGCGCTGCGCCGAGTTGCCGCGCTGCTTGCCTACCACGCCGGGTCGTCGTCCTCGTCCGCCGTCCACTCCTTTGTCTGCCATTGGCTCTCGCTTCTGTTTTGGGCGTCATCCACGATTCGACGGTTCTCGGCGATATCGGGGGTGTCGTATGTCGCGCGCACTTCGTAGTGAAACAGCTCGCTCCGGATGTCGCCGATGCGCTTCGTCAGCTCGCCGGCGTAGCGCAGCAGCTCTCCGCGCGCATCGAGCTCACCGATGCGCGCGGCCAATTCGCGCAAGAGTGCCTCGAGCTTGCGCGCTCGCTTGTCGTCGTACGTTTCCTCGGATTCCGACATGCCACTGCCTCGTGTGGAGCACGGCCCGCACAGTCGGCCGTTCCGCGCATCGCTCTTGAATTCCCGAAAGCTACCGGGAGAGCGATGTTGCGCAAGCAACTTGCGGATGCTGTACTTTTCCATTTCACCGACATCTTCGGAGCGACACATCCAAGCCGACATTCTCCGAATTCCGGCCGGCGGCGGAGCGCTGCACGTCGAGCGATTCGGACACGGCGGAACGCCTGTGCTCCTGGTACACGGCTTCCCGACGTCGAGCTTCCTTTGGCGAGCGATCGCGCCGCGGCTGGCCGAGCTGGGGCACACCGCGCTCGCGATCGATCTGCTGGGCTATGGCGAGTCGGACCGGCCGGTGGACGGCGACTACTCGATCGCGGCGCAGGCCGAGCACATCGACCGGATTCTGACCGCGCTCAGAATTCCACGTGCGGCGATCGTGGGGATCGACGCGGGCGGGGGCGTTGCGCAGCGGCTCACCGTCACGCGTCCGACGCGTGTGAGCGCGCTCATGTTGATCAACAGCGTAGGCTTCGACGAGTGCCCCGCGCGCGACGTGAAAGTCGTCCAGCGCGAGACGGCGCGTTTCGCCTTTCGGTTGACGCAGGGGATGCTCGGCGCCGCGCAGCTGCTCCGGCGGGTGCTCGAGGGGAGCGTGGCGGATCGCGAGCGTATGCCGGCGCGGCTCGTGGCGCGCTATCTCGCGCCGTATGTGGGCGCGGAGGGGGTGACACACCTGTTGGCGGTGGCGCGGGCGATCAGGGCGGACGATGTAGAGAATCTCGCGCTCAAGACGATCGGTGTGCCGACGACAATAGTCTGGGGGGAGGCTGATCAGTGGCTCGACAGCGGCATGGGCGAACGACTCCAGGGGGCGATCCCGGGAAGCGTGCTCGTCAAGTTGCCCGGGGTTGCCAGGCTCGTCCCGGAGGAGTCACCCGAGACGCTCACGCAATTGATCGATGAGCTCGTTCGGCGCGCCGCTTGAGCGTGATTGGAACGCAGGGATACCACCTGCGCGTTCCACACGAGTAATCGCCCAATTTTGCTGGAATGACAGGGCGAAAACGTCTATATTTGCAGGACTTCCACACCCAACAGGATGCATGGCCAATACCAACATTAGAACCCGACGCAAAGAAGTGAGCGTACCAACGCCGTTCGAGCAGGCACGAGATGAGATGTTCCAGCAGGTGATCCGTTGTGGAGTGCCGCAATCGACGCCTGAGCACCAGGAAGAGTGGTTCACCGAAACGATGGCGTACCTTGGGGACCGGTATCACGAGTTGTCGAAGGAGGAGCTCGCAGAGCTTCGCACGCTGGGCCTTCGTTTCTCGCAGCCGCCGAAGTCGCGAGTCGAGAGCGAGCCAGCAACCGCCGCGACCGCAGCCTGATCTCCGAACTGCCTGATCTTTGAAAGACCGCCCCTGCGCTCATGCGTGGGGGTTTTCGTTTTCAGGGAGGTTGCGACTAGCGCGCGCGGCGGAGCCCTGCGCCCAGGCGGACGCCGTCGCCGAAGCCGGCCTCGATGAAGGGGATCGCATGTTTCCATCTGGGCGCACTGACCCCCGCGACGACGATCGCGACGGCGCGCCAGGCTGGCCCGCGATCGTAGCGCGCGCCGATCCCGCCGCCGGCGTACGGGGACCAGCGCATCGCGTGAGCCGGGTCGATCAGGAAGTGAACGACGGCGTCGACGCGCGCGCTCAAGGTCGAGCCCCCGATGGCGCCATTTGCGAAAGAGGGTCCGATCCCCGCAGCCAACTCGAGGTGCATGGCGGTCGACACGGGGATGTCTGCTCCAAGCGCTGCGTGAAGAACGCTGCGGTGCGACAGGATGCCGTCGAGGCGAGCCTCGGGCTCGACCCCCGGCATCGCAGTGCTCTGGGCGCCCGCCACTGTCGCGACGGTAAGTATTAGGATCGCGGCGAACGCGCCGCGTGGCAATAGCGTCACCCCGTCGCGCGCTGGTGCTGGAGGAGCAGCGTGTAGTCGACGATCGCCCACACGGACGCCGCTCCCACCAGCCAAATGAGCGGGTGGAGGATCGCGGCGCGGAGCACGAGCGCCAGGACCGTGGCGAGCTGCAGCACCGTCACGACCTTCCCCGACATGCGCGCCTTGAAGTTCTTCGGGTCGAGATCCTTCATCACGTAGGCGACGAGGAAGCCGATCGCCGTCGCAAAGTCGCGGAGCAGGATGGTGAAGTAGTCGAGGGTGGAGAGCTCGCCGCCGATGAGGAACGCCGAGATCGCGACGAGGACGAAGGTCTTGTCGGCGATCGGGTCCAGGAGTGCGCCGAGTCGCGTGGTCTGTTGGCGGCGGGCGAACCAGCCGTCGAGCACGTCGGTCAGGGAGGCCGCGCCGATCAGTGCGACGCGCGCCGGCGTCGCGTCCGTCGCGAGAAATGCCGCAGCGAGCGGGAAGCGCGATGCCGAGAGCAGATTCGGGATGGTGAGCATCGATGAGCGGGGCACGCTCCAACATAAGCGAGCGCGGTGAGTGCTTGCCAGCACTTCGTGTGAGACGTACATAGAACCTCTGCCCCGCCTCACTCGTCCATAGAGCATGTCCGCCACACTCGAGCTTCTCCGCCCGCTCCCGCTGTTCACCGCGCTCACCGCCGACGAGCTCGGGAAGATCGCGGAGCTGTGCGAGTCGAAGAACTTCGAATCGGGGGAATACATCTTCCACGAGGGCGAGCCGGGAAACCGCCTGTTCATTATCGTGGAGGGGGGTGTGCGCATCAGCAGGCAGATCCCGGGCGCCGGCGAGGAGGCGCTCGCGGTGCTCAAGCGCGGGGCGATGTTCGGCGAGATGGCGGTGCTCGACAGGAGCGACCGGTCGACGGACGCGATCTCACATGGCGGCACGGCCGTCCTGACGATCTCGCGCTCGGAGTTCGAGATGCTCCTCGAGTTCAACCGCGATCTTGCGTACAAGGTGCTGTGGGCGGTGGTGCGGATGCTGAGCGGGCGGCTGCGGTCGACGAATGACTCGCTGCGGTCGTTCCTCGCGCTGTCGATGTTCTAGCAGTGGGAGTGACACCGACGACCGGAAGCGGCGCCTTTACCCACGTGATCGCCGACCTCACCGGAGTTCCGGCGCCCGCGCTGCGAGATGCTCCGGCGTTGACTGGTCTCCTCATCGCCGCCGCCGGCGCCGCCGGCTTCTCCATCATCGGATCGCCAGTCGTGCGCACGCTTCCCGATGGCGGCGTTGCCGCAGTGCTCTTCCTCGACGCCTGTCACATCACACTGCGCACGCTTCCCGACCGCGAAATCGTCATGCTCGACATTCTCGCCCCCGCGACGCGCGACGCGCAGAAGGCGCTCGACGTCTTCACCCGCCGCCTCGCGCCGACGGAGCTACGCACCGAGGTTCGCGCGCGCGGATGAGCCCACTCCTCGCGCCCGCGCAGCTCGCGACGGCGCATCTCGTGCTCACCGCGCTCGTCATGATCTGGAATCTCACGATTGCCGGGCGCGCCGCGCGCCTGCAGTCGACGCAGCGCACGATGGCCTTTCTCTGCGCGCTGTGCGGGCTCCTCCTCCTCCCCGCGCTCACGGTGCTGCTCGTCTCGACGTCGGTGCTCACGGGGCGCGCGCTCTACACGCTCGCCTGGGTGTGGCCTGCGACTACGATCGTGATCGCCATCCAGGCCGCGTACGCGCTCTCGCAGCGAGCCGCCGCGCCGCTCATCGGCGTTCCGATCGTCGCCTACGATGTGGTGATCGCTCTCGTCGCCGTCGCGCGCTATGCGATCTACCGCGGCTACGGGCTCCCGCTTCCGATCCTCGCGCTCTCGGCCGCCGACGCGAGCTCTCTGGCCTACAGCGCGAGCCCGCTCGCACTGTTGCTTCCGTACTTCCTCCACATCCCGATCGTCGCCCCGCCCACTCCGGGCCGCCGCGGCGCGGGCACCGTGCTCCGCACCGC
>JBBSEY010000108.1:0-10179 GCA_038239265.1 Gemmatimonadales bacterium | reverse complement strand
GTGCTCTGCGAAACGCTCGCCGCCGTGAAGCCCGCGCGCCCGCTCACCTGCCTCATGACGGCGCTCCGCGACAAGGATTGGCAGGCGATGATGTCGACGCTGGCGCCGCTGGTCGACCGCTTCGTGCTGGCGTCGCCGCCGAGCGTGCCGGCGGATCGTTCGTGGTCGCTCGAGGAGGCGCTCGAATTCGCACTGGCGAACGGCTGGCGCGCGACGGCCGCGCCCGACTTCGACGATGCGCTGGCGTACGCGCGCGGAGGCGATGGGACGACGCTCATCACCGGCTCATTTCACACCGTGGGTGACGCCATGTCGCGCTTGCAGGTGTCTCCGCTCGTTGCGTAGATTCCTTTGATGTCCCCCGGCGCGTTACCAGGTTTTCGCGACTTCTATCCCACGGAGCTCGCGGAGCGGTCGTACATCTTCGGGGGGTGGCGCGAAGTGGCGCGCCGATACGGCTTCGTCGAGTACGACGGGCCACCGCTGGAGCCGCTCGACCTGTACACGAAGAAGAGCGGCGCCGAGATCGTGGATCAGCTCTACAACTTCACGGACAAGGGCGCGCGCGAGGTGGCCCTGCGTCCGGAGATGACGCCGACGCTGGCGCGCATGGTGGCTGCACGCGCGAACGCGATGCGGAAGCCCGTGCGCTGGTTCTCGCTCCCGCAGCTCTTCCGATACGAGCGTGCACAACGCGGACGGCTACGCGAGCACTTCCAGCTCAACATGGACATCATCGGCGAGGCCGACGTGAGCGCGGATGCCGAGCTGCTGTCGGCCGCGATCGATGTGATGCGCGTGTTCGGGCTCACGAGCGAGGACGTCGTGGCGCGCGTTTCCGACAGGCGGCTGCTCAATGCGCTGCTGCGCGGAATCGGGATCACGGAATCACAGCTGCCGGCGGCATACGCGGCGCTCGACAAGCTGGATCGAGATCCTCGCGCGGTGCTCGAGCAGCGACTGTCCACGGCGGGGGTGAGCGCCGAGACGTCGCGCCAGCTATTCGAGCTCGCGGGCGCCACCGCCGATGAAGCGGCGTTCACGCAGCTGGTGCAGGGCGCGGGCGCGATGGCGGAGTGGGACACGCTACGGCGCTACCTCGATCACCTCGACTCGCTCGGCGTGCGCGACTGGGTGGGGATCGATCTCTCGATCGTGCGCGGGCTTGCGTACTACACGGGGATCGTGTTCGAGCTGTTCGATGCGAAGGGCGAGCTGCGTGCGATCTGCGGCGGCGGGCGATACGACACGCTGCTCGAATCGCTCGGCGGCGTCAGCCTGCCCGCGCTTGGCTTCGGCATGGGAGACGTCGTGCTTGGCGAGCTGCTGCGGGCGCGCGGAAGGATGCCGGCTTCGGAGCCCGCGGTGGACGTCTGGGTCGCGTACGGCGACTCGGGGACGGTCGAAGATGCGATGCGCGTTGCGGCGAAGGTTCGCGCGAGCGGGCGCAGCGTCGAATATGCGCTCGGGAGTCAGAAGCTCGCGCGGCAGCTCAAGGCGGCACACGCGGCGGGGGCAAGGCAGACGCTCGTGATCGCGACGCCGGAGCTCTCGGCGAACGAGGCGATGGTTCGGCGGAAAGATGAAAAGGTCGAGCTCAGAGTGGAGCTCGACGCATGGATCAGAGAGGCATGAGCGCGATCACTGGACACGGATGCAATGGCTGACGACAAGAAGCTGACCACGCGCAAGGCGGACTTCAGCGCGTGGTACAATGAGGTAGTGCTGCGCGCGGAGCTCGCCGACTATTCACCCGTGCGAGGGTGCATGGTCATTCGCCCGGATGGCTATGGCATCTGGGAGCGCATGCAGCGCACGCTCGACGACATGTTCAAGGAGACGGGACATCGCAACGCGTATTTCCCGCTCCTCATCCCGCAGAGCTTTCTGAGCAGGGAAGCGGAGCATGTCGAGGGGTTCGCGCCGGAGCTGGCGGTGGTGACGCACGGCGGCGGGAAAGAGCTCGAGGAGCCGCTCGTCATCCGTCCCACATCCGAGACGATCATCTACGCGATGTTCGCGAAGTGGGTGCAGAGCTATCGCGATCTTCCGCTGCTGATCAATCAGTGGGCAAACGTCGTGCGCTGGGAGATGCGCACACGCCTCTTCCTGCGCACGCTGGAGTTTCTCTGGCAGGAAGGACACACCGCGCACGCCACGCACGATGAGGCCGAGGAAGAGACGCGCCAGATGGTCGGCATCTATCGCGACTTCATGGAAGGGTACATGGCGATGCCGGTGATCACCGGGCAGAAGACGAACTCGGAGCGATTTGCCGGGGCGCTGCGCACCTACTCCTGCGAAGCGATGATGCAGGACAACAAGGCGCTGCAGGCGGGAACGTCGCACAACCTCGGGCAGAACTTCTCGAAGGTGTTCGAGCTCAAATTCCAGACCGAGGCGGGGGACGAGGCGTTTGCGTGGAACACCAGCTGGGGGGTGTCGACGCGATTGATCGGCGGACTCGTGATGACGCACGGCGATGACAAGGGGCTCAGGGTGCCGCCGCTGCTCGCTCCGATCGAGATCGTCATCGTTCCGATCTGGAGAACGGATGAGGACAAGGCGCGTGTCTTCGAGGCGGCGAAGAAGCTGAAGACATCGTTGAGCGAATGGGAGCGCCGCGAGCCGAACCAGCTGCGCGTGCACCTCGATACGCGCGACAACATGAAGCCGGGAGCGAAGTACTACGAGTGGGAGCTGCGCGGCGTGCCGCTCCGTCTGGAGCTCGGGCCGCGCGACATCGATGCCAACCAGTGCGTGCTCGTGCGGCGGGATACCGGCGCGAAGGAAACGGTCTCGCTCGACACGGTGGGGGAGGACGCGGAGATGCTGCTCGAGAAGATCCAGGACGAAATGCTGACTGCAGCACGCGACCGCCGCGAAGCGAACAGCCTGCGCGGCGACATCACGTGGGCGCGGTTCAGCGAAGTGATGGAGGGGGACGGCGCGTTCGTGTACGCAGGGTGGTGCGGAGGCGAAGAGTGCGAGCGCCAGATCAAGGAAGAGACGAAGGCAACGATCAGAGTGCTTCCCGATGAAGAGTTTCGTTCATCAGAGCCTATGAAGAGCTGCCTCAAGTGTGGGCAACCCTCCACCGTCGAGGCTCTGTGGGCCAAAGCGTATTGACGCCTTCCGGCTATTCGCGCACGGCGAACGGCGAGCTGATGTGCGAAGGTGTATCGCTGGAGGCAATCGCCGAGGCTGTGGGGACGCCCGCGTACGTGTACAGCTCGCGGGCGATACGCGATCAGTACGACGCGCTCGACAAGGCGCTCTCGCCGGTGCCGCACCGGCTGCATTACAGCATGAAGGCGAATTCGAATCTGGCTATCCTGAGGCTCCTGCAACATCGCGGCGCGGGAGTGGACATCGTTTCGGGAGGAGAGCTATATCGCGCGCAACAGGCCGGATTCAGTGCGGACTCGCTCGTCTTCAGCGGGGTGGGGAAGTCGCCGCTCGAGCTGCGGGAAGCGCTCGCTGCGGGAATCCTCATGTTCAACGTCGAGTCTATCTTCGAGCTCGACCAGCTGAACGAGATCGCGGGGGACATGGGAGTGCGCGCGCCGGTCGCGTTGCGCGTGAACCCCGAGGTGAAGGTCGACACGCCGCATCACTACACGCGAACGGGCGAGCGAGGGAACAAGTTCGGCATTCCGTTCGATGAGGCCGTGGACGCCGCGCGCCGCGCGCTCGCCCTGCCGCACATCGCGCTGCGCGGGCTCGACATGCACATCGGATCGCAGGTGTTTCAACTCGAGCCGTACCGCGACGGGCTCGTGCGGCTGCTCGAGCTCCACGTTCAGATGAGGGCGATCGGCGCGACCGAGATCCGCTACCTCGACATCGGGGGCGGATTCGCGGTGGCGTACGATGACGAGATGCCGATGGACCTCGATGCATTCGCGGCGTCGCTACTGCCGAAGATCGAGAAGTCCGGGCTGTCGCTCATCGTCGAGCCCGGACGCTTCATCGTCGGCAACGCCGGCGTGCTCCTGGCGCGTGTGATGCACCGGAAGAGAGCGGGAAGCAAGGAATACATCATCACCGACGCGGCGATGAACGATCTCGTACGCCCTTCACACTACGATGCGTATCATGCCATCGAGGCCGTGCGGGCGCGCGAGGAGCGATCGATCGTCGATGTCGTCGGACCGGTGTGCGAAAGCGGCGACTTCTTTGCGCTCGATCGCGCGGTCGAGAACGTCGTCGCGGGCGATCTCGTCGTCGTGCGTACGACGGGGGCGTACGGCTATGTCATGTCGTTCAACTACAACTCGCGCCCCCGCGTTGCCGAAGTGCTGGTCGAAGGCGATCGCTTCGCGGTGGTGACGCGGCGTGAGAGTTACGAAGACCTCGTGCGCCTCGAGCCGCAACATCTCGAATGGAGAACTGACTGATGCGTGTCGGAGTCCTCTCGGATTCACACGATCGCGTACCGGCAATCGCCGAATTCGCACGGTTGTTTCGCGAGGCCGGCGTGGGGATGGTGCTGCATGCCGGCGACCACTGCTCTCCGTTTTCGCTCACGCCGCTCCTCGCCGCCGACCTCCCGTTCGCCGGAGTGTTCGGCCGCAACGACGGAGATCATCAGGGGCTGCTGGCCGAGGCGTCGAAGGGGATGGGCACGGAGCTCTACGATTCGCCGCACTCGGTGGACGTGCAGGGCGTCCGCCTTCTGATCATTCACGATCTGAGCGATGTCGCCGACCGCTCGGTGGACGCGCACGCCGTCGTGATCCACGGCTGCTCGCACATCAAACAGTCGCGCACCTCGGGGTCGACGCTGCTGCTCAACCCCGGCGAAGCGTGCGGATGGCTCTTCGGCGTTCCGACGGCTGCCGTGCTGGACCTCGAGACGCTCAAGGTGGATTTTCTCACACTCGATGAGGCCGAGTGGAAGCGATAGGGGCGGGGATGGCGAGTCGCATTCTGATTCTGGATTTCGGATCGCAGTTCACGCAGCTGATCGCGCGCCGGGTGCGCGAGGCCGGCGTCTATTCGGAGATTCACCCACCGACGCGGAGCGCCGAGTGGATCCGTGAGTGGAATCCCACCGGGATCATTCTGAGCGGAGGGCCGAGCTCCGTGTACGACGACGGCGCGCCCACCGTCCCCGGACAGATTCTCGATTACGCACCGACGCTCGGCGTCTGCTACGGAATGAATCTCATCGTCCATCTGCTGGGAGGTGAGATTGCGCCTGCCGATCGGCGCGAGTATGGGCGCGCCGAGCTCATCATCGATGACAGCGATACGCTGTTCGACGGCTTCACGAAGGGCGAGCGCACCCCCGTGTGGATGAGCCACGGCGACCAGGTGAAGGTCGTGCCCGATGGCTTCGAGGTGCTCGCCCACAGCGCAAACTCGCACATTGGCGCGTTCCGCGATCGAAACCGTCCGATCTACGGTGTGCAGTTTCACCCCGAGGTCGTGCACACGCCGCGTGGCGGGGAGCTGATCGAGAACTTCCTCTTCGCGATCTGCAAGGCGGTGCCCTCGTGGACGACCGGTGCGTACATCGAGGAAGAGGTCGCGAAGATCAAGGAGATGGTGGGCGACGCGAAGGTGATCTGCGGTCTCTCCGGCGGCGTCGACTCATCGGTGGCGGCGGCGCTCGTGCACAAGGCGATCGGCTCGCAGCTCACGTGCATTTTCGTGGATCATGGCTTGCTGCGACTGCACGAGCGCGAGCAGGTGGAAAAGACCTTCCGTGCGCATCTCGGCATCGAGCTGATCACGATCGATGCCTCGGCGCGCTTTCTCGCGGCGCTCGCGGGGATCGAGGATCCGGAAGAGAAGCGGAGGCGCATCGGCCACACGTTCATTGATGTCTTCGAGGATGCGGCGGCCGAGGCGGGACACGACGCAAAATTTCTGGTACAGGGCACGCTCTATCCCGATGTGATCGAGTCCGCCGCGCCGCATGGCGGGCCGTCGGTGACGATCAAGACGCATCACAATGTGGGCGGACTCAAGCCCGACATGAAGTTCGCGCTGATCGAGCCGCTGCGTGAGCTGTTCAAGGACGAGGTGCGGAAGGTCGGGCGCGAGCTCGGGCTTCCCGAAACGATCGTCGGCCGTCACCCGTTCCCCGGGCCGGGGCTCGCCATTCGCATCCTGAGCGACATTACGCGCGAAAAGATCGACGTGCTTCAGCGTGCGGACGCGATCTACCTCGAAGGGATTCGCGAGGCCGGGCTGTACGATGACATCTGGCAGGCGTTCGCGGTGCTCTTGCCCGTGCGCAGCGTCGGCGTGATGGGTGACTATCGCACCTACGAAAACGTCGTCGCGCTGCGTGCGGTGACGAGCCTCGACGGCATGACCGCCGACTGGTTCCCCTTTCCGCACGACGTGCTGGGCCGCATCTCGAACCGGATCATCAACGAGGTGCGCGGCGTGAACCGGGTAGTGTACGACGTGAGCTCGAAGCCGCCCGCGACGATCGAGTGGGAGTGAGCGAAGCTCATTCCCATCCTTTCACGCCGACTTGAGGCGGATGGGAGGGCGTTTTCAGACGCCTTTCCGGGTATCCGCTTTTCAGTAGTTCGCCCAGGTGTGGGGGGTGCGAACCGCCCGCATCGTCGAGCGCCGTACTTGCGATGGCGGGCCCACGATCGCGAAGGAAGGAACAGTACTGGCAACAGTCTCGATGGTTGACAATACATGCATATACATGTATTGTCGATGCCAACGGGAGGTTCTCGTGGCGCTCAAGAAGATTTCCTGCTATTGCGGCACCTTTCGTCAGGCGACGCGAGCATTGACCGCGCTCTACGATCGACACTTGCAGCCGTCCGGAATTCGCGGCACTCAGTTCACTATCCTGCAAGTTCTGGCGTTCAAACCCGGTAGTCGTATCCGTGATCTCGAAGACATTCTCGCCATCGATCAGACCACGCTGACCCGGAATCTGGCGTTGTTGGCCAAACGTGGGTTTGTCACAGTCGTCGAGCGACCTTCGGGCCGGGAAAAGTGCTGGGGGCTCACCGAGCCCGGCCGACATACGCTCCGTCTGGCGGAGCCCCTGTGGCAGACAGCTCAGGGCGAGGTCCGCAAGCGAATCGGCGATCAGCGTGCGAAGTCGATCCACGCCGATGTATTCGATCTCGCCGCTCAATTGTCCTGAGTTTTCCTCAGTCCAGCAAATTTTTCACCGAAACAAGAGAGGCTTTCCAATGCAGCAGCTCAGGATTCTCGTCACCGGTGCGACCGGCAAGACCGGGGCGGCCGTCGTTGCGCAGCTGCGTGAACAGGGAGTGTCGGTCCGCGCCGTGGTACGCAGGCGCGATCAGCGCAGTGAGCAGCTCGAGCGTCGAGGCGTCGAGACCGTGGTCGCAGACCTCTTCGATGTAGAACAGCTGAAGGACGCCATGCGCGGCACGGCTCGCGCCTACTACTGCCCTCCGCTACACCCGCACGCAATCCAGAGTGGCGCAGCGTTCGCGATCGCAGCCCGTGCGGCGAAGCTCGAGGCCATCGTCGGCCTGACGCAATGGCTCGCCAGCCCGTCGAGTCGATCGCTGCACACTCGCCAGCTGTGGCAGATCGAGCAGCTCTTCGCACAGCTGCCCGGCGTTGCCTATGTCAGGATCGCGCCGGGGTATTTTGCGGACAACTATTTGCGTCTGATCGACTTCGCGGCCTTTCTCGGCATCTTCCCCGTGCTGACGGGCGCGAGCCGTGACGCTCCGCCCTCGAACGAAGATATCGCGCGCGTGAGTGTCGCGGCGCTCCTCGAACCCGTCCGTCACGCCGGTCGCCTGTATCGACCGACCGGGCCGAAACTCCTCTCCGCCCATGACATGGTTCCGATCATCAGCCGTGTACTCGGCAAGCGCGTGCTCGCCGTTGAACTGCCGTGGTGGATGTTCGAGCGCGCCGCGCGCCTGCAGGGCGTCGATTCCTTCTCGGTGATGAGCCTTCGCCTCTATGTTGAGGAGCACAAGCGCGGTGCGTTCGAATTCGGTGCAACTACCGACGACGTTCGCGAAGTGACTGGGCAGGAGGCCGAGAGCTTCGAGACGACCGCGCGCCGCTACGCCGCTGCGCCATTCGCGCAGAACACGTTTTCCAATCGCGCGCGTGCTCTCCTCAACTTCATGCGGGTGCCGTTTACGCCGGGCTTCAGTGTGGGTGCCATGGAGAAGGAGCCGTATTCGCCGCAGGCGCCGACCCCCTTGTTCGCCATGGAGGATGAGCGCTGGAAGAAGGATCGGACGGAAACAACCGCCGAACATTCGCGTTCGCTACAACTCGCGGCGGCCCCGTGAGCCGCGCTTCTGAACAGAGCGCCGAGCGCGCGCCTTCGATCGTGGGGAGCGCACGATACGAGACGCTGGAGGCGCGCGTTCCGCCCCCGCTGCTAGTGACGATAATCGGTGCGGCGATGTGGGGGATGAGCCGGGTGATGCCGCGCATCGCTCATCGTCCAGAGTGGCATTTTCGGCTACACACGAAACCCCATGTATGTCGGCATGGTGCTTCTGCTCATTGGCTGGGCGCTCTTTCTTGCCGCAGCATGGGTAGTTGCAGGCCCAATCGCGTTCGTTGCGTTCATCGCGCGATACCAGATCGTACCTGAAGAGCGCGCGCTGCATGCGACGTTAGCAGCGTCTTACGAGGCATATTGCCAGCAAGTACGACGTTGGGTGTAATGAGTGCTCCTGCCGCAGCCCGCGTGCTCATGACTTCGGGCGCCATCTCGTTGCACAGATCGCTCGCCGATAATGCGAACGCGGCAAGGATGTCGGCACGTGCATCGATATCGCCGAGGAAGTCGGGCGGAGCGTGATCGAGCGACGCGGCTCCAGGGCCAGGGGACCGCGAGTCGCCCCCTTCACCGCGCCGGCGCGCTCTGTGACTTTTCCAGGGTCGCGCCAACGGAGGAATGAATGCGATCGATGGTCCTGGGTGTTGCCGCTGCGCTGTGCGTGATCGCATGCGAGGGCACACGCGCGGTGACCGCCGCCGACAAGGCGACGCTCGCCGAGCACGAGGCGCAGTGGGGGCAGCGCTCCTTTCACTCGTATTCGTTCGACTACTCCGAAACACAGCTCTCGACGAGCTACAACGTCCGCATCACGGTGGCGAACGACACCGTCTCCTCGGTCATCGACACGACGACGGGGCATCCGCCGCCGGTGCCGCGCAGCTGGCCCACGATGGACGATCTCTTCGGCGAGGCGACCTTCTTTGCGAACAACGGCGCCTACTCCGTATCGTTCGACTACGACGAGAGCTACGGGAACCTCTCGCTGATCAGTGCCCAGCCGAGCAACGCGGGCGGCGGGTTTCTCGCGCGGGTGGCGAATCTGCATCCCACGCCGTAGGCTCCCCGGAATGGCGTAGCGGTGGCTTTCCCGGGAATGTCGATGTCGCCCGGTCTCATTCGTCGCCTATGAACGGAACGTCGCGCAGGGTCCACGAAGGGAGGAGAGCAGATGAGCGGAACGAGAGTTCTCGTCGGCACGCGTAAGGGAGCATTCGTGCTGACGTCCGACGGCAAGAGAGAGAGCTGGCGGGTGAGTGGCCCGCACTTCGCGGGGTGGGAGATCTACCACGTCGCAGGATCGCCGGCGGATTCCAACCGTCTCTACGCCTCGCAGTCCAGCGGATGGTTCGGCCAGATCATTCAGCGTTCCGATGACGGCGGTGCGACCTGGGCCCCCGTCGGCAACAACTTCGCCTACGACGGCGTCCCAGGCACGCACCAGTGGTACGACGGCACGGCGCATCCGTGGGAGTTCAAGCGCGTGTGGCATCTCGAGCCGTCACTCACCGAGCCGGACGTCGTGTACGCTGGCGTCGAGGACGCCGCGCTCTTCCGCTCCGGGGATGGCGGTCACAGTTGGGAAGAGCTTTCGGGGCTCAGGCAACACGGCTCGGGCCCGCGCTGGCAGCCCGGCGCCGGCGGCATGTGTCTGCACACCATTATCCTCGACCCCACCGATCCGAATCGAATCTTCATCGCCATCTCCGCCGCCGGCGCCTTTCGCACCGACGACGGCGGAACGAGTTGGCGCCCGATCAATCGCGGGCTCACCTCGAAGTACATTCCCGATCCGAATGCCGAGGTCGGACACTGCGTTCACAAGATCGCGATGCACCCGTCGCGCCCGCAGGTGCTCTTCATGCAGAAGCACTGGGACGTGATGCGCAGCGACGACGCGGGCG
>JBBSEY010000107.1:0-10266 GCA_038239265.1 Gemmatimonadales bacterium | reverse complement strand
GAGAGTGCGCTCGAGGAAGGGCGCTATCCGGATCGACGCGAGTTCCGTGCATGGAGCTGCGCCGACGATGCGATTCAGCTTGCCTTTCCACAGCTCGTCGCCGCTCCCGTGACGGAGCCGCACGCGCTACTCGGCGCCGTACGCGCGCATCTCTCGGCGGTGCGCGCGCTGCTCTCGCGCGTGCGGTCGGGCGGTGAGGACGGCGTCGACGCTTCGCGCGCCCGTTCGCTACGCGAGATCTGTGATCGGCACCAAGGGGAAAAGGTGCTCGCCTTCTCGCAGTACGCGGACACGGTGCACACGATGTACGAGCTGCTGCGCGATCGAGGGGCGGTGACCGCGCTCACGGCGCGCGGCGCGCGCATCGCGAGCGGGCGGCTCTCGCGCGCGGAGGCGCTCGCGCGGTTCGCACCTCGCGCGATGGGCGCTGCAACGCCGCCCGCATCCGAGCGCATCGATCTCCTGTTGACCACCGACCTCGCGAGCGAAGGACTCAATCTTCACGATGCATCGGTGGTGGTGCATCTCGATCTGCCCTGGACAGCTGCAAGGCTCGAACAGCGCGTCGCTCGCTCGCGACGGATCGGCGCGCTCCACGCCCGCACCTGGAGCTACGCGATGGCGCCGCCAGCACGTGCCGAGGATGTGCTCGAGGTCGAGCGACGGCTGCGGCAGAAGCTGCGAACGATGGAGGAGGTTATCGGGAGCACCGGAACGCTGTTGCCGCAGGTCGAAGCCGATGACGGTGTCGACGCCGCGCGCGCGGAGGGCAGTGGCGCGCAGCTGCGGGAGCGGATCAACCGTGCGCTCAGGGAATGGCGGAGGGTGGGCGTCGCCGCGGATGCGTCGCACGAAGATCACGGTAATACGGTCATAGCGTGCGTTGCCGCTCCTCATCGCGCCACCCTCACGCTCGCACTCGATGGAGCGCAGCCGATTCTCGCCGCCGCGCTCGACGACACCGAGCTCACCGAGGAACCGCGCGGCGTGCTCGCGGCGATCGAGCGCGTCGAGGGCGCCGATGCGGCACTCGATGATCATGTGCGCGCGCACGCCATGGCGCGCGCCGAGCGCTGGCTCGCACGGCGAGCTGGCGCGCAGGCGGGGGGTGCGCTCGCGTGGCGGGGCGCGTCGCGGCGAATCGCGCTGCGTCGGATCGCCGGGCTCGCGTCGCGCGCGCCACTGCACCGGCGTGCGCTACTCGCTCCGCTCGCGATGGCGGCGCGGCGGGTCGTGAGCGCGCCCTATGCACTCGGCGCCGAGCGAGTGCTCGACGAGCTGGCGAGCGCTGCGTTGCCGGACGAGGCATGGCTCCGCGCGCTCGCGTCGTTCGGCGCGATGCACGGCGCGCGCGAGGGCGGCGGCGTGGGCGGAGATGCGAAGCTCGTCGCGGTGATCATCGCCGGGTGACGTTTGTAGCACGCGCGGAAACAATCGATCCCTCCTCGCGTACTGTCCAACGATCACGGAATATCAACGTGCCGATCACCTGCGGCGATGCAACCGCGGACGGGAGAATGAGCGGGATGAAGATCTCATTGGCTTTACTGAGCTTCCTCCCTTTATTCCTCGACTCCCACCTCTCTGCCCAGTCAAAGGTTCCGCTCGACTTCCGGGACTCTATCCCCGCGTGGCTCGCCGCAGCGCACGTCCCCGGGGGTCGCCGTCGCCGTGCTCGAAAGCGGGAAGGTCACGTCGATCTCCACGTACGGCGTGCTTCGAGCCGGTATTCCGCTCACGCCACGCGCCCTCTTCAACGTCGCGTCGCTCACCAAGCCAGTCACCGCCGTCGCCACCCTCCGCCTCGCGAGCGCCGGCAGATTCTCGCTCGATGCTCCCCTCGATCCCGACTGGATTGATCCCGATATCCTCGGCGATCCACGCCATGCCAGGCTCACCGCGCGCATCGCTCTCAGCCATCAAAGCGGTTTTCCAAACTGGCGCTGGATGCTCCCATTGAAGCGGCTCGCCTTCACCTTCGATCCGGGCACGCGATTCGGCTACTCCGGCGAGGGCTACGAGTACCTGCGGCACGCGCTCGACCATCACTTCGATTCATCGCTGCCGCACCTCGCCGATTCCATACTCTTCAAGCCGCTTCGGATGAACGAGACGACGTACGGATGGAATCCATCGGCAGACACGCTCCGCTTCGCCATCGGTCACGACACCAACGGCGCCGTCATCCACGAAGAAATGCGCAGCACCGCCAAGCCCAACGCCGCCGACTGGCTCGTCACCACGATCGGCGACTACTCGCGCTTCGCCGAATACGTGATGAGCGGCGCCGGTCTTTCACGCGCGGTCTTCGCGGACATGACTACTGCTCACGTGCAGTTCGTGGGGAAACCCAATGAAGCGATGGGACTTGGCTGGGAAGTCATGAAGGGGCCACCGGACGATCCGATCATCCTGCTCCACACGGGATCCGATGAGGGAATCAGGACGATAGTCTTGCTCCTTCCCACCTCGAGACGTGGTCTCGTCATCTTCACCAACGGCGAGCGGGGGATGCAAGTTGTCACAAGAATCCTTCACGAGGCGTTCCATCTGCGCGAGCTGGATTGATGTCGAAGCAGTCGCCTTGCCTTGCGGCGGTTCGCTTGAGAAGATATCTGCTCAGTTGCGAGCGAGCTCCTCAGTATGCTCAGACATTGGAGACTATCGAAATGACGCGGCCAAGCGCATCACCTGCATGCTGACGACGCGCGCCTTAGCCGCTGTCGCGATGGTCGCCGCACTGGCGTGCGGCGGTCGCGATTCCAGCTCCTCCGGCGAGAGCGTCTCGTCGGTCGAGGGGCCCGACTCGCCAGCCAGAACGAGTCGCGGCCATGTGCAGCTCACGGGAGACGCGACCGTCGACACCGATTTCGCCATCGAGCAGTGCTCCATCGGGCCAGCCGGCGAAGGTCCGCTGAACGGCTACCGCATGATCGCGAAGTCCGGGCGTGGCACGTTGCAGCTGCTCTCACTCGCCGTGGCCAGTTATGATCGCGACGGCTCGTTCACGCCGGCCGTCGACAGCGGGAAGATTGCGGCCATCGGCAAGCGCGGCGTGAGCGGCCCGCTCTCGATGATCATCGGCCGCGAAAACTCGACGGTGCCTCTCTCGGTGATCACGCGCCCAGAGTCGCATCTCACCATCACGATCTCCGACAGTGGGTCGCGAGGGAGCGCGGAGTTCTCGGGGCTCACCTCACCGATCGCGATGGAGGACATAGAGCTCCGCCGGCATCCCCACGCAAAGGAAAAGACATTCGCCGGATCGATCAGCTGGCGCTGCGCGAGCGTCGAGCGCGTCGATGCCGCGGCCACCGATGCCGCGAAAGGGATGTTGAAGGGGCTCCCTTCGGTTCACTGAGCGCCACCTCTGCGCCTCAGGCGCGCGCGGCGAGCCCACGTACATCATCGGCGACATCGATGTCCACGGACGCGGCCGGCATCGCGATCGCACGCACCTCCCCTCGCCGCGCTCGCAGCCACCGCTGATGATCGGAATCGCGAGCTCCGCATCGGCGAAGGTGAGCTCGCGCCACGGCGCCTCTCGTCCCACGCGCAGCAGTCGCACTCCCGCGAGTCCAGGAAGCCTGGATATCAGCCCGTTGTAATTCTCAATGTGCCGGCCGCCGCCGGATCCCAGCGCGCGGGTGAGAATGCGAGCACGACGGGCGAACCGCGAAAGTTCTGCAGCGAGCGCGCGCGATCTCCGTCATCGCGATCGGGGAGCTCGGGAGCGCGCTCGCCGACTCACGGCGACTGCTGCACAGGCGGCCGCGCGCCGGCGAGAGAGTCGTGCGTCGATCCCGGGATTGTCATGCCGATGGGCCTGGTTCAGTAAAGTGTCGACGCGATGTGAACCGGAGTGTAGAGACGCTGTGCCGAAGCCGCACCCAACGCGACCGCTTGCGCACACCATCACATGCTTTATCGCTTCGCGCGAAGCGCCCTCGCGAGCCTTCGCGCACCGTCGCGCATCGCACCCTCGTCGAACGCGGCGTAGCCGAGCAGCAGCGCCCCCCTCTTCGGAGCGACGGCCGAGTAGCGAGAGAGTGGCGTGACGTCCACCCCGTCACGCAGCGCCGCCGCGGCCGCGAGCCGATCGCTCGCGCGGGGCGCCAGCCACCCCACCAAATGAAGCCCCGCCGCGTCCGGCTCGACCTCGATCGCGTCTCCGATCTCCATCGCGAGCGCCGCCAACAGCGCCTGCTGCCGCTCGGCGCACAGTGCTCGCACGCGACGCACGTGCCGAACGTAGTGCCCCTCGCCGATGAAATCCGCCAGCACACCCTGTTCGAGCGTGGGCGAATGTCCACCCGCGACGGCGCGCGCGGCGCGAAACGCATCCACGAGCTCGTCGGGCGCGATGAGGTAGCCGAGTCGGAGCGCGGGTGAGAGCGTCTTGCTGAAGGTGCCGAGGTAGAGGACGCGTCCCGGGCCGCCGCGCTCCGTGTCGAGCCCCTGCAGACACGGGATCGGCCGTCCCGCGTAGCGAAACTCGCTGTCGTAGTCATCCTCGAGCACCCATCCGCCCACGTGGCGCGCCCACGTCAGCAGTGCGAGCCGTCGCGACGCGCTCATGATCGTACCGAGCGGGAATTGATGCGACGGTGTGACGTACGCGAGGCGAGCCCCGGCTGCGAGACGCCTCCCGGCCTCGATGTTCATCCCCTCTCCGTCGACGGGCACGGGGATGACTCGCGCGCCCGCGCCCTCGAGCGCCGCGCGTGCGCCCGGATATCCCGGATCCTCCATCCACACTTCGTCGCCCTGCTCGACGAGCACCCGCGCCGCGAGGTCGAGCGCCTGCTGCGCTCCGCTCACGATGAGGATCTGCTCCGGAGTGCAGCGCGCTCCTCGCGCACTCGTCACATACGCGGCAATCGCGTTGCGCAGAGAGGCATCGCCGGCCGGGGAGGAGTGGCCGAGGAAGACGCCGCGCGTGCGCCACCGCCGCGCGGTGAGGCGCGCCCAGATCGTGGATGGAAATGCGTCGATGGCAGGCATGCCGAGCGCGAAGGGTGCGGCGTCTACGTCTGGCGGTGCGGTGGGCGCGCCGGTACGCCCGGGCTTCGCGCGCCGCGAGGCGTTCACGCTGATCAGCGAGTCCGGGAAGGCCGCGCGAACGCGCGTGCCGCCGCTCCCCCGCGCGCCCACGTACCCCTCGGCCGTCAGCTGATCGAAGGCGCGCACCACCGTATTGCGCGCAACGCCGAGCTCCGCGGCGAGCACGCGCGACGATGGAAGCCGCATCCCGGCGGCGAAGCGGCCGACGAGGATTCCCGAGCGCACGCCGTCGTAGATCTGGCGGTGCAGCGGATCGCGCGCGTCGAAGTCGAGGGGGAGTAGAAGCGGCGCGGCGCCGGCCACCCGTGCTCGTGAATTTGGGCGAGTTTTTGGACCAGTCATTGTCGTTGAATTTGGCGCTTGTCGCGGCTCCATGTGAGGGGTATTCTGGACGCGCAGCCAACAATGACCTCCAACTCCAATGTCATGACGACCACAACAGAGCTCACCCGGCGCGAGATGATCGGAGCTATGGCGATGGCCGGAACCGCCCTCCTGTTCACGAACTCGATCGCGACGGCAACAGCTCGTCACGCGCACGGCGCGGAGGGCAACGGGCCGATCCTCGTGCAGGAGCTCCCTCCGATCTCACTCGACGGGTGGCGAATGACTGCGCTCGAGATCACCTACGCACCAGGACAGATCGATCACGCGCACAAGCACATCGGTTTCGTCTTCGGCTACGTGCTCGAGGGCGATCTCCGCTTCAAGGCGGATGGCGGGGAAGAGACGATCTATCATACGGGGCAGCTGTTCTACGAGCAGCCCGGCACCGTGCACCGCGTGTCGGCGAACGCGAGCTCGAGCAAGGCGTGCCGCTTTCTGGCGACGGTTTTCGCAGAGAAGAGCACGCCGCTGTCGGTGCCCGTGTGAGCGCACGCGCGCTCCTCATCCGCGTGGAGAGCTCCGTGGCCGGCACACGCCGCGCGGCGCTCCTCGCGCTTTGGGCGCTGGTGATCGTGCAGGTCATCTGGACTGTGACCTTCTGTATCCGCACGCACCCCGCGTTTGCGACTGTCTACTATCCCGTGCTCTTCACACCCGTGGCCGCAGCGCTCGCGTTCACCTCGGGACGCGTACGCTGGATCGCCACCCTCACGCGCCTTCTCATCGGCCTCGCGTTCTTCGAGAACGTCATCGACCGCCTTGGCGTCATCGGTCCACCGGGCGCCCCCGGCGTCTCGTGGGGCGACTTTCAGCACTTCATCGCCTACACCGCGCAGGTGAATGCCTTCGCGCCCGCGGCGTTCGTGCCCGCGCTCGCCGTGCTCGCGACGATCGCCGAAGGTTCCCTTGCGGTGGTGATGCTGCTGGGAGCACGCGTAAAGCTCTCGAGCGCCGGATCCGCGCTGCTGCTCTTCACCTTCGCGACCGCAATGGTGCTCTCCGGGCTCTCCCAGCTTCAGTACGGGGTCTACCTGATGTCCGCCGCCGCCTGGGCACTCGCGACAGTCGACGGGTCCGCGCTCAGCATCGATTCGGTTTTCGCTGCCCCCCGCTCGATGGCGGCGTGACCACACGCAACGGCGCAGGCGCGTGGTTCGTCCTGATCCTGCTCTCCATCATCTGGGGGAGCTCCTTCATCCTCATGAAGGAGGGGCTCGCGGGCTTCGATCCGCTCGAGCTCGCGCTCATTCGCATGAGCGTCGCGGCGCTCTGCTTCCTTCCCTTCGCCCTCTCGCATCTGCGCGATCTCCGCATGAAGGAGATCGGGATGCTCTTCGTAGTCGGGCTCACGGGAAATGCGCTCCCCGCTTTTCTGTATGCGAAGTCGGAAACCGTCCTGCCGACGGCGGTGGTTGGGGTGCTCACCTCGATGGTGCCGATCTTCGCGCTTATCCTGGCGTGGCTGTTCTTTCGGCAACGCTTTCCACTGGCGAACATCGCCGGGATCATCGTCGGCATCGTGGGCGCCGTGCTGCTGGCGCTGGCCGGGAGTTCCGAGGTGGATCGTACCACGAATCTCGCGTACGCCGCCCTCGTGCTCATCGCGACGATCTCGTACGGCACGAACGTGAACCTCGTGAAGGGATTCTTCTCGACGCGAAGTCCCGTGATCGTGACGTCCGTCGCCCTGACCACCGTGGGGATTCCCTCGCTGCTCTTCCTCTTCGCCGGCACGAGCTTCGTTCACACGCTCCGCACCAACCCAGCCGCCCCCGCCGCGCTCGGATACATCTCCCTCCTCGGCGCCTTCGGCACGGCGCTGAGTGTGCTCCTCTTCAATCGCCTGCTGCAAACCGCCACGCTCATTTTCGCGACGTCGGTGACGTACACGATCCCGATCGTCGCCGTAGTCTGGGGCGTCGCGCTTCACGAACGGTTCACGGCGATCCACGCCGCCGGCTTCACGGTCATCCTCCTCGGCGTATGGCTGGCGAATCGGAAGCCGCAACGGGCGACCGTCGTCGCGCGCGAACCCCTGCAAAGCGCAGACGCGACGAGCTGATCGCTCGCACGAGTTCACCATCGTTGTGAGGCGTTATCTCAGCGCGGCGCGCTCGCTCGCCTCGTCTCGCGCGCGAGACAAAATCTCGGCGACCGTGCAGAGCAGCTCGGCCGGCGCGAAGGGCTTGGCCAGAAACGCGATCTTTGGATCGTGCAGCGCGCGCCGAGAAATCTCGTCGTCGGTGTATCCCGACATGAAAAGCACCGGCAGCAGGGGACTCGTGAGATGCACGATACCCGCGAGCTCGCGCCCTCCCATTTCCGGCATCACGAGGTCAGTGATGAGCATGTCGATGTCGGCACGACGATCCGACCACAGCTGCGCCGCGTCGCCGCCGTGACGCGCCGCGATGACCGTATGACCTGCCTTGCGGAGAACTCGCTCGCATACCTCGCGCAGTGCGGTCTCATCCTCCACGAACAGAATCGTCCCGACGGCCCGTGGTCCTTCCCCTTGCGCGACTGAAGGAGCGGTGGCGACGACGGCGCCGTCGTGCAGCGGAAGGTGCACATCGAACACGGCACCTTCACCGGGTCGGCTCGCAACCGTGATGCTCCCGCAATTCTGAGTGACGATGCCATACGCGGTCGACAGTCCGAGTCCGCTCCCCGCTTCACCCTTCGTGGTGAAGAAGGGCTCGAAAATGTGGGGGAGCGATTGCTCTCCTATGCCCGTGCCCGAGTCGGCGACGGTGAGGCGCGCGTACGCTCCCGCCGAAAGAGTGCCCAGCGGGTGTCCGACGCGCAACTCCATTCGGCCAACGGCGACATGCAACGTTCCCCCGGACGGCATTGCGTCCCGCGCGTTCACGACCAGGTTCCAGAGGATCTGATCGATCTCGCTCGGATCCGAATGAACCACGACGGGCTCCTCGCCCGCATCGAGAAAAAGCTGGATGTGAGACCCGACGAGCTGTCGGAGCAGTGGCTCCGATTCTCGAAGCACGCTCGCGAGATCGACGTCGGAGGGTCGGCGCAGGTGCCGACGTCCGAACGTGAGCAGCTGCTTCGTGAGGCGTGCGCCGCGTGAGGCAGCGGCGCGGATCTCCTCGAGATCCTTGTGCGCATCGGAGGGATCCGGTACTTCGCTCAACGCGCAATCGGCGAAGGCGAGAATCGCCCCGAGTAGATTGTTGAAATCGTGGGCCACCCCCCCCGCGAGCCGGCCCACGGCCGCGAGCTTTTGCGATTCGTGAAGCCGCCGCTCCAGCGAGCGGCGCTCCGTGAGATCCTGCACCTGGCTGATGAAGTAGAGCGGCTTGCCAGAGGTGTCCCGAACCACGGAGACGTTCAGCTGCGCCGACACGGTACCGCCGGAGGAGTGCAGATATCGCTTCTCCATCTCGTAAGAATCGATCTCGCCAGCGACGAGCCGAGTGAGGAACGCGAGATCGGCTTCCAGGTCATCCGGATGCGTGATTGACTGACGCGTTCGCCCCACGAGCTGCTCACTGGTGAGACCAAGCGTGCGTGCAAACGCCTCGTTTACTTCGACCAATCGGCCATCCAGTCCCACGAGCGCATGCCCGATGGCGGAATGCCGCGTAGAATTGCGGAACCCCTCTTCGCTTTCGCGCAGCGCGACGGTCACCGCCGCTTCGGCGCTCGCGGCTCGCATCATTTCCTGGGTGCGCGGAATCCACGGTGGAAGCATGATCGCGGTCGTCACGGAAGCGATTGCGGTGATCGCTTTGATGGCTCCCGAGAGCCAATACACAGGCACCCACAGCGTAAGCACCTCGATGAAGTGCGTCGCGCCGCATGCGAGAATGAAGGCGCCGAACGCGAGCAGCACCGGGCTGAATGGTATCGTGCGCTTCGCCCTCATGACCAGATACGTAAGCGTGCTGGCGATTACCAGATAGGAGATACCGATCAGCACGTCCGAGATGACATGGAGCGAGACAAGCTTCCCGTTCCAGAGCAGGCAATAGCCGTGAGGCTCGAAGCCGGACGTGCTGACTAGTCGCGTCACCCAGGACACTGGCATGCTCCACCAAAGAGCTCGACCATTACTCCACGCCCCCGGCCACCACGCCGACTCCCAGCCCGGTGGCGATCAAGACGAACGACATGCTTGAGACGCCGGGCCCCCACGTCATCACTAGATGAGTGTGCTTGTCGAAGTACGTTCAAGGCAACACTGGCTCTAGTAGACGCGCTCATGATGCGTGCGAAACAAATTATGAAGCGAAGTCTTCGAGAACCCACCGCTGGAGTATTTTCGGCGTGCGCCTTCAATTAAAAAGTCCTTATTTGCTACAAAGATCAAAGTGCGCCCTCAGCGTGGATCGCTCAAATGCCCGACGTCTTCCCCGCGTTCGGAGCAGCAACCAATGGCGCCCCGTGGGGTTTCCGGGTTTGATTAAGATGTCTCCATATGTGGAGTAGTCGCACTTACAAAGGGAACAGTTGTATAGGGCGAAGTAGCTCCGGGCTTCCTTACCGCTCGCACACAACGCTCACACGCGGCGCATTGAATGCGCACGTGCCTGCTCTCAAGCTCCGTGCTTCGACGTGACGGAGTACACCAATGTTCTCGCTGATCGTGCTGACGCTGCTGTGCGGAACGCCGTGCATGAGCGCGACGGATAGCGCAACGGCGTGGCGCTACTGAAGTGGCTCCGGTTCTCTGTACAGTTACGAGGGGTCGGTTAACTGGATGGGTGAGCGGGGTTATGCCGCAGCCGGAAGTGGCAGCGGCGTGAAATAGGCTTCATCAGGGGTGCGGTCGGCAAGGCTCGAGTGCGGTCG
>JBBSEY010000106.1:0-10372 GCA_038239265.1 Gemmatimonadales bacterium | reverse complement strand
CAGCCGACGCTCGCGACGGAGATGGGCGATCTGCAGGAACGCATCACGTCGACGAAGAACGGGTCGATCACCTCGGTGCAGGCGATCTATGTTCCCGCCGACGACATCACCGATCCCGCGCCTGCCGCGGCGTTCGCGCATCTCGACGCGACGGTCGTGCTCAATCGCGCGCTCACGGAGATCGGCATCTATCCCGCCGTCGATCCGCTCAACTCGGGCTCGCGCATCCTCGCCGCGCAGTACGTCGGCGACCGCCACTACGCCGCAGCGTCTGGTGTGCAGCGCATTCTGCAGCGCTACAAGGAGCTGCAGGACATCATCGCGATCCTCGGAATGGACGAGCTGGGCGAGGACGACAAGCGCATCGTCGGGCGCGCGCGTCGTGTGCAGCGGTTCCTGTCGCAGCCGTTCGCAGTCGCCGAACAGTTTACCGGCATTCCGGGCAAGTACGTGAAGCTCGACGATACGGTCGAGTCCTTTGAGCGCGTCGTCGCGGGTGAGTTCGATGAGCTCCCCGAGCAGGCGTTCTACATGGGCGGCTCGATCGACGAAGCAGTCGAGAAAGCCAAGACGTTGAAGAGCTGATCAGTGCTCAAGGTTTCCGTCATTTCGCCGGAGAAGGTGTTGTACGAGGGCGACGCGACATCGGTGGTCGCGCCCGCCTTCGACGGCGAGCTCGGTATCCTCACCGGTCACGCGCCGATGATTACTGCGCTCGGCACCGGAACGCTTCGCGTGGAAGGTGGGACGGGGAATCAGCGGTTCACTGTTGCGGGTGGCTTCCTGCAGGTGGTAGATGACCACGTGCGTGTAGTCACGGAACAGGCGACGGCCGCTTAGGCGCGCACGCACATTGCAATAGGGGATCTCGGGCCTGAACTGCTGTGGGCCCGCGTTTTTTTATGGAGGTTTCCGTGCCGCTGATGCGTTCGTTCACGATGGTCGTCGTCGCGTCTTCGATCGCGCTCGCCGCCCCGGCGCGCGCACAGATGCTGGGCGCTCCGGTACTTCAGAACGCGTTCACCAATAGCGGACTCACCGTCGGAGTCGATTTCGGCGCCGAGACGGGGGTGCAGACGTACGGAGGCGCGGCGGCCTGGTCGCCGATGAGCGCGCGCTATCAGCTTTCCGGCGGCGTCGCGTATCTCCATCAGAGCAACGCGTCCGGTACATCGACGTACGGTGCACGCCTCATGGTGCCGGTGCTCGATCGCACATCCGCGTTCGGCGTGGCGCCGTTCGTCGGCATGGGTGGCGCCAACTTCGATGGCGTCAATGATTGGCAAATTCCGCTCGGCATCTCGGCCGGATATCGTCGCGCGGTCGGCACGAAAGGTCGTGGCATTTCGGCCTATCTTGCACCATTCTATACGTGGACGCGCGTGCGGGCGAATGGACAGACGATCACGAACGGTCTCGTTCGCGTGTCCGTGGGAATCGATGCTGCGCTCCTTCCGCAGGTCGGAGTCACCGTCGGCGTCGAGACAGGGCAGAAGGCCGGCGCCGAAAAGGTGGGCACGAAGGGAACCATCTTTGGAATCGGCGTCTCATATGCGCTTCACAAGCCAGGCACGGGAAACGAGTCGGATTCGACGGCAGTCAAAAGGCGCCAAGCAGCATCCGATTCGACAGAAACAACACCTTAGTAATTATCACTCATAGAAATAGAGGAAGATCAATGCGTACACGCTTCATGTTTGCGAAGACATTCTCCATTGCATGCGCCGCGATCGCTGTGGGCGCGGGCGCGGCGTCGGCCCAGGCCTGGCACTATCCCACGCTGCAGGTGCCGACGATCTCGTCGCGCGACTTCAGTGTGCTCGTCGCGGGCGGCGGCGATTACGGCACGAGCTTCGTCGGCCAGTGGCGCGAAGGGATCGCGCCGGACGTCATGGTGAACTTCGATGTCGGGCTCGCGACGCCGGGGAACAGAACGCTCTTTCTCGCCGGAGCCGGTCTCGGGTACACGCTGATGAAGTCGACTGAGGAAGTGCCGATCGACCTGATGCTCACTGGTGGACTGTACGGCGCATTCGGCGACGGGAGTCTGGTTCGCATTCCGGTCGGCGTCGTCGCGGGTCACTACTTTCCGCTCTCGGGCGGACTCGCAGTCACGCCGTTCGTATCCCCGCGTCTCTCCGTCGACATCTGCGCGAGCAATTGCGGCAACGAAGGGACGGATCTCAAGCTCAATTTCGACATCGGCGCTCGTCTCGATGTGACGAAGACGATCGGCGTCACCGCGGCGCTCACCGTCGGCGGCCTCGGCAACAGTCCGAGCCGAACGTCGTTCGGTGTGGGCGTCGTTTATCGCCCGAACATGGTCCCGCGTCGCTAGCTTTTCGTGGAGCGCACGGTCGCGATGCGGCCGTCGCTCGAGCGGGTCCTGTAGTTTGTGCACTTCCGGCCAGGAGCGATTATTTCCTCGTCAGCCGCGCAAGCCATACTCGTGGTCGATGACAACGACGACAACGCGGAGATCGTTCGCGCGTTGCTCGAATCGCGCGGCTTTCCGGTGATCGTTGCGCACGATGGCGACGAGGCCCTCGCGCTCTTCGATTCCGCCCGACCGCCGCTCGTGCTGCTCGACGTGCTGATGCCCGGACGCAGCGGCTGGGAAGTATGCCGCTTGATGCGTCAGCACCCTGCCCACGGCCGCTCCGTTCGCATCATCATGCTGACGGCACTCGCCGACTGGAACGACAAGCAGTCGGCAATTCAGACGGGCGCTGACGACTACATCACCAAGCCACTCGATCTCGCCGATCTCGAATTGCGTGTCCGGCGCAATCTCGCGCTCGTGATTCCCCCCGCATGAAATCCGCCCCGCGCGCCTACCTGCTCTCCGACAGCGCCGACGGGGCTCTCGCCCAAGCGGCGGCCATACTCCAGCTCGACCTCCTCTCGAGTCCTTCGGCGGAGCACCTCGCCGCGGCAATCGATGCCCACGCCTCCGCGCGTGCGATCGTGGCGACGACGGACGATCCCTCGCTGCTGCGCACGATCGTCGAGCGCGCGGGGGCGCGCCGCATCCCCGTCATTCTCGTGGGGGAGAACGACATCGCGTACCGCCGCGCGATCGAGTTCCGCGTCGATGAATGGTATCTCGCTTCGGCGACAGCGGCGGAGATCGCGTGGCGCATCCGCTCCGCGCTCGCGCGCGTCGCCACACAGGGGTTGGCGCTCTCGCAGCGCATCGACAACGTCGAGTACGAGGAGATGCTCTACGATCCGCTCACCGGGATGCCCACCCTCCCGGTGATGCTCGAGCGCACGCGCGGGATGATCAAGGATCGCGGCGAGGTGATCATCTACTACCTCAACTTCGTCCGCTACTCGAAAATCGAGGAGATCTACGGGTGGGAGAAGCTCGATCAGGTGCTCGAGACCACCTCCACCGCCGTGCGCGAATTTCTCGAATCGCGATCGCTCGGCACCACGCGCATGATGGTGGGCTTCGCCAACGATGACGATTTCATCTTCCTCCAGATTCCGGACAGGGGGAAGGCGGTCCCCACCGACATCCAGATCACCGAGGTTGGGCGGCAGCTCCAGCTCTTCGTCGCCAATCGCCTCGAGGAGATCCACGGAGAGGATGTCTCCTCGCTCTTCGATATCTACATCGGATCGTCGCATGTGTACTACACTCCGAAGATTCGCTTCGAGCGCCTGATCTACCGTGGCGTGCGCGAGGCGGCGAACGCCGCGCGCAGCGTCGAGCAGCGTGAGCGCGTGCGGCGCACCGCGGCGCTCAAGGGCGTGCTGCACGCGGGGGAGGTCTACGTGGACTTTCATCCGATCGTCGTTGCGGAGAGCGGCGAGATCTTCGGCTACGAGGCGCTCGCTCGCGGCGTCCCGCGTGGGCTCAGGAGCCCAGAGGTGATGTTCGAGGTCGCGGCCGAGGCGGATCTCGTGTGGGAGCTCAGCCGCCTGTGCCGCTCGCGCGCACTCTCCGGTGCGAAGGATCTGCTGCGCGGCGACCAGCTGCTCTTCGTGAACGTCGACCCGCACGACTTCGCGGATCCGGGCTTCGGCGTTCTCGACTCGATCGATCCGCGGCGCATCGTCCTCGAGATCACGGAGCGCACCGCGATCAAGGATTACCCCAAGTTCCGCGAGCGCCTTCGCTCCTTTCGGGAGCGCGGCTTCCGCTTCGCCGTCGACGATGCCGGCAGTGGCTACGCCGGACTCGGCTCGATCGCGAACCTCGAGCCCGACTTCATCAAGCTCGACATCTCGCTCATCAACTCGATCGATACGAACTTTATCAAGCAGAATCTCGTGGAAACGATGGTCGTCTTCGCGAAGGAGCAGGGCGCGATGGTGATCGCCGAAGGGATCGAGCGCGCCGAGGAGCTGGAGACGGTCAAGCGACTCGGCGTGCCGCTCGTGCAGGGCTTCCTGCTCCACCATCCGTCACGAGCCGGCGTCCGCGCGGGCGCCCACGCGGCGGGGGATTAGAGGGCAGCGTCGAGCGTTGGCTTGCCCTGGCGAGAAGGATCCACTCGGCCAGGCGCTACAATCACGCCTCCAACAATCCCGTCACCAGCGCCGCCGAGCGCGTCGCGGCGCCGCGCCCCTTCTCGACGATCTCCTTTGCACGCGCGCCCTCCGCGCCGCGCGTATCCGGGCGCGTGAGCAGCGCCTCGAGGCGCGCCGTGATCGCCGAGCCATCGGTGACGGAAGCGCCGGCGTCGTTCGCGATCAGCGTTGCCGCATCGCGGCTCTTGTCATGGCGCGGGCCGAAGAGCACCGGCACGCCGAACGCCGCCGGCTCGAGCACCGAGTGCAGCCCCGCGCCGTGGAAGCCCCCGCCCACGTACGCGACGTCGGCGAGCGCATAGAGATCCCCGAGCAGCCCGACGCCGTCGACGAGCACGATGTCCGCGCTCGCCTCCCATCGCGGAGTGGAGATCGCGCTCGTGCGTGTGAGCGAGAGCCTGTGCGCCCCCGCCCATCGCTCGATGTGCGCGAGATGCGCGTGCGTCGGCTCGTGCGGCGCGATGATGAGCCGCGCGTCCGGCACCTGCGAGCGCATGGCGATCCAGGCGGGGAGCAGCTCCTTCTCGTCCGCCGGCCACGTCGACCCCGCGACGAGCGTCGGCCGGTCGCTGCGGAGCGGCCCGAGCAGCGCCTCGCGCCCAGGCGAATCCTGCGCGCGCGCCCACACCTGATCGAAGCGGGTATCGCCAGTCACCGTGATCGCCTGCTCCCGCACGCCGAGCTCGAGCAGCCGCATCGCGTCCGCTTCGTCGACCGCACCCACGGCATCGAATGCGGCGTAGGCCGCGCGTGTGAAGGCGCGGGAGAACCACGAACGGCGCGCGGATCCACTCGTGAGTGTGGCGCTGAGTAACGCCGTGCGCACTCCTCGCGCCCGCGCCTCGGCCACCAGCGCCGGCCATACATCGAGCTTGGAGAAGGCCAGCACACGGGGAGAGAGCGAGTCGAGCGCCACCCGCGCGTCGCCCCGCGAATCGAATGGCAGATACTCGGCGAAGTCCGCGCCGAGCGTGCGCGCGAATTGCTCGGCGCTGGGCGAGAAGAAGGTGTACGCGAGCTGGAGCTGGGGCCGCTCCGTGCGCAGCAGCTCGAGCACCGGGCGCGCCTGCATTCCCTCGCCAACGGAGGAGGCGTGCATCCAGACGAGTGGGCGCCCGCTCGTGCGCGACTCGCGATTCCACTGCTGATAGCGCTCGCGGATGCCGCGGCGAGCGCGGAGCGTGGCGACGACCTTTCCGCCGCGCGGCGGCGCGAACGCGGCGGCCGCGCGCGCGAGCTGCACGGCGCCTTCGTAGGCGCCGCCGAGGAGAAAGTTCACGATGCGATGGTGGTGAAGGGGAGCGAGCGCATCCGGACTCCGGAGATATTGCGCACGAATCGTCGCATCGTTAGTCTTTCCGCCGAACGTCGCGCGCGGACAACGCAGCGCGGCGCGGGGTGAAGGTTTCCGCCCAATGTCGAACCCTTCAAAGAGGAGGTGATCCATTGTCTAGTGACCAGCAGGCGGCGAGGATCGCTCGAAGCCGTTAAGGCGCAAGTCGTGGATAGACCGGTGGTCCTCGCCGCTCGGTCGAATATCGTGGGGCTCGTCGTCGCGAAAGCGTCGGCGAGCCCCATTTCGCATCCGCCGCGACCCGGGAAAACAGAGAAAGTCGAGGTTGCGAGCTCTCGCGGGAAATGCATTCGGAATTCTCGCGCGAAAAGAGAAATGGTGCCAGAGGCGCTCGACCGCACCCACGCTCAGCGCGAGCCGCAAACGGCACGTGGAAGCCCTCCAGCCGCACCTTTCTCTTGCGCGCACGCAATCCAGCATCATATTACAGACATTGTCTGACATAGGTGGACCATGCTCGGTGAGCTCGAACAAGTGGTGCTCCTGGCGGTCATGCGCGTTGGCCGCGACGCCTATGGCGTGCCGATCCACGATGAGATCGAACGGCGTGCTGCGCGAGATCTGACGCTCGGGACTCTCTACAAGACGCTCAGTCGTCTCGAGGCGAAGGGACTCGTCACATCGCACGTCGGAGAGCCCACGAGCCAGCGCGGCGGTCGACGAACCCGGTGCTACGTCGTCAGTGCCGCGGGCAAACAGGCGCTGCAGTCGACGTTCAAGTCGCTCAGGCGCATGGCGTCCGGATTGGATGTCGGACTCGAGCCCACCACATGATACGCGTCTGCATCTGGATTCTCGAGCGATCGCTCCTCCCGGATCTCGCCTCGCCGGTGATCGGAGATCTGATCGAGCAGCAGGACCGCGGATCACTCTGGATGCTCGGCGAGACGCTCTCGGCGCTGTGGCAGCTCCATCGCCATCCGCGGCTCGGCGGCGGCCTTTTGCATTCCTTCTTCTCCGACCTGCGAGTGGCGGCGCGACTGCTGCGTCGATCGCCGGCGTTTACAATCGTGTCTGTGCTCACGCTCGGATTGGCGATCGGAGCCACCACGGCGATCTTCAGCGTCGTGGAGCCCGTGCTGCTTCGCCCGCTCCCATATCCGGACGCCGGACAGCTGGTGCTCGTGTGGGAGCGCGATCCAGATGGTGCGCGCGACAATGTCGGCTTCGCGACCTTTCGCGATCTCCTCACGCAATCCCGGACGCTCGAACGAGCCGCGGCACTCGGCGACTGGCAGCCCACACTCTCCGACAAGGACGATCCCGAGCGGGTGCAGGGCGATCGCGTTTCATGGACGTACTTTCGCACACTCGGCATCCGGCCCGCGGTGGGTCGCGCGCTACCTGCGGTCGCTGCTCTACGGCGTGGCGCCGAACGACCCGGCGACCCTCGTCGCCGTCTGCGTGCTCCTGGCCGGAGTCACCTTGGGCGCGTGTCTCGTCCCAGCCGCCAGGGCGGCGCGCGTCGACCCGAGCGCGGCGCTCCGCGGCGACTAGCGCTCAACGACTTCTAGTTCCCCCGTGTGCGCGCCACCGCTCAGTGCTTCGCTGCGGCCGTGAGCGCCGAGTCGATCACGCGGCGAAAGTTCGCGACGGGCTGCGCGCCGGTGACCATCATTCCGCCGATGAGAAAGGTCGGCGTGGACTCCACCCCCGCCTTCGATGCGCGATCGATGTCCGCTTCGATCATCGGCTTGGTGATGTGTCCCCCAACGCATTTTCGAAAGGCGGTGAGCTCTACCCCCTGGGCGGATGCGAGCGAGTCGAACATCGGCTGCGGCGCGGGGAGCGCCTCCCACTGCTTCTGGGTCACGAACAGCGCGTCGTGCATCTGCCAGAATTTGTCCTGTGCCGCGGCGCACATCGCCGATTCGGACGCTGCGAACGCGTTGTGATGCATCGGCAGCGGGTAGTTCACGTACGCGAGACGCACCTTTCCAGAATCGACGTACGCGCGCTTGAGCTCCGCATAGCTCTCCTCGTGGAACTGTCGGCAGAACGGGCACTGGAAGTCGCTGACCTCGACCACCCACACCGAAGCCGCGGCATTGCCGAGGATGCGCGCGTGGTCCGCGCGGCGGAGCAGGGCGCTATCGGGGCCTGCGGTGGCGTCGGTGGGAGTCGTGGCGGCGTTCGCGCTCGAGCTCTTGCTGCACGCCAGGGCGATCGTGATAGCGGCAATGGCCGCAGAGAGTGGGAGCCTGCTGTGCACGTGCGCCTCTACTAATAGGTGGAGATGATGCGCCGCAGCGCGTTCGAGCGTCGATCGAGAATGAACGTATGCCCATCGTGGGAGGCGATGGCGGAGGCGAAGCCGAGCGAGCGCGCGAGCCCGATCGTCTTGGGCGCCTCCCCCGCAAGGTTGACGAGATAGACACCCTCGGGTCCAGCGGCGACGAAGAGACGCGAGCCATCGATCGACACGTCGTAGGCGAAGCGTGCATCGCTCCACCCCGCACGTGTCTTCGGCTCACGCGGATCCGTGATGTCGATGAGCGCCACGCCTTTCTCGCCCATTGCGACGGCCGCGAGCCCGCGATCGATCACCACACGGAGACCCACCCCCGGGAGCGCGATCGAGCCGATCCGCTCGAGCGAGTCTCCGATGATGTGGAGCGCGACCAGCTCACGGTCCGTCGTGGCCCAGAGCACGGCGCGCGCCTCATCGAGGACCACGTCGCGCACCGGTGCGCTCAGTGTCGTGCCCGGCCAGGCGCGCTCGGAGTCCGCGCTCACCGGCACGCTCTCGACACGGTTGCCCGTCGCGATGAAGATACGGGTATCGGCCGTGGCGATTGCGCTGACGGTGGCACGTTTCACGAGCACCCCCGGCCCCTTTTGCGGAGGGTAGATGTAGAGGCCGTTGCGCGAGCCCAGCACGAGCCACGAGGTGCGAGGCGCGATGTCGATCGCACCGATGCCGTGCAGCCCGGCGGCACGCGTGCCTAGCGACATGAGGCGAGGGTCCATGGCGGAGAAGAGCTCGACGCCGGTGCTGCCGCCGACCGCCGCTGTTCCGTCGCGGACCGTGAGGACGTTGGGCTCGCCGTCGAGGGTAATCCCGACGTTCGGGATCTTGAGCGACGGCGCGCCGTGATACGCCATTGCGCGGCGCTCGTCGAGCTGGCGGCCCACGAAAAATCCGGCGAGTCCCGCGCCGGCAGCGCCCACGAGGGCCATTCCCGCTCCGCCTTGCCCGCCGCCCTTGCTGAAGCCGTAGCCGGCGACCCCGCCGAGGAGCGCGCCTACTATACCAAGCACCAGTGCGCGTGGGTGGGGGTGCGTGATCTTCCCGGCCTCGACGCTGTCGCTGAGCCGCTGGGCCGTGATGGCAGGGGCCGAGCTCGCCAGCGCGATTGGGAGGATGAGGCACCGGGCGACGCGCGGAGATAGGCGGAGCATGACGGAACATACGGCAGCGGTTGGCGATGTCGCCACGGGGGGTATAACCGGCCTCAACAGATTGTCCCCAATGGATTTGTCACAGTTCACCGGATTCTTGCACTGTGTGGTACCACACTTTATGTTCGTGACTGTTCGGTTACGATAGGGAATAAGGAAAGTTCCATATCGGGATCGTTGGAGTGGGCAATTTCGTCGGGCGACTCGGACGCTATTCCGAGGTCGCCCATGCGTGTCGTGCCGCCGCATGCAATCGAACCGCCATGAGGAGGGGTGACCCGAGCGGTATGAGAGGGATGGCGCAATGCGAACTTCGCATGCGCTCGATCGCCAACCAGACAAGATCCATCGTCGTCCACACACCTTTTGGAAGAGGTGGCAAGGAGGAAGCATGGGACGTTCTGTCAAGTCAGTTATTGCCGTCGTGTGTGCGCTTGTTGCGCTTCCGGCTCTCGCCGTTGCGCAGGAAGCCGTCACGATCACTGGGCGGGTTTCCAGTGCGGAGGGCGGTGCGCCGCTCGGTACGGCTAGTGTCACCGTTGAAGGGCTCGGCTCCGTCACGCTCACCCGCGATGATGGGCGCTACACGCTCGTTGTCCCGGCCGCGCGCGCACATGGCCAGCAGGCAACGATCTCTGCTCGCCTGATCGGCTACAAGGCGAAGGCCGCGACGATCACGCTCGCGGGCAACGTCACGCAGGATTTCGCGCTCGACATCAATCCACTCCGGCTCGGCGAGATCGTCGTCACCGGTGTCGGCTTGTCGAGCGCCATTGAGAAGCTCGGAACGGCGGTGTCCACCGTCGACTCGACGCTGATCACGAAGTCGCATGAGAACAACATCGTCGAGGCGCTTGCCGGCAAGACGCCGGGCGTCAACGTCACCAGCCAGTCTGGCGATCCAGGTGCGTCGGCGTACATCCGCATCCGCGGCATCAAGTCGCTCTCGGGCGATGCGCAGCCGCTGTTCGTCGTAGACGGTGTACCGATCGACAACTCCGTCATGATGGCGGAAGATCCGACGGCTGGTGTCGCTGCGCCGAATCGTGCCGCAGACATCAATCCGAACGACAT